>CAZCGF010000054.1:0-20820 GCA_964498115.1 uncultured Planctomycetaceae bacterium | reverse complement strand
TCTTCAAAGGCGGGCAGGGTTCTGCCGCCAAGTGCCGGGCGATTGCCGCAGCTGGGTGAATGGGTTGAGGCCGGTCAGGTCCTTGCACAGATAGAGGCGCCCCTGCTTGAGACGGCGGAGGTCGCCGAGCGAACGCTCGACCTACGGCAAAAGGCACATGGAATCGCTCAGGAGGTGGCTCGCGCGAAGGCGGCACTGTTGTTTGCGCAAAGTGAATTTGATCGAGTAGCGCGACTCGTTGCGAGCGATACAGCGTCCGAACGAGAGCTCGGAGAGGCGCGGCGCGAGCGATCAATCGCCGAGGCCGACGTCACCGCGGCGACTGCGGTTCAGGAATGGTTCGCCACGGCTGTCTCGCGCTACCCCGAACTGGGCACGACCGCCGAGTCGGTCGAGTTAGCCGATCACGCAGGTCGCATGAGTTCTTTGATGCCGCTAACGGCCCCCGTGAGCGGCGAGATCGTGGCGGTGGCATCGGCGAACGGGGAGGTTGTCGACGCACTGGAGACCGTCTTTCGCATTGTCGATCCGCATCGACTCTGGATGGTTGCGCACGTTTCCGAGTTCGATCTGCACCGCCTCCCCGATAATCCCGAGGCACATTTTTCAGCGTGTGGGATGGCCGATCGCGTCTTCGAGGTCCAGGCCTCCGGCGGGAAGCTCATCCACACCGGCAAACAGGTTGATTCCGCGTCACGGACCATCGCGCTGACCTACGAGATCGCCGATCCGGCTCATGAGTTGCGCCCGGGAATGCAGGTGAATTCGTCCATCCGCACCGGTTTCGCGCCGTCGGCGCTGGTGATTCCGTATGAAGCCGTCGTGCGAGAGGGCGGGAAGCGATACGCCTTTGTGCTGATCGACGGAGAGTCCTTCGAGCAGCGCGAAGTCGAGCTGGGGATGCGAGATCGTGATTACGTGCAGGTGCTAAGCGGAGTGAGCGAGGGCGAGCGCGTCGTCACGCGCGGCGCTAATGCCCTGAAGATGAGTCTCTCGTACCCCGCGAACATCGGACACGGGCACGTTCACTAGGACTTAAGGGACGTCGCAATGTTGAACAATCTGATCAAGTGGTCGCTCCACAATCGACTCGCCGTGGTCATTCTAAGTGCGCTGCTGATCGGCGCCGGCATCTACTCGGCGACAACCATGCCGGTTGACGTCTTTCCCGACCTGACCGCGCCCACGGTAACTCTGCTGGTGGAGGGTGAAAGCCTTGCGCCGGAGGAGATGGAGCTGCTGGTGACGTTTCCTATTGAGACGGCACTGAACGGCGCCGCGGACGTTCGACGCGTCCGCTCCGCAAGTGCCGTCGGGATCGCCGTCGTCTGGGTGGAGTTCGAGTGGGGGACGGAGATCCATCGCGCCCGGCAAACCGTTACAGAGCGTCTCGCGACGGTGTCGGGGAATCTGCCGCCTCAGGTATCGACGCCGGTCATGGTGCCCACTTCATCGATCATGGGCGAGATCATGTTCATGTCCCTTACCTCGGACAAGCACTCCCCGATGGAGCTGCGCACGTTTGCGGGCGTGAACCTGCGCCAAAGGCTGCTCGCCGTCGGCGGTGTCTCGCAGGTGATCGCATTGGGCGGCGATGAGAAGCAGTATCAGGTGGTCCTGTCGCCGACACGCATTCAGGCATACCGGCTCGCAGTCAAGGACGTCGTGCAGGCCCTTAACTCCTCCAACGAAAATGTATCGCCGGGATTCTTTATTCAGGAGGCCCAGGAGTCCGTCGTTCAGGGAATCGGGCGGTTCAAGAACGAACGCGACATTCGCGAGACCGTGGTCGCGGTCCGAGACGGTCGACCGATTACGGTAGGTGATCTCGGAGTCGTGCGGGTCGGCGCCGCCATAAAACGCGGTACGGGCTCATCCTCACGACGGGCTGAGGATTGGGCGCCCATCACCGAGTCCGGTGTGGTCATCGCCATTCACAAGCAACCCGGCGCCAATACCCTGGAACTCACGACCCGGGTTGACCGCGCCCTGGATGAGATTGCGACTTCATTGCCCGATGGAATGCACATCAACCGGGACTTGTTTCGTCAATCCCGGTTTATTGAGAGCGCGGTGACGAGCACAAGCGAGGCCGTGCGCGATGGCAGTATCATCGTCGTCCTGACGGTTGTGGTGTTTCTGGCGAGCATGAGGGCCAGCCTCATTACACTTCTTGCGATGCCGCTTTCGCTCTTGGCGGCGGTCCTGGTGCTTCGTTACACCGGAGCCGGCATCAACACCATGACCCTCGGCGGGATGGCCATTGCCATCGGAATGGTGGTGGACGACGCGATCATCGACGTGGAGAACGTGATCCGTCGTCTTCGTGAGAACGCCATTGTTCCGGTGGGGGCCCGGCGCTCGCCGATTGAGGTCATTTTTTCGGCCAGCGCCGAGGTGAGAAACTCGATCGCATTCGCGACACTGATTATCCTGCTCGTCTTCACGCCGATTTTCTTTCTTTCAGGAGTGGAGGGCAGGTTGCTTCAGCCGCTGGGGGTTGCGTTTTCCGTTTCCCTGGCCGCGTCGCTTTTCGTCGCGCTAACGCTCACGCCCGTGCTATGTTTCTATTTACTGCCCGGCAGTGCGACCACCGTCAAGCCACACGCATCGGGACTCAGCGGCCGCTTAATGGGCTGGTACGATCGCCCCTTGCGTTGGGCGCTTGATGCGCCGGTCCGAGTCGCGGCGGTCGCTCTCGCTCTTACGGCAATTGCTATCGTGGCCGTATTCCGCTTCGGGCACGATTTTCTTCCCCCGTTTAACGAGGGCGCTTTGGTAGTCAGCACGGTTACGGCGCCCGGCACGTCGTTGGAGGAGAGCGATCGGCTGGCGGCCATCGTTGAAACAACGCTGATGAATCAGCCCGAAGTGGCTGCCATTGGTCGCCGAACGGGCCGCGCCGAACTCGATGAGCACGTTCAGGGTGTTGAGGCAAGTGAGATTGATCTCACACTCGACATGGAGGCCGCAAGGCGCGTCGGCCGGACACCGCGAAGTCGGGACGAGCTGCTGGCTGAGATTCGCTCGGATTTGGCGATGATCCCCGGTATTCAGGCAACAATCGGCCAGCCCATCGGCCATCGGATCGATCACATGCTGTCCGGCACGAAGGCGAGCATTGCCGTAAAGGTGTTTGGCGAAGATCTAAGACGGCTACGTCAATTGGCGACGCAGATTCAATCCATCCTCGCCCAGGTCGATGGCGTCGTGGACCTTGCACAGGAGCAGCAAGTCGATGTTGCGACGGTGCGCTACGAATTCAACCGTAAGGCGATGGCACGCCACGAACTTCGCCCCGCTGACGTCGCCGATACTTTGCGGGCATCCTTTCGCGGCATCCCCGCTGGGCGCCTATTCGAGGGACGCGTGGGGTTTGAATGCGTCGTTCAGTTGGGCGGGCCCGAGGCGTGGTCGGAGGACAAGCTGGATCGGATGCCGCTGACTTCCCCCAAGGGATACTACGTTCCGCTTGGGGCGGTGGCGGACATTCGTGAAGAGGCGTCGCCGAATTTCATCAGCCGGGAGAACGTACAGCGGAAGAGCGTGGTGATGTGCAATGTGGCCGGCCGCGATGTGGCGGGGGTGGTCGAAGAATTGCAGGGCCGGATCGCCGATGAGGTTCCGATGCCGCCTGGGTACTTTGTCGAGTACGGCGGCCAGTTTGAGAGCGCCCAGCAGACGACACGGACACTGACCTGGCTTTCTATTGTGGTGATCGTGGGAGTGGGGTTCTGTCTGCACATGGCCTTCCATTCAGCGGCGGATGCATTGTTCATTCTTCTCAATTTGCCGTTGGCCCTGATCGGCGGCGTCGCCGGTGTCTATGCATCGGGCGGCATTCTGAATGTGGCATCCCTCATCGGGTTCATCTCCGTATTCGGCATCTCGACGAGAAACGGGATCATGCTTATTTCGCACATTCGCTACCTGCAGAGAAGCGAAAGCATTGCTGACTTTCATGATGCCGTGCGGCGGGGGGCGAGTGAACGCCTGGTGCCGATATTGATGACCGCGATTTCATCCGGGTGCGGTCTTTTGCCGCTGGTCTTCGGTGGTCAAGAGGCCGGCAAGGAGATCCTTACGCCGATGGCGATGGTAATCCTCGGCGGTTTGATCTCCTCCACGTGTCTGAATCTGATCGTCGTACCTTCGTTGTTCCTCTTTGTCGGCAAAGGAATCACGCCGGCCGATGTTGCAACGGCCGGGTAAGGGAAAAGGGAACCCGTGACAGGCTGTCGCACCGGGTAAGCTGACGAACGTGCGGAGTTCGGATATTCGGATAGAATGTAGCCTATGGCGATGCCCATTGTTGCAATTGTAGGTCGGCCGAATGTCGGCAAGAGCTCCCTGCTTAACATGCTGGCCGGGAAGCGGGTGAGCATCGTCGACCCGACGGCGGGGGTGACGCGCGATCGGGTCAGCGCCATCTGCGAGATTGACGATCGCTATTTCGAGCTGATCGACACCGGAGGCTACGGCATCGAGGACACCGACGATCTCACCGAGCACGTCGAACAACAAATCCAATTCGCCATTTCCGGGGCATCGCTGATCCTCTTCGTGGTCGATGTGCGCGAGGAAATCACGCCACTCGACCAGGAGGTCGCAAAACTGCTCCGAACCGTGACCGTCCCGGTTCAGCTTGTGGCCAACAAGGCGGACGTCGAACAGCACAAAATGTCGGCAAGCATTTTCACAGCCCTCGGCTATGGCGAGCCGATCTGCATTTCCGCCCTGCATGGTCGCGGTCGCCGCGAAATGTTGGAATTAGTCGTCGGTCGCTTGGGTGAAACCGCACCTCTGGAAGCTCCAGACCCGGTGATGAAGATCACTCTGGTCGGTCGCCGAAACGTCGGCAAGAGCACGTTCATCAACGCTCTCGCGGGACAGGAACGGGTCATCGTCAGCGAGGTGCCCGGCACGACGCGCGATTCGGTCGACGTCCGGTTTGAGATCGACGGCCGGACCTTCATGGCCATCGACACCGCAGGCGTTTCCAAGTCCAAGCGCCGGGCAAACAACAGCATCGAGTTCTATGGGTATAACCGGGCCCTCGCTTCGATCCGCCGATCGGATGTGGTGCTCTTCCTCATTGATTCGACCGCGCCGATCACGGACGTGGACAAAAAGCTCGCCCGATACGTCGTGGACGAATTCAAGCCGTGCATCGTCGTGGTCAACAAGTGGGACCTGGCCAAAGGGAATGCCTCGGCCGAGGACTATGGGGATTATCTCTCCAAGACCATGCCTCAGATCAGCTACGCACCGGTGGCATTCACGACCGCACTCACCGGGCGAAACATTCAGGGAACCATCGAGCTGGCTCAGAGCTTGTTCAACCAGGCCCGGATGCGTGTCAGCACCGGCCAGTTGAATCGGGCCATCGAGGATACCGTCGCCGCGCAGCAACCCATGTCGAGCAAGCACGGCGCCCAACCTAAGATCTACTATGCGACGCAGGTTTCCGTCTGTCCGCCGTCGGTGGTGCTGTTTGTCAATAACGCCGCAATCGTTCGCGAGCAGTATCGTCGATTCGTCGAGAAGCGCATCCGCGAAGCTTTACCCTTTCAGGAGGTACCTGTACGATTGCTTTGGCGAGCGCGATCGGGTCCCGATACCGGGAAGCGGAGTCCCGAGGCCGTAGAGCGGAGCCCGTCGCGAGACAAAGGGGCGGATGCTTTGCCGCTGGAATAATCTCCGACGCAAGGGAGGCACGCCGTGGCGATTGAGTTCCACTGCGAACACTGCAACAAACTCGTCAAAGCGCCCAGCGAGGTTGCCGGTCAGCAAGGGAAGTGTCCGCACTGCGGCGGTGTCAATTACATCCGTCGCCCCCCGCAGGAAACCGACGAGTTGGAGTTGGCGCCGATCGACGAGGAGGCCGAAGCTCAGGCTCGTCGGGCCGCCCTCGAAGCCGCGGCCGTTCAGCAGCGGTTGCTCCACGAAAGGTCCGTGCCGGGCGAGCCGGGTGTCGGCAAGGGCCGACCGGGATTTCGTCGCGCTACACCTGTCACCCCCGCAGCACCGCCTTCATCGAAGCAACTGGCAGCCTTAATTGTCCGTTATGTGGAGGCCATGTCCCAGGGAAGGTTAGAGGCGGCGGATAGCGTGGCGGGCGAACTGCGGCCGCACCGGGCCGCTGTGATTTCCTTGCTCGACGACCTGGCCGGAGAGGACCTCGCGGCCTACGGCATGCCGACCCTGCCCCGACCGGTATTGTTCGGCTTCCTTAAGCAGCTTCGAACCTTGCTCGGCTGATCCTGCGATCGCCCCCCCGACCAGGGCCCGATAGGCCGGATTCCACCAAGATTCTGTTGGTATTGGCGGCGAGCGGGGTATGATTGAATTGAGGGGTAGTGCGCGGGTACGGGGTGATTGCGTTCGCTTATGGACCACATGACAGCGAAAGATCAGGCAGGTGACCCACAACGCAAAGTCGCGGTCATCTGCCCGTCATGCAAGCAGGGTTATCGGCTTCCCGGGCGACTCCTCGGCCGCAAGCTGGTCTGTCGCAACTGCCGCGAAGAGTTTCGCGCCCGCGAGCTCGATTCATCCGCCATTAGTCAACTACGAGCGAATCCTCCGGCGACCGCGACCGGTTCTTCCGGCTCGGGCTCGGGCCGATTCGGCTCTGATTTGCCCCCGTCGGCAGGTGCAAACTCGGTCGCCATCGACACGCGATGGGCGGGCCAACAACTTGGAAGATACAAAGTTCTCTCGGTGCTGGGTCAGGGCGGCATGGGCGTCGTCTGGCGCGGCCACGATGACAAGCTCCGGCGCGACGTCGCGCTGAAGATTCTCAACTGTTCCAAGCGCGGCGCCGGCCGCGTCGGCTCCCTCAGCACGGAACTCTTCATGCAGGAAGCCCGCGCCGTTGCGAAGCTACAGCATCCCGGCGTCGTATCCATCTTCGAGGTCGCCGAGGACAAGGGGCAGGTGTTTCTCGCCCTCGAGTTGATGGACGGCGGCACCCTGAAAGAATACGTCGATCAGAAAGGTCCGATGGGGCCGCGTGAATTGTTCTATCTGATGATCGGCCCGGCCAGGGCGCTCGCCCTCGCACACGAACGGGGCGTGATTCATCGAGACATCAAGCCGGGCAACCTGATGTTCGACAGCCACGGACATCTCAAGCTCATGGACTTCGGCCTCGCCGATGTCCGCGACGACGAAACAAGCGAGAAAATGCGCGGTCGGGCCGTCGGCTCATTGGGCTGGATCGCCCCCGAAACTGCAAAGGGCAAGGGGACCAAGCCGGTCAGCGATGTCTATTCGATGGGCCTGGTGATGCTGTATGCCCTGGTGGGTAAGCCGCTCATTCACGCCAACTCGCGTTCAAAACTCATTGCCCTGCATCAGGATCCCCCGCAACCGGATTTCGAAAAAATCGCAGGACTGACCCCTGCCGGTAGATCGCTCCTCGAAGACTGCCTTCAGGTCGATCCGGCCAAACGCCTCTCATCGGCGCGTGCCCTGGTGGAGCGACTGACCGCTTGCGCCGAAGAGGATCCGCACGAGCAATCCCGTCAGCGTCGAAGCCATGCCTCCATCGCGCTCGTCGCGACCATTTTTGGCGTGGTCATTGGCATGGGCACGGTTGTCTATTACTTCCTCGACCTGCTCGAGCGGCAAAACCAGGCCGAGATGCCCGTCGTAAAGTACGCAAGCCCGAAGATCGATTTCGAGGAGGAGCCGGAACAGACGCCGACGGCGATCTCACCGGTTTCCAAGGCTGATTCGGTTGCCCCGTCAACTTCGCGGTTCGCTTCGCTGAAAGACGCGAAGGTTCCCTGGCCGCAGGTTCCGGAATTAATCGACCCGTCTCAATTCAAATTCGTCGGCAGCGTTCACGGAAAAGTGTATCACCTGCCCAGTTCCGATTGCGGCCGGATGATTCGTGCGTCCAACGTCGTGCTTTTCAAGACTGAAGCGGAAGCTAAGGACGCAGGCCGCAGACTTTGCCCGCGCTGCGCACGCGAAGCGGAGCCCCGTTCCACCAAGCTGATGGCCGGTTCCGGCGAAGCGGAATAGCTCTTCAATGCCCCGGTCTGCCGCACCGGGGCACTATCAAAATCAGTCAAAAAAAAACCAATCAGATCGCCGCGAAATTGCGGAGTACCTTGGCGCCTGCGCTGTCCGATTGCACCGGCAGGAATTGAGTTCCGACGACAGAGCCGCTCCAGACTGCCGCCGAAAAGTCGATGCCGTGATTGCTGCGACCGACGACCAGTTGAATGTCCAGCGGCTCGGCGTGGAATGAATGATCGAAGTAGAAGCTCTCCCCGGAATCAATGCCCTCAAACAGGGGACATGCTTTCGACCAATGAACCTGGTTCCACCCGCGATGGGGCAACTGCGCCTTCTGTGCGATGGGATGCCCCTCAAAATTAAACGGCGCGACTTTTCCGGGAATGACGCCCAGGCCCGTATGCTGGCCCTCTTCGTAACTCACATCGAATAGAAGGTGCAAGCCCTGCGCCATCCCCAGGACAGGTCGACGCTGATCGATCGCGCGCATGAGCGGCGTAACGAATCCGCGATCTCGGATGAAACGCACAGCTGATCGAAAGGAAGAAGTCGGCGGCAGCACCAGCTTGGAACAACGGTCGAGGCGATCGATTGAATTGACGAGTTCGGCATCGGCGCCAACGGCCGAAAAGGCGGTCTGCACCGCCTCCGCTTCAGCCGTCTCGTATTCCAGAATTCCGATCACCCAACCTGCTCCGCCCCAGGAATGCCCCGATTCGTCAACTGATCATAAGACGCACAAGGCCCAATGCAACTCATCACAAGATTGCATCGGGCCTCGCGCTGTTTTCCAGTTTTAATCTGCCAAAGGCGACTTATTCATCGCTGGTCGACCGCAGGGCCGTGGAAACATCCAATGCCGAGCCGCCCTTCTTCACAGCGTAGAACTCGACGCGCCGATTGGCGAATCGGTTTCGGTCGTTTGAGTTTGCCAGCTTGGGGCGATACTCGCCGCAATTGGCTTGTACCAGGCTCTCATTCGGGATGCCCATATCCCGCATGGCGCGGATGACAGAAAGCGAGCGATGAGCGCCCAACTCCCAGTTATCCTTCCACTTGCTCTTGCGGATCGGCTGGTTGTCTGTGTGACCGAAGACGTAGATGTCACGATCCGAATAGCGGGATCGAATGTCGGAAGAGATCTGGGCCAGCTTCGCGCGTCCGGCGGCCGTCAAATCAGCCTTGCCCGAATCGAACAGCACCGAGCCCGGCACTGAGATCATGTCGAAAGAAGGCATCGTAACCCAGTCGCCTTCCTTGCCCTGGCCGGCGCGGAGCTTGGCAAGCTGCTGGTTGAGCTCGTCGATGGTCGACTGCGAATCTCCCTGGCGTACCAGGGCATCGTTGTACTTGCGGTCGCGGTCTTCCAACTCGCCTTTGAGCTGATCGTTTTCGGAAGTGAGGTCGGCGATCTTTTGGTCTTTGGCGTCCGGTCCACATCCGACGGTGCCCATGGCCAGTGCGAATGTGCAGAATCCGATACCAAGGGCGCCGGTGCGCAACATCCGTGTCATTGTGTGTTCCTCCAGTGGTTGAACGTCGCAACTTATTTTCTTACCCGGGCGCAAGCACGGGCAGTTTTTGCGCCCGTTTCTATATCAGATGCCTGCGCCTGCGTCAATCAGAATTGCCCGAATATCGCCCATTCCGGGGTCTGACCCAGGACCGTCGGCAAGCACCAGCCGCCTCAGCCTTGTGAATTCTGTTCCCCAAGAGCCTTCGTCAGTTTTTCGTCGATGCGTTTTTCCTGCTTCTCAAGCTCTGCGGCGCGGCGAGCCTGCGCCGCTGCTTCGTCGCTCTGCCTTTTCTCTCTCGCAAGCTCGGCGACGTCCTTCATCACACGTCGAACGCGCGTTACCAGCCAAAAGGCAATCACAGACGAGACCCCGCTGCCAAGCATGAGCCATAGCACCGGAAGGTCTCGATCAGTTGCTCCCGGCCAGAATCGAGTTTCGTAGTTACGATTCATAAAGACAACGAGGATCGCAGCGATCCCCGCAAGGCACATTCCAGTAACCTTAATATAGACAATGATTTGCTTGAGTTTACTTTGCATGTTTGTCAATGCAGGCCGCGACCCTGAATGACGTTCCAGAGAGTCGAGCCCGCTGCGGAAAAGAACTCCAGCATGGGGCGTTCCAGGACCAGCAATAAGAACGACCCAAGGGCCAGCCACGGGCCGAACGGAATCGCCCGCCGCGTCCGCTTGATCATGATGATCGCGATCCCGACAAGTGCAAGAAGTGCGGCGGCGAAGAATCCCAGGAAGCAGTTCCAGATCCCCGCCACTGCGGCGATGGCGGCCATGAGGTAGATGTCTCCGGTGCCGTATGCCTCCTTGCCGAACGCGAAGGTTCCCAGAATCCGGACCGTCCAGCCTAAGGCCGCACCCCAGACAAGCGACCCAACGGAAAAAACCAGCCCGGCACAGTGGATCATAAGCCATTGCGGCAGCCAAGGCTGTCTTGTCACCTCGCTCCAATCCGCGCCAAGCAGATTCCGACTGCGTAACCATGCGAACAGGGCGATACCGACAGTCAGAGATGGCATCAGCCAAAGCAGCTCTACGAAAGCGATCCGCCTCGCGCTGGGCTGAGTCTCCGCCAACTCCTCAAGAATCTCCGAATCGACCGGCTTCGCGGACCAGCCGGTGAGAATCAGCATGAAGAAGAGGACCATGAATGCCACGAGTCCCCGGATGCCGCCGCCGGAAAGTCTCAGTCCTTCCGGCCAGTCCGGAGCGACAATCTGCCACCCAACCAGCGCGACAATCAGCACGCTCATCAGAATGGCCGGCGCCGGTGCAAACGACTCCGCAGCCGGGCTCTCCTGACGCTCCTCAGACTCGTGCCCGTCGTCCGTCGAATCGTCGTCCGACCCGTTTGTTGCCCGTCGAGAAAACACCAAAACCGCGATCCATACGAGCAGCCAGGTGAGGCCCATGGCCGCTCCAATGGCGCAAAGCGCCGGCGGCAGCGTACCAAGAGGCGTCGAAGATAATCCCCGCGCTGTATGGGCAGCCGCCCCCCCGACCATCGCCAGCACGCACACCCGGATGTCGAGCGTGTACGTATCGATGTCCATGACCGAGGCAGCGAGCAGGCAGGCAAACAGCGTGAAATAGCCGACCTGCAGCGGCCAGTCGCGAGGCAGATTCATCTTGCCCGGCAGAGTTCCGGCGAGGAAGAGCTGATCCCAGACGGTGACAAAGATCAACGCGCAGCATGCCTCAACGAGCGGATAGCGCAAGGGGATCGGCCCCCGACAGGAAAAGCATCTTCCCCGAAGCATCAGCCAACTCAGGATGGGGATGTTGTGTCGGGCACGAATCGGCGTTCGACAGTCGGGACAAAACGACCGGCTCGGCTTCATCACAGACATGCCGCGCGGCAGTCGGTAAATAACGACGTTTAGAAAACTGCCGACGATGGCCCCGAGCAGGCCGACCAGAAGATTAACAAATGCGGCAGGATGCAAGGCGTGCAATACCTCCGACAGCATGCGCGAGGTAGAGAGCGGGATGGATCAGCCGGATTCGGAATCGTTGGCGGCGAACCACATCTCAATCGCCTCGGCCACCGCTTCCGGCGAGTCCACCGTCGTCTCGACCACATGAGCCGCGACCGCCGCGTACACCGCTTCGCGCTCGCGCAATGTTTGTTCGACCTCGTCCAGTCCGCCCGTGGCGGTCAGGTTGGGTCGTCGAAGGGCGCTGGATTTGTCGCGGCTGATGCGAGACCAGAGCACGGCCGCCGGGGCTTTCAGCCAGACGGCCTTGCCGATCCGCTTCACCAGATTGCGATTCTCCGGCTCAACCAGTGTTCCCCCGCCCAGGGCGATGACTTGATTTCGGGATTTTCGTAGAAGTTCACACGTCTCGCGCTCTCGACGGCGAAACCCGCTTTCTCCCTCGGTTTCAAAAACCTCGGCGATCGACTTGCCTGCCCGACGACTGATCATGTCGTCCAGATCGACGAAATGCCATCCCATCCGCCGGGCAAGGATCTCGCCGATCGTCGTCTTCCCAGCCCCCCGGTAGCCGATCAGTATGAGGTTCAAGCGAACTGCCCGTGTTTGACTGCAATGACTTTGGAATTTGGTACGTCAATCTGAATCTGGGCGTAGTGCAATTTGGTGCGGCCCTGGCCGGGGTTCACCGCAACTGTGCGCCCGAGTCGATCTTGAAAGTCTCCTGATACGTTGGGTGACTCGTGGATATGACCGTGCAGTGACAACAAGGGCTGATGCTTCTCAATCGCAGCCCGAATCGCCTTCGATCCCCATGCCTGATCGTCGTAAAAGCGATCCAGCTTGCTCGCATGGGGAGGTGCGTGCGCCACGAAAACCCACGGGTCAGGCGGTGGCTTCAAAGCCGCCATGTCGTCAGCGATGGTCTTATTGCCCGAGTAGAGGAATGAGGCACCGTGCGTCGATGGCCGGCCGAAGCGCGCATCCCATCGCGCCCCGCCCAGTAGCGGCGGCGTGTCCCCGGGCATGTCGAGCCGTTCAAAGTCTTTGACAAACCACGGGGTCGGCGGCGTGCAGGAATATCCCAGGAAATTAAGCCCGTCGAGGCTAGCGGGCTTGTCGGGTTCGAGGACGCAAAGAAGGCCCTCAGCCTCAAGCTCCTTGGTGGCCGTGACGCTGCTGCCCCAGTCGTGGTTGCCGAATATCACAAAGACCTGTTTACAGCCGGTCGCCTCGCGGAGGGCGACGATGTGATTGCGAAATCCCCCCCTCACATAGGCAGGCTGCCCTCGGCCCATTGTTCGGGGGTCCAGGGCCGAATCATCCGGAAGCATGTCGCCCCCGAGGATGACGACCTGAGGCCGAAGATTCCCGCCGAGCGCGAGGAGGCGCCCGTAATGGGCCTCGTCGCCGTGCAGGTCTGAACAGAATAACAACTCCATAAGCGTGTCGGCCTGAAGGTACCTGCGGGCTTCCCGAACTCAACCCTCCGTATCATCCTGCATCTTGAAGGCAATCGCCCCGGTGGTCAAATCCCGTTTTCAGGACCGTGGAACGATCCGTCACTCCGCGTTGCCGGCTGGGGTAAGCCTGAGGCTGCCGGTGTCAGGCATCCGCGTCTCCGGTTAGTGCCTCGATCGCCGCAGAGTCATAGCCGCCATCGGGTGGCTCGCGCCCGGTCCACGTTCGATATTGTGCCTCGGCCTGCCGCACGAACAGTTCCAGGCCGCTGATCGTCCGGCACCCGGCCAGTGCAGCGTCCTGAAGGAGTCGCGTCCGCACCGGCCGATAGACCGTGTCGAACACGATCAACGGCGGGTTCAAGGCTTCCGCCGGCAGGGGGGAGTCGCCGGAATCCGGGGCCAGGCCGACGGCTGTGCAATTGACGAGCAGGTCGAAACTCGCAGCCAACCGCTTTTCCCACGGAGCGTGTCCACAGGCGAATTCCGAGGCAAGCTTAGCTGCTCTTCCGGGTGTCCGATTAAAGATGGTGACCTCAGCCTCAAGCTGCCGAAGTGCCGCCACGACCGCACGGGCGACGCCCCCGGCCCCCAACACCCCCGCCCGCAACGGCGACTTTGACTCCGGCAAGCCTCCAATCGTCTCGCGCAAACATGACAGGACACCGTCATAATCGGTGTTACTGCCGCTCATTCGCCCGTTGTCATGGATAAGCAGCGTGTTGACTGCCCCGATTCGCTGCGCATCGGCCGAAACGTCGCTGCCCGATTCGAGCAGAAACCTCAGGGCGTTCTCCTTGTGGGGAATGGTGATTGAGAATCCGCGAAAGCCCAGCCACGGTCGCGCCAGCACTTCGACCATGAACGCCTTAAACGATTCATAGCCCGCCAGGACGCGAAGCGATACATAAACAGCGTTGATCTCCGCGACGGCAAAGGCGGCGTTGTGAACCATGGGGCTAAGCGAATGGGCGACGGGGTCGCCGATCACGCCGTATAGCGAAGTCTCCCGATCGATGCGATCCCAGCGATAAAGCGAGGTGAACTCTTCTATCGTCGGCTGGCCCGCTGCGGTGCCAAGGCCCTTTCCAACCGCCGCGAAAGTGCCGAATGCCCCGACCTTGCGCGATGCGACGCGCGACAAAACGCCCTCCTCACCCATGCAGATCAGCATCGGCGGCTTCGCGCAGCCTCGGGTCAGCTCCAGTGCTTCGAAGTTGTCACGAACGGTTCGCGCCCGCCACGCGATCTTCGGCACCTCGCAGGCGGACTCCGATAGCATCTCTACTAGGTCCTTCTGAAGCGTTGCGGGGCGGCCGGTGAAGTCGTGCCTGGATAGGATCAGCTTTCGACGGGCGACAAACGACGAAGCGTCCTCTCCACCGTCCTGGTACGCCGGATCGGCCCGATGCAGGGCAAGTTCAATCTTCTGGCGGATGTTGGCCGATCGCCGCCACAATTCGAGTTCGACATCGATGTAGTCGACGAACGGCCCAAGCTCGATCATCCGGCTCACGCGGTCGTCGTCGCCGCCGTCCCATTGTCCGCCTTCGTCAACCGAGCGAATCGTCAGGATGAACGGCACCTCATGCGGGGTGTTGAGTCGCAGAGTCCGCAGGTCGTCGGCCGATAGCTCGCCGATCATGTCGAGGCGCAGCTCGATGGCATCCGCTCCGCCGGCAATCGCCGCTTCAACCTGCCCGCGAACGTCGTCGATGTGTTCGCCGGACACCGGCGCGATCAACAGGGTCATGCCGCAATAATACCCGCGAATTCCCAACCGTCATGCTCGGCCTGATGGCACGGCGTTTGCCAGTTGCTATCATCCGGTATCGCCCGACGAATTCGTCTCGAAACCGTCAGGAGAAACGCGCTCGACATGGATGTTCCGTACTATCCCGTGAACGACTTCGGCCCGGCCATCAAGGGAATGGTCATCGGCGGACTCGGAATTTTCCACGTCTTTCTCGCACAGTTCGCGATCGGCGGCGGCCTGCTGATGTGCTACTTCCAATGGCTTGCTCAGTCGGGCAGGTGTGCCCTCGCCCGGCCGTTTCTGGATGGCTACTTCAAGTTTCTTGTGCTCATCAGTTTTGTCGTCGGCGCACTGACCGGCGTCGGCATGTGGTTCACGACCATTCAGATCAGTCCGCGAACCATCGGCGTGATGGTTGACGAGTTCCACTGGGTATGGGCGACGGAGTGGACGTTTTTCTGCCTGGAAGTTGTGGCGGGGTATTGCTTCTACCGCTGCGGCAAGGACCTCTCGGATCGGGCAAGGATGACCCTGCTCGTGCTCTACTCCATTGCGGCGTGGTTCAGTCTCTTCTGGATCAACGGAATCCTCTCCTGGCAGTTGACGCCCGGCCAATGGGTTGCCGATCGGACGGTCTGGTCGGGTTTCTTCAATCCGAGCTTCTGGCCATCGCTGATCTTTCGCACCATTGTCTCAATCACCATCGCCTCCTTGGTCGCCTGCGTGTTGATTAACACCATGACAAGCCTCGGCCGCGAGCAGCGCCGGGAGCTGATCAATCGGGCGTCCATCTGTCTCGCGCCCATGGTGCTGATGCCGTTCCTCGGAATCTGGTACTTGCAGGTTATTCCCGAGGACAGCCGTTCGTGGGTGCAGGGGGGCAGCGCCGCCATGACCATGTTCATGGCCATCGCCATCGGGGCGTCTTTGTTGATCGGGCTGTACGCGCTGGTCGGCCTCATCTGGCAAAAACTCTTCGTGAGCGGCGCGACGGCGACACTGCTCCTCGCCCTGGCGTTCGGAGCAACGGCAGGCGGCGAATTCGTCCGCGAAGGCGTGCGCAAGCCCTTCACCGTCCGCGAGTATCTCTACTCCAATTCGATTCGCGAAGATGAGGTAGCGCACCTGCGTAAAGTCGGATGCACCACGGGCGACCCATTTCCATTAAGAAACGCCGCCGCGTATCCGACACAGCAGGTTCGCACCGGAGCGAAGGTCTTTCGCTTCCAGTGCAGTGTTTGTCACACAATCGACGGCGTCAACGGTCTGACTCACCTGACCGGTTCGTGGACGCCGGTGCAAAAGCGGATGAACATCGCCCAGCTCCAGCGTACCAAGCCGTTCATGCCGCCGTTCGCCGGAACGCCGGAGGAATTGGAATCGCTCGTCCAATTCCTCGACTGGCAGAATGCCGGCCGGCCCGATCGGTGGACCGCTGAAGAGATGCCGTCCAACCTCTCAGAAATCCGCCAATGGCTGGACGACGCCGGAACGCGCCCCGCGACGGAAATGATCGCAGCGAAGGAGGCGAACTGATGGACCGCTTCTTTCCGCTCGGCTTTCCTGGCCCGACGGCGTTCTACCTCGCGCTGTACGTCGGCACGCTGATCGTCCATGTCATCTTCATGAACTATGTCCTCGCGGGCGTGGGCTATCTGGCCGTCTCCTCCATCACGCGCGGGCGAAAGCAGGAAACCCCCGGCACAGTGTCAGCGCGTTCGGTATTGACCGACTGGATGCCCTTCGCGACCAGTGCCGCGATCACCGCCGGCGTGGCCCCGCTCCTCTTCGTGCAGATTCTCTATAAGAATAATTTCTACACGGCGAACCTGCTCCTGTTCCATCGCTGGATGGCGATTCTGCCCGTCCTCATCGTGGGGTTCTATCTGCTCTACCTGCTGAAATCGAAATGGATCGCGCGGCAGTCAACCCTCGCTCTCGCAACAATCAGCATGGGGGCGCTGGCGTGCTTCGCCTTCACAGGCCTATCGTGGACGGAGAACCACCTGCTCAGCACCGACACAGGCTCGTGGCCCGGGCTCTATGAGTCCGGGTCCATGGTCTACTCTCATCCGCAGTTGCTCCCACGGCTGGGCCTTTGGGCGGTCGGGGCGATTCCCACCATGTGCCTGTTGGTCGGTTGGCAGTTGTGCGTCGCCCAGCGCCGCGGGCAAGTGATCGCCGCATCGCAGACTCGCATTTTGTCCCGGCTGGCGCTCCTTGGCATGTTCCTCAGTGGCATCTGTGGCTGGCTGTACTGGCTCCGCATGGGCGAGCCCGCCCGGCAGGCGATCACCGGTCCGTTGGCCGGACCTTTCCTGATAGCGGCAATCATCGGCTTGGCAATTCAAATCGTCGGCTGGGTCGATCAAGGAAGACAGCAGATATTCTGTCGCCGGGCGCTCTCCGCAATCACTCTCGGCATCGCCCTCACCGTGACCTGCATGTCCGTGGTCCGCGAGGCTATCCGCCTGTCCGCCATCGACCTGACGCCGCTCTATCCCCAACACGCCGAAGCCGCCGCCAAGGGCGGAATGATCGTCTTCTTCGGATTCCTGGTCTTGAATGCAATTCTCATCGCCTGGTGCCTGCGATTAACCTCACACCGCGTCGTGTCGGTCGAAGAGGTCAATCGCTAAGGGTACAATTGGATGCCATGACGAGAATCCAACTTCGGGCCGGAGTCCGGCGGATGTTCGCCGCGTTGCCGGATGCTACTTCCGCAACCTAGAATCGCCGCACGAAATGCCCAAACATTAAGGAAGGGTCCATGAGAAAAGCCTTGCGGAATCTCCAACTTCTGACATTCGCCGTCTGCACAATCTCAGTCGGCTGCGCTAAGCCCCCCCTCGGCCTCTACGAAACCCAGTCCTTTGACAACGTCGAGTTCGTCCGCCGCGGCGAGAAGCCGATCCTCATGGACATCTTTGTTCCCCTCGACGCCCCAACCCCGCGACCCGCCGTCCTCATTTTTCACGGCGGCGGCTGGGCGGTGGGGGACCGCGGCTACAACCGGGAAATGGCCGCCTTTTTCGCCTCCATGGGCTACACCGCGGCGACCGCCGACTACCGACTCTGGCTCGACGGCGACGTTTATCCGGCCCAGGTGCAGGACGCCCTAGCAGCCGTGAAGTTTCTCCGCTCGAAGGCGAGCGACTACGGTGTCGATCCCGATCGCATTGCCGCCTGCGGCGAATCCGCCGGCGGTCACATGGCCCTTATGCTCGCACTTGCCCAGGATCATGCCGCCTTCGCCGACGATTCCTATCCCGGCGTGAGGTCCGACGTCTGCGCGGCCATCGACATCTACGGCCCGACGAACATGCCGGAGCTCTACAATCGGGGCGGCTGGATGGTCAAGAAGATCGGGGCAGGCTTCCTGGGTTGCCTTCCAGAAGACTGCGCCGAAAAGTGGGCCGCAGCCTCACCAATCACCTATGTCCGACGCGATGCGCCGCCGGTCCTGATCGTCCACGGCGATCGGGACACAGTCGTGCCGTACTCGCAGGCCGAGCTGCTTGCCGAGGCAATCCGCAAAGTCGACGGCCCCTGCGAGATCGTTCGGGCCGGCGGATCGGGGCACGGCTGGGGTCTGCGGTTTAACGGCATCGAGAGCCAGCGCACATTACCGGTCATGATCGACTTTCTACGGCGCGTCTTTCCCATGAAGAACGAGGGGCCCGCCCACATGCAGCGCCTGACCAGGAAACCGGCCTCATTTGGCGAACCGGCTCCATCGTCGTTATAATGCTCATGGTGGCACTTCTCATGGGAGACAGGTCCTTGACGACAACGGCCCGAACACATGAAAGCCTGAGCAAGGAAGTCGCGAAGATCATCGCTGAGCTTCGCCCGTTCGTGCAGGGCGACGGCGGCGACATTGAGCTGGTCAAGGTCGGAGACGACGGCGTGGTGAGCGTCCGGCTTCTCGGCGCCTGCATCGGCTGCCCGTCCAGCGGCATGACCTTGAAGATGGGCGTCGAGCAATCTCTCAAGGACCGGCTTCCCGAGATCAAGGAAGTCGTCTGCGTCTAATCAATCCCAAACGCAAAATCCACTTCGCCTAGCGCCCGGTCCGCGCCAGTTCGTGGAGCAAGTGCGCCATTTCCGCGGCCGCCGTTTGTCTCCCCAGCGCCGAGGCCGCCTGGCGCATCCGGGTTCGCCGATGTTCGCTCTGCATAAGTTGACGGAGCAAGTCTCGAAGCTTCGCGGCATTCTTCTTCGGTGCATTGGTGTCGTCGATCATCTCCGCCGCGCCGGCATCCACCAGCACTTTCGCATTCGCGTGTTGATGGCGCTTCCGGTCGAACGGATAGGGCAGCAGAACCGACGGCAATCCCATCGCCGTAATCTCCGCCAGGGTCGATGCACCCGCCCGCGAAATCACGATGTCCGCCGCCGCCATGCAGTGGGCCATCTGCTCCGTGAACGCGATCACGGTCGCCTTGACCCCCGCCTCCTTGTACCTCGCGGCACATGATTCTTTATCCGCGGACCCGGTCAGATGCACGATCTGCCATTCCGTCGCAACTCTCCACAGGTCCATCAGCTCGATCATCGTCTCGTTGATCGAGCGAGCGCCTTGCGACGCGCCCGTAATGAGCAGCGTCGGCCGTTCCGGATCAAGCTTGAGCGCCCGGCAGCCCGCCAGGCGATTGGTCTTCCCAAACTCAGGTCTGATCGGGCAACCCGTCACGCGCACGTCGATCCCATCGCCGAACTGATTCTGCGAGTCCGACCATTGCACATAAACCTGATCAACCTTCGGCGCGAATCTGCGATTCGCCCGACCAGGCACGGCATCCGGATTGAACAGAGCCGTTGGTATCCCAAGTTTCACTCCCGCTGTAATGGCCGGGCCCGAGCCGTATCCGCCCAGGCCGAGAATGACCGCCGGCGTGCGCTCGTTGAAACGATGACACGCGTACTTTACCGACTGACGCCACGCCCGAAGGAAGCCGGGCCATTGCCAGAACTTGGCTGGAAAAGCGCGCACCTGCTGAGGAACAAGCTCGTACCCGCGACGCGTGGTCAGCATTTCATCGATCGGCCGCTTCGTACCGAAGACGGTGACCTCGAAGTCCTCTTGAATGGCGCGCAAGGCCTCGGCAACCGCCAGCCCGGGAAATAGGTGCCCGCCGGTTCCGCCGCCTGCAATAACAAACCAGGGTCGTGTCGCGCTCATGACGCCTCCAGCATATCACCGATGGCCCGGGATCAAAGCTGGGCGGAGAGCGCTGCGTGACTGGGGAAATCTCGCATATCTGCTTGGCCGCGCGCCGGGGCGGCTGTCAGCCCGGAAAATTCAGTCGCTGTCGCGCCGATGCGACGCCGCGCGACGTTAATAAGAAGCCCGAGTAGCAGGCCGTAAAGGATCACCCCGGTGCCGCCCGCCGAAACGAGCGGAAGCCCGATTCCCTTGGTCGGAACCGACACCGTGACCACGGCGACGTTGATAGCAGCCTGAAACCCGAATGTCAGCGTGACCCCGAGGGCGATGAGCCTGCCGAACTCCGTATCCGCGCTGTTCATAGCCTTTCGCCCGCTCCAGATCAGAACGGCGAAAAGCCCGAGCACCGCCAACCCGCCGACCAGCCCCAACTCTTCACAGATCACCGCGAAGATAAAGTCCGTTCGGCCTTCGGGAAGGTAGCCATATTTCTGAATGCCGGCGCCAAGGCCCTGCCCCCACCATCCGCCCGACGCAATGGTGATCAGCGATTGCACCTGGTGATACCCGCTGCCCTGCGCATCCGCGAAGGGGTCCAGGAACGACTTGAGTCGCTCCATCCGATACGCCTTGGCCGCGAGGAGATAGCACATCCCCGCCACTGCCGGCAGGCAGGTCAGCGCCAGGTGCCAGACCTTCGCCCCCGCGCCGAGCAGCATGCAGCCGCCGACGAGCAGCAGCAGGGCCCCCGTTCCAAAGTCTTCGATTCCCACCAATGCGCCGAAGAGGCCCAGAATCAGCATCAGCGGTAACAGACCGGTGAAGAACTTCCGAATCCGATCGCCCATCTGTCCGCAGATCCCCGCGATCAGCAAAATCACCGAGAGCTTGGCCAGCTCAGACGGCTGAAAGCTCAAGCCCGTGTTGGCAGGGCC
>CAZCGF010000053.1:10923-20923 GCA_964498115.1 uncultured Planctomycetaceae bacterium | reverse complement strand
GCCGCGACCAGTCCGTCGACGGAGTAGTCTCGCGGCACGATATCAGGTGTTCGACCGATGGATTGCAGGGCCTTGGCTGTCGTCGGCCCAATGCACGCGATAACGGCACGGTCGAGCTCAATATTCAATGCTGCAAATCGTTCGACGGACGATGGACTGCCGAAGATGATGGAGTCAAAGCCCTCTCGCAGCCTTTCAATGCTTGCCTTGGGCGTCACGACGTGCGTGTTTTCGTACACCACGAGTCGATCGACAATCGCCCCGGCCCGTGAAAGACCGTCTGGCAGTTCATCCCGCGACGCATCACCGCACGGCAATAGCACGCGCCGGCCTCTCATGTCATCACGAAGCTCGGATACAAGCCGTGACGCGGTCTGCTCCGTCGGTACGCGATCCGGATTCAGGCCCGCCCGTCGCAAGGCCGTCGCCGTCGCCTTGCCGACGGCGGCAATCTTCGCGCGCCCCAGCTGCCTTAAGTCGTGCCCACCCTGGCGCAAGGCGCGCAGGAATCCGCGCACGCCATGAACCGACGCAAAGACAACCCAGTCAAACTCCGTCAGCATGCCAAAGCAGCGATCCCGCTGCACCGCGTCGCAGGTATATCGAATGCGAATCATCGGGCAGTCGATCACCGATGCCCCCTGTCCTGACAGCATGCGTGTCAGTCGCCGGTTCAACGACTTGGAGCCGGTGACGACGACACGAAGGCCCGCGAGCGGCAATGCTCCGTTGCACTCTCCAAAGCCGAGCGCTTCTAACCCGCCATGCGTAACGGCATATTGCGCAACCTGCCCGACAACCATGACCATCGGCGCGGCAATCCCGGCGTTGTCCGCGCGATCCGAGATGTCGGCCAGAGTGCCGGTGACAACGAGCTGCCGCGGCGTCGTGGCCTCCTGAATGCAGGCCGCCGGCGTTGCCGGACTCTTGCCCGCGGCAAACAGCCCGCTGACAAGGTTTCGCATCATCGACCGACCCATCAGCACGACAATCGTGTCCATCCGCGCCATTGTCTCGTAATCGAGATGCTCTTCGCTGTCAGATGTCCCCGACTGCGCTGTCACGACGACGAAGCTTCGGGCCAGGCCGCGTAATGTAATCGGGATGCCCGCCGCGGCCGGCGCGGCAATCGCACTTGAAACGCCCGGCACGATCTCGCACTCGATTCCCGCATGGCGGCACGCGAGATACTCCTCGTATCCCCTGCCAAATACCAATGGGTCGCCGCCTTTGAGCCGGACGACGCTTCTGCCGGACTCGGCGTGTTCGATGATCAGATGATTGATCTCGTCCTGCGTCAGCTTGTGGTTGCCCGACGCCTTTCCCGCGTCGATGACCGTGGCGCCATCGCGTGCCTCGACGAGGAGTTCATGCGGAATGAGTCGGTCGTGAATGATGACATCCGCCCGGCGAAGCAGCGCCAAGCCGCGCGCGGTAATGAGCCCGGGGTCGCCCGGTCCCGCGCCGACGAGATACACCATGCCGCGAGCGGTATTCATCGCAGCGACTCCTCCGGCTGGGTGACTCTCAGCGCCAATAGGCGCAGCACCTCTGCGGCGGCCTCAAGCGGATCTGTGGCGCTCACGCGCACGTCCTCGACTCGCTGCCCGTAGTGCGACAATAGTCTCGCCCGAAGCGTCACGCACTCGGCTTCAACCGTTGCGAGGGCGGCTGCAACCCATTCGCCATCATGTTCATAAGGCCGAAGAAATGTCAGTTCCGCCGTCACTGCCTTTCGCGTTACCGCGTCGCCCAATTCCGCGCACAGCCGCCATGTCACTGCATCGTCGCGGCGCGCCTGAATCGCCATCGCCCCTTGTGCCGGAGCGGGCACGAATGTATCAAGTGAAAACTCCTCGCAAGCATCGTTGAGCAGTCCAAGCCGCGCGAGCCCCGCCGTTGCCAGAATGGCCGCGTCGAACCGCCCGGCCATCACCTGCCGAACTCGATCGTCCACTGCCCCGCGAATCGGTTTGACGACCAAGTCGGGCCTCTGTGCTAAGAGCTGCGCCGCCCGCCGCGGACTGCTTGTTCCAATAACCGCGCCAGGCGGCAATTCGCGCAGCGTCCTGCGATCATGGGAAACGAGCGACTCCGTCACTTCCCCGCGCGGCAGAACCGCGGCAATGCCCAACGGTCCGAATTCGTCGAGCGCACGATCCACCGGAAGGTCTTTCATGCTATGAACCGCGAAGTCGATTTCACCCGCCTCGAGTGCCGCCTCAATGTCAGCAGAAAACGGGTCATCGCAGCCCAATTCGCCGATCGGCCGATCCTGTACGCGGTCTCCCAGCGTGGAGATATCGACGATCTCCACTTGTGTACCCCGCGCGCGAAGCAGATCGGCCACGCACTTCGCCTGCCACCTCGCCAGCCGGCTGCCGCGTGTCCCCAGTCGAAGCGGGGCCGATTGAATTGCATCACGCGCCAACGACTCAATAACGTCAATCAAGCGAGAATCGGTCCCTACGGATGAATCCACAAGAATCGTTCGATCGCCGAGTCTCGCCGCGCACGGAAGTTTGTCCGCCGGCTCGATCCCCAGTCTCTCGGGAATGTCTCGATTTGAATGATGCCCGCCGCTGATCAGGAAGGGCTCGACGAGAATCGACTGATGTCTCAGCCGAGTCGGGATTTGCTCAATGCCCGGCTCCTCGTCGAGGAAGAAAGCGGCGACGTCGGCGAATTGGCCGGTGCGCCGAATCGCGTCGACAAGTTGCTCCGTGGCGACCCTGCTCTTCGGATTCCGCTTTGTCCCGTGCCCCACAATCGCGACGGATGAATTCGCTGGATCAGCATCGAACCGCCTCGCGAGTTCATCCAGCCGCCTTGCAACGAGCGCCTGGCTATCCGGATGCACGCCGACAGGCGGCGTGATCGTCAATCGCAAGCCGGAGCATCTCGCGCTCCTCTTCAACTCCGCCGGCAGAAACTCGTCGCAGTAGAAACCCTGGCTGGTCATCACCGGCACGACGACAACTTCGTCCGACTCAATCGTATCAAGCACTTCGCAGAATCGGGGCTCTCCCTGATGAAACGTCGCGACGACATCGTCAAATCCCCCTCGGCGCCTGATCTCCTCCGCCCACGCGCGCAGCAGCGCGTTCGCGGCCGGCTCGTGCCGACTGCCGTGTGCGGCCAGAATCAGCGCCCGTCGCTTCACGCCGCGGCCTCCTCCTTCAAACGAATGATCGGCCCGTGAAGATCGCGACGCAGTTGCCGCGCGGCATCCGCCGCAAGTCCCTTCGCGCCGGCGAGCATACGGACGATTCGCGGCGCGGCGCTGCGGCCGGCGAGCCAGTATCGAAAGCGCCGCAGTTCCTCGACGAGAATCGCCTCAGCCTGCGCGATTTCTTCCGCTTGTGTACTCGTGACCCCGCCCAGCATGTCCAGATCGCGCAGCACGATGCCTGGGATCGCGCCTACATGTTCGTCGATATTGCGCGGCACGCCGAGGTCGATCATCAAGAGCGGACGCCCCTTATCCCTTCGCCCGATCGCAAGCCTTTCGGCCAGACTGTTTGTGACCAGCGTCTGCCGCGCACCCGCGCATGAGATCACCGAATCCACCGCGATATCTGATTCCCCAAGTCGGTCAAGCGCAACGGCGATTCCGCCATACTCTGCCGCCATCAGCCGCGCTCGATCCAGGTGACGACTGACAAACACGAACTCTCGAATTCCGATTCGGCGGCATCTGTCCGCCACGCCGTGCGCCAGGCTTCCGCTGCCAATCACCAGTACTTTGATCGTTGCCGCGTCACGAAAGTGAGCCGACAAGGTATCAACCGCCAGTTCTGCAAAAGACCTTGCGCCGTTGCCAACGCCAGTTTCGAATCGCACGCGCCGGCCTGCATGAATCGCCGCCCGAAACAGGGCCGACAGCATCGGCCCGATCGAACCCACCTGATTGGCTGTCGCGAATGCCGAACGCACCTGCCCGAGAATCTGATCTTCTCCCGTGATGCGGGACTCCAACCCCGCCGTGACGCGAAGGATATGGGCGGCCGCGTCGATTCCCGTTCGGGCATGTAGGATCGTCGCAAGTGTCGCGGAGGGTTGATCCAGCGCGCCGGCCAGCCAACTCGGCCAATCGTCCCGCGCACGATCGCCTGCAACCGCGTACAACTCAAAACGACCGCAGGTATTAACGATCACGGCCTCATCGACGTGTCGCCGCACGTCGGCGAGCAGAAGAGGGATGCGTTCCAGCCCCGGTGCCAGTCGCTCACGCACGGCCAGCGCCGCCGTTTTGTGCGTCGCACCGACGTAGAGCAATCGCTCAATCATGGCAGCACCGTCAGCGACAATCCGCCCGCTGTCGGCGTCTCACTGCCGGTGATGAATTGCCGTCGCGACGTGGCGCCTGCAAGCCGCTGGTAAAAGTCGCTCAGGCTCTCGTTCGGCCGTCGCTCCTTCGACCATCGTGTCAAAAGGGGCCGTAGCGTGGACACCAGATCACCCGTCGCGACATCCTCGGCGAAGAGGTCCGCCACGCGGTCCCCCGGCATCCCTCCGCCGACGAACACGTGATACACATCCGGCCGGTGACCCACGAACGAAATATCCGCTGTGTAGGGCCGCGCGCATCCATTGGGGCAGCCTGTCATGCGAAGCGTGAGCGGTTCGTCACGCAGGCCAAGCGACGCCAGTTCCGCCTCGAAACGATCGACGACCGTCGGCATGAGCCGCTCCGACTCGGAAAGAGCCAGCCCGCAAGTGGGAAGCGCCGGACAGGCCATCGAGTAGCGCCGTGCCGCCGACAATTCCTCGACGAGTCGCACGCCATGATCAGTGAGGGTCTTTTCTATTCCCGCGATTGCCCGCTCATCAAGGTCCGTGAGCAGGATGTTCTGGCTCGCCGTGAGCCGGAGGCCCGGGCGATAGTTCTGCACAATCGCTCGCAGCGCCGAGCGCATGCGCTCTGCCTCGCGGTCCGCAATCCGACCGTTCTCAATAAACAGTCCGTAGAAGAACCTGCCGTCGCCTTGTGCGTGCTTACCCAGATGATCGTGATAGCTGGGCGGCGGAAGTGTGCGGGAGGGCGCCAGTTGAAATGAAACGCGCTTGCGAAATTCACCCATGAACCAATCGACGCCGCGATCCTGCAACAGATACTTCAGGCGTGCATGCCGTCGATCCGCCCGATTACCCGAGTCTCGAAAGATCGCCGCGACGGTCCGTACCGCTTCGACCGCATTCGCCGGTTCAACAAAGCCGATCGGCTCAGCCAGCCGTGCGATCGTATCCGCCTTGCCGTGGGTCATGCCCATGCCGCCGCCGGCGATAAGATTGAATCCAGCGATCTGGCCGCCATCGACGATGGCGATGAGTCCGCAGTCGTTGTTGTAGACATCCACGCAGTTGTCGGAGTCCAGCGAGATCGCCGTCTTAAACTTCCGAGGCAGATAGGTGTCGCCGTAAAAAGGCTCATCCTCCTGCGTGTTGATGAGCTCGTCCTCGTCCAGCCAGATTTCATAATACGCCCGGCTGGCCGGTCGCAGCTGCACAGCAATGTCGCGCGCCGTCTGACGCAGCAGGGCGTGCGGCTGGTCCGCCAGTGGCGCAGGGCACGCCATCACGTTGCGCTCCACGTCTCCACAGGCCGAAATCGTCGTCAGCAGGATGTGATTCACCCCGGCGATCGTTTCCTTGAGTTTGTCCTTCAATACACCGTGGAATTGGAAGCCCTGCCTCGTTGTGACTCGCAAGGTGCCATTGCCGCAGACGTCTGCCAATTCATCCAGCTTCAAGTACTGATCCGCGGTAACGACGCCGCCCGGTATCGCCAGGCGCACCATGAACATATAGGCTTTGCCCTGTCCGCTGTCGCGCAGGCCCCGACGTGCGTCTCGATCGTCCTGCTGATAGGACCCGTGAAACTTCAGCAGATTGGCGTCAGCCTCTTCGAAGTGCGTTGCCGGTCCCGCAAGCGTCTCCTTAATCGTTCCGCGCAGGCGATGGCTGGCGCGCTTGTAACCTTCGACCTTCGATTCTTTTTTGGCGTCTTCCTCAGCCATAAGACTCTCTCCATCCGTCGTCAGATGCCTTCACCGTGCAGCCCGCACTCCTTCTTCGCCGAACCCGCCCAGCGACCGTCGCGGCTGTAATCTCCGATCATCAGGTTCTCGACCGGGATCGTACAGTGTGTACACCCCACCGTCGGGTACCCCTTTTCGTGAAGCTCGTTGTACGGAACGTTATTCTCCTTGATGTAGTTCCAGACGTCTTTGCGACTCCATGCCGCCAGTGGGCTCAGCTTAAGCACCTGATACTTCCAGTCCCACTCCAGCACGCGAATGTTCGCCCGGGTCTCGGACTGACTCCGCCGCAGCGCCGTGATCCAGACGTCCACCCCGTCCAATGCCCCATGCATGGGATCGACCTTGCGAATCTTGCAGCAGAGATCGGGCTGAGTCTTCCACAATTCCGGGCCGTGCTTCTTCTCCTGCTCCTC
This sequence comes from uncultured Planctomycetaceae bacterium, assembly GCA_964498115.1. Lineage (GTDB taxonomy): Bacteria > Planctomycetota > Phycisphaerae > UBA1845 > UTPLA1 > UTPLA1. Next base: position 14,466 of record CAZCGF010000053.1, on the reverse strand, counting down.
GGGCGTCAGCGTCGTTCCGCGATTCACGAAAGTCAGGTTCGGATATCGCTCAATCATCCGATCGCGCAGTTGATAGGTTTCCGGGAAAAAGAACATCGTGTCGAGATAAAAAACCGTCAGCGGCTGCTCGCTTCGGGCATACATGTCGATCAGCACGCAGCCCTCCATACCGAAGCTGGTGCTCATTTCCATCCGCCGGCCTGCGAAATGCCGAAGGCTCCAGGCGACAAGCTCCTGCGGACCGCTCGCTTCGCCGAGCCGCGCCGGCTTGCCGTCGTTCGGTAGCACTGGTAATCCCACGGTGCAAACTCCCGGCTGCTTGAGCCAAATAAAAACGGCCCTTTCAGGAACTATCCTGAGGGCCGTCAGTCATTGCGAATCGCTTGTCAATTCAGCGGTGCACTGCTGCCGTCAGGAGGCTCCTCCCAGACACTTAATACAACAACAACAGCAGCAGCAACGGGCGCAGGTCATCGGCACGACCGGGTCAGATTGACCGCAAACATTCGCAGGCGATAACCGTGCATCCATGATGGAACTATCGTAGTCATTCGTGATGCAGGGGTCAAGAAAATGGCCGCGGTTGCGTCTCCTCGCGGGCTCACTTGCGGCCGGGCGGCCCTGCCTGCAAACTACTTTCCGTGAGTCCTGAGGCGATATCGCCAACGCTCGATCGCACCTCGCCCGCCATTACCGGTCCCATGCCCAATCGCTTAGCCCAACCCGACGCCGACCGGCCCGCTGTCTCCATCGCGGTCATGTGCTACAACGAAGCCGAACTGCTCCGCGACATGGTCAGCCGCGTCCTCGCCGTTCTTCATCAGCTTGGAGGACGGTTCGAAATCCTGATCGTCGATGACGGCTCGACCGACGGCAGTGGACCCATCGCTGACGAAATTGCAGCCGAGCATCCACAGGTTCGCGTCCTCCACCACAGTCCCAATCTCGGCATCGGCCATGTCCTGATAAACGGCTACCGTCAGACAACGGGTGACATCGTGGCCATCCTCCCGGCAGACTTGCAATTTGCGCCTGAAGACCTTCCCAGGGCGATGGAGGCCCTCAAAGAGGCTGACGTCGTCAACATTCGTCGCCCCGACCGTCGCGACCCGCTGATGCGTAAGTTCATCTCGCGCTTTGACGAGACGCTGGTTGGACTGCTCTTCGGTGTGTGGATCAAAGACCTGCATTGGGTGAAGCTTTACCGCCGCAGCCTGCTCGACCGTCTGACCATCGTCAGCCGCACGCCGATGGTGGATACTGAACTGCTTATCAGGGCGCATAAGGCAGGTGCGAAGATCGTGCACCTGAGCCTGCCGCACCATCCGCGTACCGCGGGTCGCAGCACCGGCGCGACATTTTCGCGACTCGTCCGCACCTTTGCCGACCTTTGGAAACTGCGCTGGCGGTTGTGGTTTGAAAAATAGAAATCAATCCGGAGCAACGACTTGATTCAGAGCGTCCCATTCTTTGACCTTAAGCGGCAGTATCAGTCCATCGCCGAGGACATTAACGACCAGCTACGAGAAGTCTGCGCGAACACCGCGTTTATCCTCGGCGATAAGGTCACTGCCTTCGAGACTGATTTCGCGAAGTACGTCGGGGCAAAGCACTGCGTCGCCCTTAACACCGGCACCAGTGCCCTGCATCTGGCCATGCGCTGCCTCGACATCAGCCCTGGCGACGAAGTCATTACCGTCCCCATGACCTTCATCGCCACCGTATGGGGCATCAACTATGTCGGCGCAAAGCCCGTCTTCGTCGACGTCGATCCCGTCAGCCGTACGATGGATCCTGCCAAGCTCGAAGCCGCCATCACGCCGCGCACCAAGGCCATCATCCCCGTTCACCTCTACGGCCAACCCGCCAACCTTGGCGAGATCATGGCCATCGCCGATCGCCGCGGCATTCCGGTCGTGGAGGACGCCGCTCAGGCACACGGAGCGCAGTTCGACGGCAGACCGATCGGCTCCATCGGCCGCATCGGCTGCTTCTCGTTTTATCCCGGCAAGAATCTCGGTGCATACGGCGAAGGCGGCGCGCTGGTCACTCAGGACACGGTCATTGCTGATCGCGCCAGGGCCCTCCGCGATCACGGCCAGTCCCAGCGCTATCACCACGACGAGATCGGCTACAACTATCGCATGGACGGCATTCAGGGCGCCGTGCTCGGCCTGAAGCTCAAGTTGCTTTCCGCGTGGACCCAGCGTCGCCGCGACATTGCCGCCCGTTACAACGACGCCTTCGCCCCGCTTGTCCGCGACGGCCTGATGGAGATTCCAAGCGAAGCTCCCTGGTCACGGGGCGTCTATCATCTGTACGTCATCCTTGTGCCGGATCGCGACAGGACGCGCGATGCGATTCAGACCGCCGGCGTTGGCACGGCACTGCACTATCCCGTTCCCGTCCACCTGCAAAAGGCCATGTCAGCCCTCGACCACGCCCGCGGCGACTTCCCCATCAGCGAGCGCATCGCCGATCGCTGTATCAGTCTTCCCATGTTTCCGGAGATGACGGATGAAGAAGTCGAGTTCGTCATTAATAAGACGCGACAGGTTCTGATGACAGGGGGGCGTCGATCGTGATCGGGCCCGCTGCGTTATCCGCATCAAGTCGCGGGCCGTGGCGACACGTCTGGCCCATGCTCGTCCTGCTGCTCTTGTTTGTGAGCTTCTACTCCCCCTACATGATTGCCGCCCGGGCCTTTCCCTACGACTTTCAGGGCCCGCACTATGCCCTGCTGTCCCGCAACGCGCTCTTCAATGCAAACGGCGAAACACCGCTCTGGCTGCCGCAGTTCTGGGGTGGCATGAGCCATTGCGCCATCCCCGAGACCGGCCTCTATTATCCGTTTCACAAATTGCTCTACGCCGGCGGCGATGCATTTTCCATCAAACGATTCGTTTGGTACACGCTGGCCCACATCCTATTCGGAGCCATCGGCGCATACCGGCTGACTCGCTCTTTCGGCTGCGACCGCTTCTCGTCCGTCTTCGGCGGCGTTTTCTTTTTCGGCTGCGGTTATCTCTGCGGCCATCTGCAGCACTCGACGATTGTGTTTCAGTTCGCGTGGTTCCCATGGATATTCACCAGTCTCATCCGTAGCTATCGCCGCGACTGGTTGCGGCACACGCTTGCCGCGGGAATCATGCTGGGCGTTTGCGGCCTTGCCGGTTCATACATCGTTTACTTCGCGGTCATTGGCGCCTCCACGCTGATCGTCCTTCGAGCATTGCTCGCGCGCGGCAACTGGCGATCGATTCTCGGGCAGTCGTTGGCCCGTATCGCGATCCTCGGCACAGGCTACGTCGTCATCTCCGCCGCCGTCATCCTCCCGGCCCTCGAAGCAGGCGGCCAGTACATTCGCGGCAGCTACGATGAGTGGTTCTACCCCCTCGATCTTCGCGGCGTCGGACAGATTCTCTTTCCGCAGATGGGTTACCTCGGCGATCCCACGCTCGATCAGACGATGTTCATCGGCGTTGTACCGCTCTTGCTCGCAACATTCGCCGTTCGCGGTCGCTATCGGGCATGGCCCATCGT
>CAZCGF010000053.1:0-10823 GCA_964498115.1 uncultured Planctomycetaceae bacterium | reverse complement strand
CGGCGCGCTGGCCGCCGCGCATCGGGTCGGCAGCGTCCGTCGAAAGTTCGCCGGCATCCTCTTGCTCCTGGTTTTCTTCATCGAGCTTGCCACGACAAACTCCAACATCCCGGGCGTTAACACCGACAGCCGCAGCCTCGATGCCCCGCGGCGACGAGCACTCGCCGCCGAATCGACCGAGCCGATGGGGGCGGGCGGACCATACCGCCTCGATCTCTACGCACCCAAGCTCAGCGGCCACCCACTCGCGGGATTCCTCTCCCTTTACAGTGAAACTGCCGAGGGGTTATGGGGCTGGGACTCCGGCGACATGATTCCCAGATATGCATACGTTCTTCAGGGGCTCACAAGCAACTTCGCTCCACAGTTTGAAAAGCTGCTGGGCCTTCGTCACATCCGGCCCGGCGATTATCCGCAGTTTCACGACACAGGATCCGCCGGGGCGCTGCGCCGACGTTTCGATCTCCCGGCATACAGATTGTTCGGCGTGCGATACGTCATCGATAACCGATCGTGGGAACAATTTACGCTCCCCGGTGCGCCGCGACCCGTTTCGACAACGAAACTTGGCGAGGCCATTTACTACGAACTCCCCGACCCCCTTCCCCGCGCGTTTCTCGTTGACGAGGCGGTGACGCACGAGCGTGAGGGCGACGTCCTCCGCGCCGTCATCGCCGAGGACTTCGATCCATCCAAGGTCGTGCACCTTTTCGACTCAGTCGAGCCTCAGGCCACGTCCGCGCCAGCTGCAGGGGCCGCGCCGTTCGACGGCACGCGTGTCGTGAGCATGAATGACTACAAAGCCGACCGCATCAAGCTCTCCGTCGCCACGGACAAGCCGCGATGGCTTTTCGTCTCCAACGCCTACTGGCCCGGATGGCGGGCAACCGTTGACGGCGTCGTCGAACCCATCAGTCGCGCAAACTTCGCATTCCAGGCGATTCCCATTTCGCCCGGCGCGCATGAGGTCATGATCGAATATGCGCCGCGCTCGCTGACCATTGGTTGCTGGGCCACCTACGCCGGTGGATTCTTCCTGCTCGTGGCGTGGGGCGCCATCAGTTGTCGAGATCTGATTCGCTGCGCCCGACGCTCAGCCGCCTGACGCCCTTGCGCGCTGCGTGGCTTGACACTCTCTCGGCTCTGGCGAATCATGCGTTTCGCGGCGAAGATGTCAGCCGCGAGGAGCATGGACCATGACCCTTGCGGGTCGACTTCACGAAATCGTTCGCGCCAGGACCATCGTCAAGAACTTTCTCCTTGAAGATATCAAGGTGAAGTACCGCCGCTCTGTTCTCGGTTTCCTCTGGTCGCTGCTCAACCCGCTCCTCATGCTCGTGGTCATCTCCGCCGCTTTTGCGACCCTCTTCGCCGGCACCAAGGGTCAATACACCCTGCATCTCCTCGCGACGCTGCTGCCGTGGACCTGTGTCTCGCTATCGATCGAGGGCGGGTGTCGCTCCATCCTTCAATCCGAGAACTACATTCGCCAGTACCGCTTTCCCAAGCTCATCTTTCCAATGCGGACGATTCTGTTCGCTTTTGTTGAGCTGCTTCTGGCCCTCGTTGCCTTGTTGCCGATTGCACTGTTTCTTGGCATGAAGCCTGGAGCGCCGCTGGCACTCCTTCCTTATGCGATTCTGCTCCTTCTGGTCATGCTCGTCGGTCTCGGCGCGATGGCCTCGGTGGCCGTCGTCTACTTTCGCGACGCGGAGCATCTCATTGGCGTTTTCATGCGGGCATGGTTCTACCTGACGCCGATCCTGATCCCCTTCGAAGCCATTCCCGGAAAATACCAGAAATACTTCGCGCTAAATCCCATGTATCACATGCTGGAGCTCTTCGACGCACCAATTGCGCGAGGCGTCTGGCCGTCATCGACTGTCTTGCTCACTGCCACCGTCGTTGCCACGGCGAGCTTTGTCATCGGTTTGTTCGTGTTTTTCCGTGTAGAAGACGATGTGATTTTCCGCCTATAACCGGCAGGCCCCATCTCGAATGAATCCATACATCCGCGCCGACAACATCAGTCTTCGCTTCCGGCTCTATCGGAATCGTCATCCGAATATCAAAGAAACGGTCATCCATTGGTTGCGCGGAAAGTCCCAGGACAACGGCGTCACCGAATTCTGGGCGCTGAGGGATGTCTCGCTCAACTTCCCACCCGGCGACCGGGTCGGCATTGTCGGTCGCAACGGCGCCGGCAAGAGCACGCTTCTCCGTGTCCTGTCCGGCATCTACCGACCGACCAGCGGCCGCGTCGAGCAGGAGGGATTCCTGATCCCGCTCTTTACCGTCGGCTTCGGCTTCAACGGCGAGCTCACCGGCCGGGAGAATATCCTTCAGGCAGGGGCCATTCTCGGCATCGACCGCAAGGAGATGACGCGCCGTGTCGACAGCATTCTCGAATTCGCCGAGCTGGAGAAATTCGCGGATTCACCCGTCAAGTATTACTCGACCGGCATGGCCATGCGTCTGGCCTTCACCACCGCGACCGAGGTTTCTCCTGACATCCTCCTGCTCGACGAAGTTTTCAACGGCGGCGACGCCGGCTTTCAGGAAAAGGCCCTCGCCCGAATGCGATCGCTCATTGAGCGCACCAAGATCGTCATCATGGTCTCGCACTCGATGGAGCTCATTGAGCAGTTCTGCAACCGCGCCATCTGGATTCGTGACGGACATGCCGCCATGGACGGTCCGCCCAAGGAGGTCATTGCCGCGTACCTGGCGTCCATTGGCCATGGCCAAGCGCCCAACGGGCCCTGACGGGTGAAGCCTTCGCTTCGCTCGCAAACGAGCGAAAGCCCCGGCCGTTTCTGACCGGGGCCTCCGCGTCTTCTGGTGGGGATTCAGTCTCAGAAACATCCGCAGTCGTACGAATCGCCGGATCCCCAGTCGTCCTCCCATCCGGTTCCAGGAAATCCAAAGTCTGTCGGATCGTCTTCCGGAGGCGTCAGTGAGGGCGGCTGACCGCCTCCACCACCTTGCAGGCTGCCGCTGATCAGATCGCGGGCCAGGTCCATCAACTGTTTCTCATCGCAGCCGACGCTGCCGACCATGAGTGCGGCACCGAGCCCGAGGGACAAACACGACTTCGCGATGCGGACAACCAGATTCTTGCCGTTCTTTCGAGCATTCATGACTATTGACTCCCTGCGAGGATTGTTGACTTCGTTCCACCCGGTCCGTCCCGGGCCGGTTAATTCAGGTACCCGGCACGGCGGGGATTCTGCCTCGCAATTCACTTTTTTCTTTCCTGCGCTGCCTTGGTCCCATCTGGACCGTGATACGCAGGGCTATGTGCGATAGAATGGGAGCCAGGCATGGGCCCATCATGAACACGACACGTGCCAGTCTGCTGCTTCGAATCCGAGATCGCCGCGACCAGTCGGCCTGGGAAGAGTTTGACCACATCTATCGACCGATGCTTTACCGGTTCGCCCTGATGCGCGGTCTCGATCACAGCCAGGCAGAGGACGTGGTCCAGCACTGCATGACCGCGATCGGCCAGCACATTGAGGGCTTTGAGTACGACCCCAAGAAGGGCCGCTTCAAAGGTTGGCTGCGGACCCTCGTGAACAATCGCGTTCGAAATCTGCTGCGAGATTGTCATGAGCGCCCGGCCGAGAGTCAGGTCTTTCGCGTGGCCGAGGCCAAGGATGCGAGTCCCGAGGAGCTATTCGATCAGGTGTGGATGGATGAGCATCTCAAGCACGCCCTCCGTCTGGTGCGGACCGAAGTCGAAGAAACGACCTTTCGAGCATTCCATCTCTACGTAATCGAAGAGCGGGCTGTCGAAGATGTCTGCAAAGAACTCGGCGTGAATGCAAACCAGGTTCACAAGGCCAAATACCGAATCACCAAGCGGCTCGCGGAGCGAATGGCCGAGCTCACCGACGGAGCCGAAGAGGCGAAATGAGCAGTTGTCCGACTGACAGCGCGCTGAATCTGTACCACGGCGGCGATCTGGACGCCCAACAGGAACAGTTACTCGAGGCTCATCTTGCAGTCTGCGAAGCATGCGCAGGACGCGAGCAAGCGCTTCGGAAAGAATACGACAAACTCGCCGATCGCATGCGCGGGCTCGATTTCACACCAGGGGACTACGTTCGATCAGGTAACGATCAACCCATTCCGGGGCCGCTCCCGAAGGGATTGATCCCGGGCTACGAAATTCTTCGAGAAATCCACCACGGCGGGCAGGGCATTGTTTATCAGGCAGTGCAGCAGTCCACCAAGCGGCGCGTGGCCATTAAAGTTTTGTTGGAGGGCCCCTACGCATCCCAGGCCTCTCGGCGGAGGTTTGATCGCGAGATTGAGTTGGTCGCCAGTCTCAAGCATCCGAGCATTGTGGCGATCTTCGATTCAGGTCTTACCTCGGATCAACGCCAGTATTACGTGATGGATTACGTTTCTGGCTACCGATTGCAGGAATATGTCAGCGCAAAAAGACCCCCCCTGAAAGAGTCGCTGGACTTGTTCGCACGCATCGCGGAAGCCGTCAGCTTCGCCCACCAGAAGGGCGTGATCCATCGTGACATCAAGCCGTGGAACATCGTCGTCGACGCCGAGGGCAATCCAAAGATTCTCGACTTTGGCCTCGCCAAGGCCGTCGCCGGAGGCGTTGATCACGCCGTCTCAATGTCCGGACAAGTCCTCGGCACCCTTCCCTACATGTCGCCGGAACAAACGCGCGGCAAAACGGAAGAGGTGGACGTTCGGACGGACGTGTATGCCCTCGGAGTGGTGCTCTATGAAATGCTGACCGGCACTTACCCATACCCGGTCGTCGGTGAGATGGTGGATGTGCTGCATCACATCACGCGGACAGACCCCAAGCCGCCCAACCGCGCCTGGACGGCGGACACCGGTGTTCTTGCGGACCGGTCCGGCCGCGGGGGTTGCCCGATAGACCAGGAGGTCGAGACAATCGTCCTCAAGGCGCTCGCCAAGGATCGGGAGCGCCGCTATCAAAGCGCCGGTGAACTGGCGCGCGATGTGAGGCACTACCTCGCAGGGGAGCCGATCGACGCCAAGCGCGACAGCGGGTGGTATGTTCTGCGCAAAACCATGCGCAGACATCGGCTGGCGATTGGCGTGGTCGCGGCATTCATGATTCTGGTCAGCGGGTCCACAATTGCCCTGCTGTTCATGTACGGCAACGTCAATCGCCTTTGGGAACATGCCCGGGCCGAGGCGCAGGTCGCTCAGGAGCAGCGGGACAAGGCGGTCGCGGCCGAGGCGCTGGCTCGGGAGCGCTTCGATGATCTCCGCGGATTGGCCCATGCGTTTATCTTTGACATCCACGACAAAATTGCGGACCTCCCCGGGGCGACGCCGGCCCGACAGCTCCTCGTGACCACTGCACTGAAGTATCTCGACGGACTGCAACGATCCGCGGGCCAGGAGCCGGCGCTGCTGAGGGAATTGGGCGTCGCTTATCTGACACTGGGGGACATTCAAGGAGGATCAGGCGGCGCTCATCTTGGCGACATCGACGGGGCGCTCGCCAGCTACAGGAAAGCGCAATCGCTTTATGACGACGCCGCCCGGGCAAGCGGCGCCGATTCGCTCGTTAATCGCAGAAACGCCGTCATCGCCATGAACCGCATAGCAGATGCCTATTCGGTCAAGGGCGATATCCAATTGGCCACCGAAACCTATCGGGAAGCCCTGAAGCGATCAGAAGAACTGCTCAAGGATCGCCCTGACGAAATACAGGCCCGGCGCGACGTCTCATTTGCCTACGGACGACTAGGCGAGGCCCTCTCTCAGCAGGCGCATCCGGAACAGGCATTTCCCTATCTGGAGAAATCGCTCAAACAAGCCCGGGCCATCGTCGCTACCGACGAAGGGCGAGAGAAATATCCCTTCGACGTGCCGGTCAGCCTGAGCAAGCTGGCTCGTCTACATTCGCGGCTGGGTCGCGATGAGGAGGCGCTCGACTACTTCAAGGAGATTCTGTCGGTTTGCGAGTCGATGGCGGCAACCGACCCGGACAACATCCGCACGACTCGCGGCATCGCCGTCGCCTATGACGGCATCGCGCGCACTTTGAAGAACATGGGCCGAATGGACGAGGCCCTCGATTACATGCGCAAGTCGCTCGTCCTGTCCGAAGAGCTGGCTGCGGCGGACGAAGTCGACGCCCAGGCCCTGCGCGATGTGTACGTCGGGGCCGCGGCCGTTGCCGTCGTCGAATCCGAGATGAAGCGCAACGAAGAGGCGGAAACGGACTTCAAGAAGGCGATCGACATTGCACGCCGACTCCACCGCCAGGATCCGGCAAGCGGCCTGGCGCGTGGCGATCTCGCCGTCGTGCTGACGAATTACGCGACCCTGATGCTGGAAACCGATCGTCCGCAGGACGCCATCGAGCTCTATCGCGAAGCGCTCGAACACGATGAGGAATTGCTCGGCTCAGACAATGTCGATGCCATCATCGTCCGCAATCGGGCGATCAATTATCAGGGCATCGCGAAGGCCTCGGCGATGATGGCCAGGAATGAGTCGCTTGCACCGGCCGACCGTCGGGCACATTGGCAGCAGGCCGCGGATCACCTGAGAAAAGGCGTCAGCGCATTTGAAGAATGCAAAAGGTTGGGCTTTCTCGCCGAGTCGGAGCTGTCCGTATTCGACGAGCTCGCCCGGGACATCGCCGAATGCAAAGAAGCCCTTGCCGTTACCGAGTCGTCTGACCCCGCGCCCTGATGGTCATTGCCAGAATCACGGGTGGGCCGTCGCCGTTCGGTCGAGGAGCTTCGCGGAGAATTTGAACTCCCCCTCAACCGTGGTCGGCTTCGCGGACGGCATCATCAGTCGAAAACAGTAAAACTCGCCGTGGATGGTCCCGCTGATGTTCCCTGATTCGATTCGCTTTATTTCCAATCGAGCCAGACGTGGTTGATATGCGGCCAGCGGCGAATAGACGCCGTTGCCGTACAGATTAAGCCGCGAGCCGCCGACAAAGTCCGCGCTCTCTTCCTTCAATCGTTCCAGCGACGACCCAGCGACAAAGCTCCCGAACAAGACGCGCGATCGATCCGGCATCGCCCGCTCGCTCATCAGTGTGATCGCCGAGCGTCCCGATTGCGTCGGGTCCGGTTGCCACACGAGCACCATGTTCGTAAAGGCAATCTCCCGGTCCGCCTTGAAGACGCCCATGTGCTCGACGTCCACCGGGATGGGGGCCGGCGGCGCCTCCTCCGGCACGGCGGGAAGGTCGTCCTCGCACGCACAGTGCTGAGTGATGATCCACAAGCAGCACGTCATTCGAATAATCGCGAGGACCGACGACGGCTTGTTGACAGGCGCACGCGGCAACAGGATCGCAACATGCGCCGATTCTACGCAGGATTCGCGCATGCTGCGCAAGCTATCGGACCCCTTCGCATGCTGCAAGCCTCATTCAACGTCGAGAGAGACGCAGCATCACTCAATGTCGAGAAGATTTCGGGACCGTTCAAGCGCACTCGGACCAGTGCCGATATAGAACGCGAGGCTGTGGGTCTTCCGCTGTTAGGCGGGACAGCCTGGCTTGGAGGATCCGAGTAACGGCGAGCTCGGATCCTCTTTTTTTGCGCGCATTTCAATAGCCATTTTCTTATTCGCGCCGCGATGCGATGGGGGGTTCGGCAGGAAACACCGACAAGTCGGCAGCCCTTGCGCGATGGGAGTTTTAATCGTCGTTCAATCGCGGTGATTGGCCCGGAATGCTTAGCCGCCTTGCCCACTTCACAAAGTCCGCGAGCTCGCTGATGCTCGATCGCCCGGGGCGATCGTGCTCCAGACCGATGAACTGCAAACCCAGACCGATGCGCATTGGCCCGGAGACAAGGCAATGTCGATACATCGCCTCGACTTGAAGAGTCCGAGCCTCTGATTGAGGCTTGATTTCCACGCCGACCAAATCGCCGACGCTGAGCCGGGGATTCTGATCACCGGCGATGTCCAGCAGGACGCCCCCAAGTGAGACATTCGCGAGATGGCCGGTGCAAAGCGGCCAGGCCATGGTTTCGCGATTAGGCAGCCCGTTTTGCCAGAGCTTGCAGGGAATCACGCACTCCCGCGGGATGATGACGCGCTGATAGACGCGGCGCTGAAGCTCGCGAACTTCCTCCGGTGCGCGAAGAAGCAGCGTGTCCACGGGCTTGTCATCGTCTGTCTTGTCGAGACGCCGAAGGACGATGCGACACACAAAGACACATTTCTTATGACCGCGACGGAGGGAAATCCCCAGTTCCTGGCCGACGTTCATCTCGGGAGGTGCCATCGTCGTGAGCGCAATGGGATAGACGATTTGCAAAATGCCCTGCTGCGGATCGTACCGAAGCAGGTTGGATCGCAGGCTATGCCAGCCTCCCTCGGTCATCAGCGAAACGCTGACCGGGGACTGCCGCTGCGCCGCCCAGGTCAGCGACGCCGTGACCGATGGCGCATCAAGAATCGTCCCGTCGCTCATGCATGCACTTCCACATCCGGCCCCGGCTGGCGACTGAGCAGTTGTCTGAGTGTATCGAGTTGCGGAGTCTGATTGGGTGTCCGCGAGAACTGAATTCCAACGATGGAGCAATCATCCGTGGCAGGCGTCTTATTGGCCAGCGTCCCCTGCATATGAAACGGCCTGCTTTGACCCGGCAGGGAGAACACCGTGATCAGTCGAGTCTCCGGATGAAGCTGATTCGCCCCGTTGTTGTCCATTTTAAGGGCCATTCCATCGGCGCTGACGTTAAGCAGCGTCGCCGATTGTCGGTGTGCGCCATCGCCGTCGGTCCACTCGACGGACACTTCGGCCGACGGGGCAAGCTCTGCACGCAGAAACCGCCGTCGATCCATGACCGACAGCGCCATTGGCCGGGCAAGCGATACCGACCGCGTTTCGCCCCACTGCGGCGCCCCGGTCACTTCTGATGCGAATTGATATCGCTGATCGCTGTACAAACGCACCTGACACGGCGAGTTGACCAGGTCGTTGAGGTTCAGGGTCGGCCGGCCGGTAAGTTCCATCAGCAAGGCGCTCTGGTCTCCCGAGATGAGAAACCCATTGAGCGTGTGCTCGGGGTATTCTGCGAAGCTCAGGACCAGTTGTGCCTGGGTGCGTATCGCGGTCTCCATGATCCGAAAGGACGCATCGTAGTCCAGCACGATTTTCGCCTTCATCTGACTGATCCCCTGTATATCGGGCCTGCCCATGATCAAGTGTCCGCCCGTCCCAACGACTCCTAGCCCGTGGAAACGAAGCCAACGAACGGATGTTTATTGCCGCCGTAAAGCAGTCTCCGTTGACTGAAGGGGAGAGGTAGCGGCGATCATTACTCGGCCCATACCGTCGGCCACTTGATCTTCTACTGGGAACCTCAGGAAGGATGCGGCTGGAGGCGAGATTCACGCGATGGGCGCGGCGCTATTCTGAGACGACCTGACCGCCCAATTGAACGACACGGGGAAGCTCGGGCGTGGGCAGGCGGCAATCCAGCCGCAGGAGATCACTGTCGTATTCTCGTCCGAGAATGTGACCCTGTTTGCTGATGTACGCGATCAGCCGGCCGTTGGCAGCCTCAGTCTCGACGGTGACGCGCACATATCGGTGCCGCATCATGGTCAAAATCCGCTCGCCGAGGCGGTCGAGACCGGCGCCCGTGTGGGCCGAAATCTCAACTGCGGATTCCAGCCTCAGCCGCAAAAGGTGCAGTGCGGACTCCTCACCGGCAAGATCGATCTTATTGAGCACGTTAATTCTGGGGATGTCCTGACAGCCAAGCTCGGCGAGGACCGACTCGACCGCCGCGATCTGGCTTTCAGCATCGTGGCTGGCGGCGTCCACGACGTGCAGCAGCAGATCGGAATGAATCGCCTCCTCCAGCGTCGCTCGAAACGATGCGACAAGCTTGTGCGGCAGATCGCGCACAAACCCGACCGTATCCGACAACAGGGCAACCTGCCCGCCGCCCAGGTCCCACCGCCGCGTCTTGGTATCCAGCGTCGCGAAGAGCTTGTCGGCAACAACGGTCCGCGCATCCGTCAGCGCGTTCATCAGCGTGCTCTTGCCGGCATTGGTGTAGCCGACCAGGCTCACGGTGAAGTAGTCGCCGCGCGACTTTACTTCGCGCACACGCCGCCGATCGATATGGGCGATCTGTCCCCGGAGGAAGCTCACGCGCTTCTGAACAATGCGACGGTCGATTTCGATCTGCCGCTCGCCCGGGCCGCGCGTGCCGATGCCGCCGACCGCGCCGGCCGCCGTACCGCCGCCCGCCCCGGCGATGCGCTCAAGGTGGGTCCACATGCCGCGAAGGCGGGGAGCCGTGTACTCAAGCTGGGCAAGTTCGACCTGTAGTCGCGCCTGATGCGTGCGTGCCCGGCTCGCGAAAATGTCCAGGATGAGTTCCGTCCGGTCGATCACGCGCCGCTCACAGATTCGCTCGATCTCGCGGATCTGCGAGGGTGTCAGTTCATTGTCAAAGATGACAATGTCCGCGTCCTTTTGCTGGACGTATTCGGCGAGTTCGAGAACCTTGCCGCTCCCGATGTAAGTCCCGGGGCAAGGACGCGATCGCTTCTGCAGCGTGCGCCCAACGACAACAGCCCCGGCCGCCTCCGACAGCGCGGCGAGCTCCGCGAGCGGATCGTACTTCGTGCCGCCTTCGTGCGGTCCGCGCGCGAGCAACCCCACAAGCACGGCTCGCTCTGCCTGTACGCCGGTCTCTATGCGTCGGTCTTGTTTCAAAGTTCGAATGGATTCCTGTGCAATCGTCCGTCCCCCGGTTCGAATGTGGGCGAACCTGCTGAGACACATCTTACAGCAACCGGCGACAAAGGGTCAA
>CAZCGF010000052.1:16325-20972 GCA_964498115.1 uncultured Planctomycetaceae bacterium | reverse complement strand
AATGTCGCGGTGACGCGGCCTCGTAAAAAAGAGGCCGCTCCGAGGATGCTGGTGCATCGGTCGGAGCGGCCGTAATCAACTGAAGCAGTAACCGGTCGGCGTTATGCCTTGCCCTTGAGCTCGACCTTGGCGCCGGCCTCTTCGAGCTCCTTCTTGAGCTTCTCGGAGTCTTCCTTGGAGAGACCCTCTTTGACGGTCTTCGGAGCGGAATCGACGATGTCCTTGGCTTCCTTGAGGCCGAGGCTGGTCGCAGCTCGGACGACCTTGATGACGTTGATCTTGTTGGCGCCGGCATCCTTGAGGATGACGTCGAACATCGTGGGGGCATCCTCGGCCTCGGCAGCCGCGCCGCCGCCACCGCCGCCACCGGCCATCACAACGGCGCCGCCGCCGGCCGGCTCGATGCCGTAGGTGTCCTTGAGATAGTCGGCCAGGGACTGTGCGTCCTTGACCGTCAGGCCGACGATCTTGTCGCCGATGTCCTTAACCGCCGCGCTGAATTCCTTCGCAGGTGCTTCCGCCATGATGACTTTCTACCTTTCCAAAATACTTGCGGCACACAGAGGCGCCAGGTTTCACCGCTCTCGAAAGCCGGAATCCCAGTGATCCCGTTTAACCCGACCCCGATATGCGGGGCCTCTCATTGGGGCTGCCGAGCAGCGAGTGTCATTCGACTGATCCAACAAAAGCCCGACGACGCAACGGTCTCGAACTTTTCATACACACGACTAAGCGACTTTGGCGATGGCCTCGCCCTTTTCCAGTTTGTCGACGATCGCCTTGACGCAGCCGGCGATCTTTCCGCCGACGTTGAGGCAACCGGCAATTCGTCTGCCCGGCGAGACGGCGAGCATGACGACCTCTCCCTGGATCTCGGCCTTGCTTCGGCGCTTGGAGATGGCCTCGATGCTGGCGAGTTCGGCTTCTCCGTCGACGATGCCGCTCTTGAGCTCCAGGGCCGGGTAGTCCTTGACCAGGGCGACCAGTTGCTTGGCGACTTCAACCGGGCTCGATCCGCCGGTGACGAAGGCACAGGGACCGGTGAGGATGGCTCCGATGGGCTCCAGTGCGGTGCCGGCAAGAACGCGCTTGGCGAAGCGGTTCTTGATGACGTGCATGGAGACCTTCTGCTTCTTGAGCAGGCCTCGGAGGGTGTTGACGTCGGTGCCGCTGAGCTTATGGACGTTGACGACCATGGCGCTGTCCAAGTCGGCATAGGCCTTCTTGATATCGCCGCAGATCATTTCCTTGATTGATCGACTCATTGAACGCCTCGCGCTTTCTTTACTGAGCCACTTCGAGCTCGATCGCCGGGGACATCGTGCCGCTGATGCAGACCTTTTTGATGTAGTGTCCCTTGCTGGTAGACGGTTTGAGTCGGCGAATGTGGCCGACGAACGATTCGATGTTTTCGGAGAGATCGGCTTCGGCAAAGCTGGCCTTGCCGACGACGGCATGGACGTTTCCACCGGCGTCGTTTCGGAATTCGATCTTTCCGGCGGCGAACTCGGTGACGGCCTTGGCGATGTCGGCCGTGACGGTTCCGCTCTTGGGTGTGGGCATTTTGCCCTGGGGACCGAGGACGCGTCCGAGCTTACCGACCTTTCCCATTGTTCGCGGATGGGCGATGGCCACATCGAAGTCGGTCCAACCATCGTTGACCTTCTTGATCAACTCGTCGACACCGACTTCAACGGCGCCTGCGGCCTTGGCCTCGTCGGCCTCGTTGCCGTCGACAAAGGCGATGACGCGCTTCTTCTTGCCGATGCCTCGCGGGAGGGATACGGCGCCGCGGATCATCTGGTCGGCATTTTTCGGATCGATGCCGAGGTGCATGACGATGTTGACGGTCTGGTCAAACTTGGTTCCCTTGGTGAGCTGCTTGAGCAACTTGAGGGCATCGGGAAGGGGATGCTTCTTGTCCTTCTCGACGAGCTTCAGGTTTGCGGTGTGTCGCTTGGAGAGGCGGCGCATCGAGCGACCGCGCTTCTTGCGCTGGCCGGAATCTCCGCCTTCGGGGGCGGCTTGTGCCTTGGCCGGGTCTTTGGCTTTGGCCTTGCCCTTTTTCTTCGGTGGAGTCGATTCTGCGGCGGCCTCTGCGCCGGGAACGGCTTCTTCTTTTTCTGACATGTTCAATCCTCTGTTAACGACCTTGCGGTCTGCCACGATCAGCGGCTCGTGGTCGGGCGACGTTTGGTCGGCGGACAGGTCGCGAGGGGCAACGCATGCCGCTTGAAATCGAGCCCAACAGTGTAGGGGATGGTGGCGCGTCGTACAAGGCGTTCGTCAGGCAGCTCGGAGACGGATGTAAGCCGTGGATTGACAGGGGATAATGGCGAGAGTGGGGAAGGGGATCGGTCTTGCCGGGCGGCGGGCCGCTGTGGGAAATGGGGAAAACCGTCGGCGGCGTCGGGCGTATAGATGTGGCATTGGGCGCGAATCTTTGTCGGCCCGGAGGTCGATGTTTATCATGCGGACGAAGGCAGGGATGCGATGCGCTCCGATCTAATCGCTCAAATCAACACGGACGATCTGCTCCATAACTATCACGCATTGAAGGCATGTTGTCGGCCGGGGGTGAAATTGTGCGCGCCGCTGAAGGCGGACGCTTACGGGCACTCGATGGCAATCGTCGCGCCGGTTCTGTATGAGGCCGGTGCTGACATGGCGGCGGTGGCGACGCTGTTTGAAGCGATCGAGCTTCGGGACCTCGGGTGGGACCGGCCGATCCTGGTGCTGGGGAATGTGCTCGGGGTGGCGGACGCGGCGGAGCGGGGCGAGCGTCTGGGGGTGATTGAAGACCATCGGCTAAGTATCACGATCGCGGATGGGGCGGTGGTCGAGTACCTATCGCGGCAGCGTCTGAGCGCGCCGATCGACGTTCACGTCAAAGTGGATACAGGCATGGGGCGGATGGGGGTGCTTGCCGAGGATGCCGCGGGGGTTGTGCGTCATGTTCTGCGCACGCCGCAGCTTCGACTGGCGGGCGTTTATTCGCACTTCGCGACGGCGGATTTTGAGGATGTGAGCGTCGCGGAGCGGCAGGCCGGGGTGTTTCGACGGTTTCTCGACGAGGTGGGGACGGCGCTTCCGCCGGGTGTCATTCGTCACCTGGCCAATAGTGCCGCGACGATTGCACTGCCGGATGCACATCTGGACATGGTGCGACCGGGGCTGGCGCTTTACGGTTATTATCCGTCGCGTCACATGCGAGCGCGGGTTGACCTTCGACCGATTCTTCGGGTGGTGACGCACCTGACAGCGGTGAAGGATCTGCCGAAGGGGCACGGCGTGGGGTATGGACAAACATTCGTGACGAGCCGACCGACTCGGCTGGGGATCATTCCGGCGGGATACTCGGACGGCTTCCTGCGGATGCTGTCGAACAACATGATCGTGGGGACGGAGTGGGGCGATGCGCCGGTGGTCGGTCGCGTTAGCATGGATCAACTGGCGTTGGATTTAACGGAGCTTTCCGGGGTGGGAGTGGGGGACGAGGTCGTTTTGCTGGATAACAAGGCGGACCGGCCGAACGGGGTGGATGAGGTGGCGCGACGGCTGGGGACGATTTCTTATGAGGTGACCTGCCTTCTGGGGCGCCGGATCGATCGGCTGCGCGTCGGCAAAAGCTGCGCGGGATATCGGCCGCTTGCGGCGAGAAGCTAATCCGCAACCCGTTTTGGTCCGATGCGTAAGAGGATTTCGGGGGGTACCTCCGCCGAATCCCAGCCGGTACCCCGCAATCGGGGCTGAAAGGGGCTCGCGGTGGAGTTCACCGCCAGATGAGTCCGATTGTTATTAGGCGTAGCAAGTGCGGCGTCTTCCTCGCCGGCGGGCTTAAGTGAAGGAGATCATCATGAAGCGATCGTTAGCAACCCGCCTGGTGAAATCGAAGATGCTGATGCCTCTGCTCGTGGGCGGAATGGCGCTGCAGTTCAATCTGGGCGGCTGCGATTCAGAGGTTCGCGACTCGGTCCTGACGGGATTGTCCACGTCGCTGACGACTCTGGCCTCGGCGGTGATTAACGCCTTCTTCCTGTCGCTCGGCGATGCGAGTACGACGTCGCAGCCGGTGGTGCAGGCGGCGTTTGAAATTCTCAACAGCCTGCCCGCTTAGCGTCACGCCGAATTCTCTTCGTTGTATGAATCTGTAATTGATCGAGCGGTGGCTCCGCGCGCATGGCGCGACGGGACATCGCTCGGTTTTTTTGCGCGCAGAACGTGCCTGCGCGATTAACGCGACAGGTGCATGTGCGGGGGGGCGGTGGAGAGTCTCGCTTCGTAGGGGACCGCGGCCTGATCGGCGTGGAGCAGCTCCCAGACGCGCTGGGGTGTGCAGGGCGTGGTATGGGGGCTGACGCCGATTGCGTTGGCGATGGCTGAGAGGACGGCGGGGGTGGCGGCGATGAGCGGGGGCTCGCCGATGCCGCGCGCGCCGAAGGGGCCACCGGGGTCGTCGGTTTCCAGAATGACTGTTTCGATGGTGGGGACGTCGCGGAAGGTGGGGAGGATGTAGTCGGTGAAGTTCGGGTTCTTCATCACGCCGTCATCCATGATGACCTCTTCCATGAGGGCCATGCCGATGCCCTGGGTTGCGCCGCCGATCATCTGGCCGGCGACGCTTTGGGGGTTGATGGCCTTGCCGAC
>CAZCGF010000052.1:0-16225 GCA_964498115.1 uncultured Planctomycetaceae bacterium | reverse complement strand
TCGCTGGCGGCGATCTTGACGGCGTTTCCGGTGAAGTAGGTTTGGCGCGTGGCGGAGGAGGAGCCGGACTCCTGGGTGCGGCCGGTGTCGGCCCAGATTACGTCGACTTGTGAGAAGGGGACGCCGAGTTCTTCGGCGGTGATTTGCGCGGCCATGTTGAGGAGGCCCTGGCCGTATTCGACGGCGCCGGTGTAGACCTCTACGCGGCCGGCGGCGTTGAACTTGACGGTGGCGCGACTGGCGTCGGGGAAGCCGTCGCCATAGCCGAGGCCGAAGCAGATGACGGACAGGCCCCAGCCGCGTTTCTCGTGGGGAGCGAGGGGGCGGTCGTGGTGCTTTTTGGATCGGAACTGGTGGAGGGCCGCGTCGACGCATTCGACGGCGGTGGCGACGGGAATGACCTGGCCGGTGGTGACGGAGTCGCCGCCGTGGATGAGGTTTCGTTTCCAGAGTTCGATGCGGTCAATGCCGAGGCGCACGGCGAGGCGGTCCATCATGCCGTTGTAGGCGATGGCCATCTGGCAGGCGCCGAAGCCGCGCATGGCGCCGGTGGGGTTGTTGTTGGTGAAGACGCCGTAGACGTCGACGTAGACATTTGGGATGCGCAGCGGGCCGGTGGCGTGGCTGGCGGATTTGCGAAGGACGGCGGGGCCGGTGGAGGCGTAGGCGCCTTCGTCGGAAAAGATGGTGATCTTGGCGGCTGTGAGGGTGCCGTCTTTCTTTGCGCTGACGGTGTAATGAATGCGCATGGCGTGGCGCTTGTGGCGGGCACGCATGGACTCTTCTCGGCTGTAGCGCATGGCGATGGTCTTGCCGGGGTTTTTGAGGGCGCAGACGCCGAGGTAGACTTGGATGGAGAGGTCTTCGCGGCCGCCGAATGCGCCGCCGGTCGCGGGGGTGATGATGCGGACGGCTTCCATGGGCAGGCCGAGGGCGAGGGCAATGAGGCGGCGTTCTTCGTGAGCCCATTGGCCGGAGACCTGGATGGTGAGGAGGCGTCCATCCCATTGGGCGATGCCGGCTTCGATATCGAGGAAGGCGTGATCGACGGTCTGGGTGAGGAAAGTCTCGCTGATGATGACATCGCCGGCGGATAGTGCCGCGTCGGTGTCACCTTTTCGAATGCGCTTGCCGCCCATGATGTTGCCGTCGGGATGCAGGCGGGGGGCATCTTCGGCGAGGGCGTCGTCGAAGTCGGCGACGACGGGGAGGTCTTCGTAATCGACCTTGACGGCTTCTATTCCGCGATTGGCGGCGTGTTCATTTTCTGCAAGGACGATGGCAACGGCGTCGCCGCGATAGAGGACTTTGTCTTCGGCGAGGACGGGGTGATCGCGGTGGATGAGGCCCTGGCGGTTTGTGCCGGGCATGTCCTTGGCGGTGTAGACGGCGACGACGCCGGGGGACTTCGACGCGGCGGCGGCATCGATCTTGATGATGCGGGCGTGGGCCTTCTCGGAGCGGACGACGCGTGCGAAGTAGTCGGCGCGATTGAAGAAGAGGTCTGCGCCGTAGAGGCAGGTGCCGAGGACTTTTTCGGTGCCGTCGATGCGGCGCTCGCTGCGGCCGACAGGGCCGTGGGGGGCTTCCTTGTACGGCGTGGTGGAGGGATCGACGAGTGGATCGGACTTCGTCGGGGCAACGATCCCGGTTGGTTGTGAGGGTGAGGTTTTCATTTCCATTCCCGGGCGGCGGACTTGATCGCTTCGCAGATGGCCGCGTAGCCGGTGCAGCGGCAGATGTTTCCTTCCATGCCTTCGAAGAACTCCTTTTCCGATGGATTTGGATTGGCTTCGAGCAGGGCCTTGGCGGACATGATGAGGCCGGGGGTGCAGTATCCGCACTGGGCGGCGCCTGAGGCGAGGAACTTTTCCTGGAGGACGTGCAGCTTGTCGCCGTGGGCGAGGCCTTCGATGGTTTCGATGTTGCGATTCTGCATCTGCGCGCAGAGGACGAGGCAACTGTTAATCGGCTTGTCGTCGACGATGACGGTGCAGGAGCCGCACTCGCCTTCGAGGCATGAGCCCTTGGTGCCGGTGAGGCCGAGGCGGTCGCGGAGGAAAAAGAGGAGGGTTTCGTCCTGTGCGACGTCGGCGTCAACGGGATCGCCGTTGACTGTGCACTGGAGCTTCCATGTCGATTCGTTGGTCTGGGTCATTTTTTCTTGCGCGTCGCGAGCGACGCGGCTCAATGAGCAAGCTTCAATTCCCTTGTTGCAGGTCGCGGAGCAATCTGCGGGTCAGCACGCCGCACATGGCGCGACGATAGGTCGCCGACGAGCGATGGTCGTCGATCGGGGCGACCTCCTTCATGGCGGACTGGGCGGCGGCCTCGATGGCGGCATCGGTGAGTCCGTCCTTTGCGATGATGGCCTCGGCCTGCCGGGTGCGGATGACGGTGGGGGCGACGCAGCCGAAGGCGATGCGGACATCGCCGCGCGGATTCATGCCGATGGCGCAGCAGACGATGCTGATGTTGATGGAGCCGCGCTTGCCGATTTTGTACCAGGCTGTCTTCCAGTCGGCGTCGAAACGGACGGCGGTGATGAGTTCGTCGGCGAGGAGGGCGGTTTTGCGAAAGCCGGTGAAGTAATCATGGATGGGGAGCGAACGCTTGCCGCGAGTTGCGTGGGACAGCTCGACCTGGGCATCCATCGCCATCAGGGCGACGCAGCCGTCACCGGCGGGGGAGGCGGTGCCGAGGTTTCCGGCGATGGTTCCGGCGTTGCGAATGGCGGGTCCGCCGACGGTCATGGCGGCCTGGGCGAGTGCCTTTACGGGCAACTTGCCGAGTTGGGTGAAGGTCGCGCCGCCGGCGAGAAACCATTGGCCGTTGTCGCGGCGGACGGTTGAACCGTCGGCCACGTGGGTGAGGTCGAGGAAATTGCGGGGGGGTTTGGCCTGGCGATTGAGTGCCACGACGATGTCGGTGCCGCCGGCGATGGGGGTGACGTCGGCACCGAGGTCTGCCCGAATGGCGAGTGCTTCATCGAGATTTCTGGGCTGGTGGAACATCCAAGCACTTTTGATGAGGAGGACCGGAGTCCGGCAGATTCTCGCACCTTCTTACTCCCGGCTATCTTAACTTTGGCGGGGATCGGTCACAACGTTTGGGCGATGAAGGATCGGCGCGGCGGCGTTGGGTGGGAACGGGCGGACGTGGTCAGGCTTTGCGATCGCGGCTATTCTTTGGGCACGGATCATGGCGCAAAGCGGCACACCATCCAGACAGGGCGAGAAGCTCGACGGTTCGGGGCTTCGGGTGGCGATTATCGTCAGCCGGTTCAACGACAATATTACGTCGCGCCTTTTGGCCGGGGCGCGCGATGCGCTGCTGAAGCATGGTGTTCGCGACTCGGATGTGACGGAGGTGTGGGTGCCGGGGGCGTGGGAACTGCCGCTGGCGGCGCAGGCGCTTGCGCGGACCGGCCGGTACGATGCGCTAGTCGCGCTGGGCTGCGTGGTTCGCGGCGAGACGACGCACCACATCCACGTCGGCGGAGAGTCGGCCACAGGGCTTTCGCAGGTCAGTCTGCAAACAAACGTGCCGATCGGATTCGGCGTGCTGACGACGGATACGGTTGAGCAGGCTGTCGCACGTGCGGGCGGAAATCACGGGAACAAGGGGGAGGACGCGGCGCTTGCGGCGTTGGAGATGGTCATGCTTCTTCGAGCGCACCGACCCACCGAAAAGCCGGGGCGATAGGACGCAGCTTGCGGATTCGTCGCGCCCGCTGTAATGATGCCACCATGAAAGATCGTCATCAGGCGCGAATCCTCGCCATGCAGGCGCTTTGTCAACTCGACGTGCTCGGCGATGACTCGCTTGCGCAGCTCGATTCATTCTTCGCGGACGAGTCTCCGCCGGAGAGCACGCAGAAATATGCGCGGGGGCTGGTTCACGAGATATGGAAAGACCGGGAGGCGTTCGACGCATCCATTCAGGCAGTTGCGGAGCATTGGGTGACGACGCGGATGTCGGCCGTCGATCGGAACGTCCTGCGCGTGGGGCTTTGCGAGATGCGCGCGCGGCCGGAGGTGCCGACCGCGGTGGCCATCAATGAGGCGGTGGAGATCGCGAAGATTTTCGGGACGGCGGATTCGCCGGCGTTTGTGAACGGCGTGCTCGATGCGCTGAGAAAGCAGACGGCAGCTGGCGACGGGGCAGGCGGTGAGGCCGCGACAGAGCCCGTGCCGCCGGTTGAGGGCTGAGAGCTACATGGGATTATTCGATCGCTTCAAGAAGGCCCTGACGAAGACGCGGGACAAGGTTGTCCGCAGTTTTCAGTCGGTGCTGCCCTTTGGCCGCAAGATTGACGAAGGCCTGCTGGAGCAGGTCCACGACACGATGATCCAGGACGACTTCGGTCCGGCGACGGCGGAGAAGTTGATCGGGGCGGTGCGCGGGGCGTGGAAGCGCGGGGAGATCGCCGAGTCCCAGGACATCATCACCTATCTGAAGCAGCACATCATTGAGAAGTGGCCGGAGGACGTGCGTGCACTGGCAAAGGCGGCGAGCGGTCCGACGGTGATTCTTGTCGCGGGCATCAACGGCTCGGGCAAGACGACGAGCGTTGCGAAGCTGGCGAACCATCTGAAGCAACAGGGGAAGAAGGTCATTCTCGGGGCGTGCGACACGTTTCGTGCCGCGGCGGTGCTGCAATTGACTGAATGGGCCGGGCGCTGCGGGGTGGACATCATCAAGCACGGGCAGGACGCAGACCCGGGCGCGGTGGCGTACGACGCGTGCGAGGCGGCGATCGCGCGGAAGGCGGACATTCTGCTGCTCGATACGGCGGGACGACTTCACACGCAGGACAACCTGATGCGGGAGCTTGCCAAGATTCAGAAGGTGGTCGAGAAGAAGGTGCCGGGCTCACCGCATGAGGTTTTGCTGGTGCTCGACGCTACGATTGGGCAGAACGCGGTGAATCAGGCGCGCAGCTTCAGCGAGCACGTCAAGGTCACGGGAATCATCCTGGCGAAGCTGGACGGCTCGGCGAAGGGCGGCATTGTGGTGGGTATCCGCGATCAACTGAACGTGCCGGTGAAGTTCGTGGGGCTGGGCGAGCAGATCGACGACATCGAGCCGTTCGATCCCAATACATTCGTCGAGGCGCTTTTCTCAGAGTAGGCGCCGGTCCATTTCCTTTGCGAATCAAATCGGGGGCACGGCGCGGTCGCGGAATATCTATTCGGCGTAGGCGGCCTCTCCGATGAGGCGAACGAATCGGACGCCGATGAGCGGGCGCTCAATTAATCTTCCCTTCACTTTTTCGATCAGCGTGAGTCGTTGCTGCGACTCCTCTCCGATGGGGGCGACCAGCTTTCCGTTATCCGCGAGTTGATCGACGAGGGCGGGAATGATCCCAGGCGCGGCGGCCGTGACGATGATCCGATCGAATGGCGCTTCTTCGGGCCAGCCGGTGGTACCGTCGCCGATTTTGAAAGCGACGTTGGTCAGCTTGAGTTCTGCCAGACGGGCGGCGGCTCGCTCGGAAAGCTCGGGCAGTCTCTCGATGGTGAGCACATGACGGGCAAGCATGGCGAGGACGGCGGTCTGGTAGCCGGTGCCGGTTCCGATCTCCAATACTTGGTGGTGCGGTTCGATGCCAAGGGCTTCGGTCATGTAGGCGACGATGTAGGGCTGAGAAATCGTCTGCCCGAGGCCAACCGGCAGGGCGCGGTCGTCGTATGCATCGTGTGCGATGTCGGTCGGCACAAAATGCTCGCGCGGGATACAGCGCATGACGCCGAGGACGCGCGAGTCTTTGACGCCACGGGTCATGATTTGCTGGTCGACCATCCGGAGGCGTTGGGTCGCCGGAGGGTCGTCTTTGAGCCCGGGCGACGGGGGTGAGGCAGGTTCGACTTGGGAGCTTGAGAAATCCATGACCGATTTTAGGGGCCGTAGCCGCTTGTTGCGTATCAGTTTATGGGAACCGGAGTTTCCGCGTGAGAGTTCATTGTTCGCGACCGATAGAAAGGATAAACTGATTGAAAGGGGCGGTATTGTACATGCCTGAAATTCAGTTCACAGGGAGGGGTGCGGTCAGGCCTGATGGAACACTCAGCCGACCGGCCCGACCGGGCATTTTGGCTCGCCGGACGAGCGGCTGGGCGGTTTGCGGCCTGATTCCGCTTTTCTTCGGTGCATGTCAGGATGGGGGCGCTTTGCCCCTGAAGAACCCCAATCTTTCCGATCCGGCGACTGCGACGGCCCGTCTGTTGGAAATGGACGTCTGCAGCGATCCTCCGCTTGGCGAGGTGGTTCTTTCGCAATTGTTCGCGGCGGTCAACGCCGAGCGCCGTAAGGCGGGTCTTGCCGCCCTTCAGCGCGAAGACACGCTGATGGTGGTTTCCGACTTTTATGCATGCCGGCTCGCCGATGGAGGGTTTTTCTCTCATCGCGACCCGTTTGACAATTCGACGATCGACTCGCGGGCCATCGCTTTTGGTTATCCGTTCACAAAAGTCGGCGAAAACCTCGCTGCAGGACAGCTTAGCGTCGAGGAAGTGATGGAGGCGTGGATGGCCTCGCCGGGACATCGGGCCAACATTCTCGACCCGGACTTCACGGAGATCGGTCTGGCGGTCAAGCTCGGCGGGGCAGACGGGCCCTTCTGGGTGCAGGAGTTCGGTCGACCGTCTAGTGAGCCGCTTCGTACGGTTCGGCAGGCGCCGACAACCAGCGCTGAATCGACGGCGACATCGCGACCGGCGTCGGTCGATGCGCCGGCGGCCTCTCAACCCGGGTCGTAATTCAGTTTCAGTTATTAATATTCAGTTGCCGCCAGAGCTCGTCCTCGGCCTTCTTATACTTTTCCCGACTTTGGGCGAGATCGGCCTTGATGCGGTCGAGCTCCGGGGCGTCGGCGGGAATGGCTCCGTCGTGAAGGTCGGCGAGGGCTCTTAGCTGGGCGGATGCGTCGTCGATGCGCGTGGCGGCCTCGGCGAAGCTTCGGGCAGCGTCGAAGATCGCCAGTTGCTTGATCTCTGTCTGCTTGGGCTCGTTGAAGAGTCGCCAGGGGTGGCGAAGGACGTACTTCATGCCGTTCTTGATGTGGTCGGAGGCCTCCTTAAAGTTCACGAGCATCCGGTCGATGTTTTCGCGGTTGATGACGACGATCTCGCGGGTTGTCGATGTCATGGTGTGAACGTCGTCAACGGTCTTGCTGATCATCACGCCGGTTTTCTTGAGCTCCGCCATCAGGCTGTCGGGCCTCGATGCGTCGGTTTCGCCGGCGAGGTTGTCGGTCATGTCGGCGATGTTTTTGAGGGACCTGTCGAGGGTCGGCTCGTTGGTAGTGAGGACGCGAGAGACCGAGCCGAGCCCTTCATTGAGCGAGTCGATGGTGAGGTGAATCTTGCCGAGGAGGGCCTGACGGCTTGCCCCATCGGTCTCGGTTCGCAGCGAGGCGGTCATGACGTTGATGTTGTCGACGATGGCGTGAATCTTGCCGAGGAGCATGGTCTTTTCATCGGAGCCGAGCTGGTTTCCGAGTGCCGTTGTCATGGCATTGATGTCGTCGGCGGACTTGAGGAACTTGGCGATCAGCGAGGTGTCGGCCTGCGGATCGAGCTGGGACTTGATTTGTCCGAGGAGGCTGGTGGGGTTGGCGCCGTCGAACTCGCTCTGGAGGGACGCGAGGATGGCCGCGAAGCCTGCGGGCTGGGCGCCGTCGATGTAGTCGGCGGTGAAGGGCTGCGGCGAGACGCCGAGATTGATCTTGAGGATGCCGTCGCCGCCGAGGGGCGGGCCTTCGGCGATGGCCTCGCAGTCGGACATGAGCTTCAGGTCGTCGCGGATGTCGGCCTCGACCCAGACGTAATAGCGGGTGACCTTTTTATTGGTGGCGGCATCCTGGACTTCGTAGGGGTTGAGGGTGGCGGCGGTGATCTTGCCGACCTTCTGGCCGCCGACGAGGACGGTGGAGCCGGGGGAGAGGGTGGGCATGGCGGGAGACGACTCAAACCGGACGGCGATGCGACTCATCGAGCCGCTGACGCCCTGGCTGATCCAGATCAGAATCATGAAAAAAGCGACCGCAACGGCGATCGTGACGGCCCCCACCTTTAGAGCATTGCGATCAGCAGCCATGTTGGAAGTCTACTCCTCTCCCGCGACCAGAAGTTTTTCATAGTCGCTTAGACCCTGGGCGTCGGTCAACGGACCTTCGGTGTGACCGTTGAGGAACTGGTTCATGAGTTTCTCTTCGCGGGTATTGAGCCGGTCGGGCGGCGTGTCGCGAAGTTGTTCGAATTCGGCGCGGTCTCCGATTTTCAAGACCCTCCCGCGTTCGAGCATGACCATTCGGTCGGCGATGCGGAAGGCGGAATCCATTTCGTGTGTCACGACGACGCTGGTGACGTTGAGCTTTTTGGACAGGTCCATGATGAGTTCGTCGATGGCGGCGCTGGTGACGGGGTCCAGTCCCGCGGAGGGCTCATCATAGAACAGAATCTCCGGATCGAGAACGGTGGCGCGGGCGAGGCCGGCGCGTTTTTTCTGGCCGCCGGAAAGCTGCGAGGGCAGCTTGTCGCGATGGGGGAGCATGTGGACCTGCTGCAGTTTTAGGGTGACGACGATGTCGATGATGGACGGGTCGACGATGCTGTGCTCGTGGAGGGGCAGGGCGACGTTTTCGGCCAGGGTCATTGAGTTATACAGGGCGCCACTTTGGAAGAGGATGCCGAATCGCTTGCGGATTTCGTTCATCGGGGCTTCGGCGAGGCCGACGATGTTGACGGGGGCGGGGGCATCCTTGGTGTGATAGTGGATGGCGCCGCTGTCGACGCGATATTCTCCGATGAGGCAGTTGAGCAGGGTGCTTTTTCCGCAGCCGCTGCCGCCCATGATGATGAGGGTTTCGCCGCGTCGAACGTCGAAGGTGACGTCGTCGAGGACGGTTTGAACGGTGCCGCGTCCGCGAAATGTTTTTCGCAGGCTCTTGATGGAGATGACGATGTCGGACGAGCTTGTCATAGATTCATGTCCGGAGGAACCGGAATTCTATCGAAACGAGGTGAACTGTTAACCCAGCAATTAAAAAACGTCACAGGGACGCGGAGCCCTCGGCGATGGGGCGGCCCATGTTTGCGGCGAGGGTAGGCCGGGAAAACGTAAAGACCCCCGCAACCGCGAGGGCGCGAGGGTCTTTGAAGGAAACGAGGCTGACGGGACTCGAACCCGCAACCTCCGGCGTGACAGGCCGGCGCTCTAACCAATTGAGCTACAGCCCCAGGCTTATCCTGGGAGCTGCGACCACGGCGGTTGCCGTGATTGCAGACCCGCCAACGTATCGCGGGTAAATCGGAGTGTCAAGATCGACGGTTGCGGCCGAAAATGATCGGCGGGGCTTGGTGCTAATCGCGTATCCGGTCAGCTCCAGACGATCAGGCCGGCGTCGTATCGATGAACGAGGTCGGCGTGCCGCGGGACGACGCGGACGGCATAACCGTGCCTGCCGCTGCGGCGACAGGGGATGGTCCCGTCGAACCAGAATGTTCCGTTTTCGAGATGGTCGGCGCAGGTCATCTCGACGGCACCGCCTTCGACCAACTGACCCGAGGGATCGATGCGACCGTTGTAGAGCTCGACGGCGACGTCCTTGGGCTGGACTTTACCAAGATGGACGCGGGCCCTGACGCGCACTTCCGCGCCGACGGGCAGCTCGCGATCGCTTTCGGCGTCGACCTGCTCGACGTGGACGGAGCCCCACTGTCCGGCGAGGGAGCGCTTCCAGTGTGCGAGGGCCTTTGCACCCGCGAAATTGTCACGGGAGAGGTGTCGCCACCTGTGGGCCGCGGGGACGTAGAGGCGGTTGGCGTATTCCTCGAGCATGCGATTTGTGTTAAACATGGGACAGATCGTGCGCATGGAGGCTTTGATCCGGGCGATCCAGGCGCGGGGGAGTCCGTCGGCGGAACGATCGTAGAATGCGGGGATCAGTTCCTTTTCGAGTAAATCGTAGATCGCCTCGCCTTCGAGGTGATCTCGGTAGGCGGGGTCTTCCTGGATTCTGCCTTCGTCGATGGCCCAGCCGTTGTGGCCGTCGTAGGCCTCGGGCCACCAGCCGTCGAGAATGGAGAGGTTGAGGCCGCCGTTGGGGGCGACTTTCATGCCGCTGGTCCCGGACGCCTCGCGGGGCTTGATGGGATTGTTCAGCCAGACGTCGGCGCCCTGGACGAGCATGCGGGCGACGACGATGTCGTAGTTCTCGATGAATATGATTTTCCCGCGGAAGGCGGCGGTCTCGAGCTGTTCGAGGATTTCCTTGATGACGGCCTTTCCGTTGTCGTCACGCGGGTGGGCCTTGCCGGCGAAGATGAACTGAACGGGGCGATCGGCGCCGGCGATGATCTTCGCGAGGCGGGTCGGATTTCGGAAGAGCAGCGAGCCGCGCTTGTAGGGTGCGAAGCGCCGGGCGAAACCGATGGTCAGGGCATCAGGATTGAGCACTTCATCGGCGGCCTTGATCTGGGCGGCCGGGGCGCCGCGGCGGCGCAATTGTTCGCGGAGACGCTTGCGGGCGAACGAGACGAGGGCGATGCGACGGCGCTCGTGTGCGCGCCAAAGCTCCAGATCGGGAATCTCATCGACGCGACTCCAGATGTCGTGATCGACGGGGTTCTCGGTCCAGGTCGGGCCCAGGTAACGATCGAGCAGCTCGGCGACTTCGGGACAGATCCAGGTGTTGGTGTGGATGCCGTTGGTGATCGAGGTGATGGGTACTTCGTCGCGCGGGGCGCCGGGCCAGACGTTGTACCACATCTCGCGGGAGACATGGCCGTGAAGGGCGCTGACGCCATTGGCGCCGCCGGCGAGACGCAGGGCAAGGACGGCCATGCAGAACTCACCTTTGACCGGCTGGGCTTCTTCCACTTTTCCGAGGGCGAGAAACTCGTCCAGATTGAGGCCGATGGCGGGCAGGTAGGGGCTGAGGTACTTGTCGATCAACTCCCGCTCGAAGCGATCAATGCCGGCCGGGACGGGAGTATGCGTAGTAAAGACGAGGCTGGAGGCAACGGCTTCGCGGGCTTCGCCGAAGTCGAGTTTGCCTTCGTCTCGTTTGCTGTGAAGGTGCTCGACGGTGAGGAAGGCGGCGTGGCCCTCATTCATATGGCAGACGTCGGGAGAGATGTTAAGCAGCTTGAGAGCGCGGAGGCCGCCGATGCCGAGGACGATTTCCTGGCGGATGCGCTGTTCGTTGTCGCCGCCGTAGAGTCTTGCGGTGATTTCTCGATCTCGCGGATCGTTTTCAGCGACGTCGGTGTCGAGAAGATAAAGCGGTACACGGCCGACCTGGACGACCCAGATTTGTGCGCGGACTTCGCGCTCGCCGACGGGGAGCGAGATCGTCAGCGGTTGATTTTCGTTGTTGGTGACGGGCAGGATGGGCATCTGGAAGAAGTCGAGCGACGGATACTCTTCCATCTGCCAGCCGTCGGCGGTCAATCGCTGCTGAAAGTAGCCTTGTCGGTAGAGAAGGCCCACGCCGACGAGGGGGATGCCCAGATCGCTGGCGCTCTTCAGGTGATCACCAGCGAGGATGCCGAGGCCGCCGGAATAGATGGGGAGCGATTCGTGGAGGCCGAACTCCATGGAGAAGTAGGCGATGCGGGCGTCCTTCACGTCGGCATGGGACTTGGCAAACCAGCCCTCTCGGCTCATGTATGAATCGAGGGCCGCGAGGACGCGCTGCATGTGCGCGAGAAACGCCTTGTCCTGTGCGGCCTGATCGAGGCGGCGCTGAGCGACATGGGCGAGGAAGCGGACGGGATTGTGGACGACGTCCTCCCACAATTCGGGATCGAGCCGGCGGAACAGCTCGCGTGCGTCGGCGTTCCAACTCCACCAGATGTTGTAGGCCAAGTCTCGCAACCTTGCGAGGGGCTGAGGCAGTGCGGGAATGACGGTGTAGGTGCGCAAGCGAAACATGCTTAACATCCTTTGTTCAGTCGATTCGAATACGATCCATGCATTCGGGCATCCGGCGGCTTCCTATCTAAGTGGCCCGCGCCGGAGCGTCAATTCGCG
Organism: uncultured Planctomycetaceae bacterium; assembly: GCA_964498115.1. Lineage (GTDB taxonomy): Bacteria > Planctomycetota > Phycisphaerae > UBA1845 > UTPLA1 > UTPLA1. The sequence goes on along the minus strand of CAZCGF010000052.1, from coordinate 4,186 downwards.
ATCCTCTCTGCATACCAATCCATCGTCAGCTTGAGACCCTCAAGGGTGGAGACAACCGGTTCGTATCCAATGACCCGCCTGGCCAGACTGATGTCGGCGGCGGAATGCTTGATGTCTCCCTGACGATCAGGAAGGTAACTGGGTTTGATGTTCTTGCCAAAGTAACGATTGATGTCGGCGATAATCTGGTTGATTGAGATGCGTCCGCCGCAGGCGACGTTGATCACCTCTCCATTCGTCTGCCTGGCCTTTGCGGCGAGGAGGTTGGCGTGGATGACGTTCTCAATGTAGGTGAAGTCACGGGTCTGCTCGCCGTCTCCGTACACGGTGGGTGGGCGATCCTGGAGGATTGCAGTCACGAAGGCCGGAATCGCGGCGGCATATTGGCTGCGAGGATCCTGGCGCGGCCCGAAGACATTGAAGTAGCGCATGGTGAGCGTCTGCAGGCCGTAGCACTTGGCAAACGCGCGGCAATAAAACTCGCCGGTGAGTTTCTGAACGGCGTAGGGGCTCAGCGGATCGGTCGGCATGGACTCGACCTTGGGAAGGGTCGGCGATTCACCGTAGGCCGAGCTGCTGCCGGCGTAGATGAATCGGCGCACTTTCTCGTCGCGGGCCGCGAGGAGTAGCTGAAACGTGCCTTCGACGTTTGACCTGTGGCTGGTCTGTGGGTCGTCAACGGACTTGGGGACGGAGGGAACGGCGGCTTCGTGAAGCACGACGTCCACGCCGCGGCATGCGCGACGGGCGGTCGTGGGGTCGGCCATGTCGCCCTGAATCCAATCAGTTTTGGAGAGAACGTCGGCGAGGTTTTCCCGCTTGCCCGAGGAGAGGTCATCCAGCACCCGGACGGAATGGCCCAGCTCGACGAGGCGATGAACCAGATGTGAGCCGATGAAGCCCGCTCCACCGGTGACGAGAAAGTCCATCAACCGCCCTCTTGATTTGTAGCGTCGTGACCGACGATGGAAATCGCATGTCGATTGGCGAGGGCGAGCGTCTCTTCACGGCTGAGGATCAGTGTCTTGCCGGCTTCGATGACGACGGCCGCTGCGCGCGACTGTGAAAGTAATTGAATGGTTTGCGGTCCGATGGTGGGGACGTCAAATCGCATGTCCTGATTCGGCTTGGCGACTTTGACCAGGACCCAGCCGCCGGCTTTGCACAGCGAAGCGGCGCGGGCGATCATTGCGTCGGTTCCCTCGATGGCTTCGACGGCGATGACGTCCTTGTCTTTGACGGCGACGGATTGGCCGACGTCCAGACGACCCATCTGCTTGGCGATGTGCCATCCCAACTCGACATCGGCCTGGGCTGAGGCGGACAGGCGCGGGCCGGCGAGGAGCCCCGCGGCGGCCATGGCATCCTGACAGTAGGAAGTGGAATCAACCAACTCAACGCCCCTTCGCCCCATTTCGTCGGCGACGGCACGCAGGAGCGTGTCATTTCGCCGGTCCGTGGCGGAAAAATACCAGACTTTGATGCTAGTCCAATCGGGTAGGTAGGCCAAGTACTGTCGCCATTTCGGCAGATCGAGCATCTGGGCTTTTCGGACCCTGCCGGCCATGATGGCGCGGGTGCATTGCTCGCGGCGAAAGAGGCGAATCCAGCGGCCCAGACGTGCGACGCCGGCGATGAAAAAGGCATCGGCCTCGTCGCGGAGGGATTCATCGACGCTGCCGCGCAGGCCGACTACGACGACACGGCAACCGGCGGCTTTTGCGCCGCGCAGCACGAGGCGGGGGAATTCGCCTTCTCCGGCGATCAGACCGATCGAATGGGTCGCTGTCGTCATCCGCTGCTCGTTTCGGCGCGGGGGCGCATATCGAGGTAGCCCAGTTCGCACCGTACCTGTTTCCGGCGGGAGGTATGATAGCGTGCGGCGGATGGCATGACACGCGATTTCAAGCGGGCAAGGCTCTTCCCGGTGGAGACGGATGAACGACGCTGAACTGACACAATTTCGAGCCACGCGACTTTCGGCGATTGCGTTTCCGCCGTACCGCTTTTTGCCCGGACGCGATCCGCACCCGACGGCGAGCCCGAAGGGACACAGCTATTTGCCGCCCGGAACGCCGGAGCCCGCGGTGGAGTGGGAATCCGCGGAGGCGTGGGAAAAGTGCGAGGCTTATCTTTACGGGTGGGACCTTTGCAATCATGCGTTCTGGTGGGAGGCACACGAGGCGTGGGAAGGGTTGTGGCACGAGGTGGAACGGGGGAGTTTGCCGCATCGGTTCCTGCAGGGATTGATCCAGGTTGCGGCGTGTCATCTGAAACTGCGACTCGGGCGGGCGGATGGCGTGGAGCGCCTGCGGGAGAGCAGCCGGGGGTATCTCTCGTCGGTCATTGAGGAAGTGAAGGACGCGTCTTACATGGGTGTTCGGGTGCGCGAGTTTGCTGCGTCGGTGGACGCTTATTACGCGAAGGTCTTTCGGCCGGACGAGGGGGTAGTCGGGCACGTTTCGGCGATTTTTCCGTATTGCGTTCCAGGTCGGTAGCGGTGTGTCGGGGCACGTCGATCGCAGGATCTGATTGGTGCCAGACTGGAGGCACCGTCGGCAGGTCGTCCAGTGCGCATGCCCGGAATGAGACTCAGTCTCAGCGACCGCGAAACGCCCGGTCAGGCGATTGATACACGTCTATGATCCCGTACTTATCGCCCCCGGCACGGAAAATGAATGTCGAGTTGCCGGGCGTGCGATAAGGTATCGTGAAAACAGATGCAGAATTCACCATGAGCCGCATCTCGGCCGCATCCAGCGCCAGAACTCCATCTCTCACTGCGCCCGCTGTGCGTCTAGAACGGAGGCATGCCGAAGTCGGGCTGACGGGGCTGACCTTCGGGCTGCTGCTTCTGAGTCTTTACGGCGACAGCGGCGTTTTTTCGGCTCAGGTGATGTTGGCGATTCATGTTGTGGCGTTCGCGGCGGGTGGATGGTACGGGGTTGTTGATGCGATCCAGTCGATGCGAGATCGTCGCCTCGATATCAACTTCCTGATGATCGCGGCGGCGATCGGGGCGGCTGCGATCGATCACTGGGATGAGGGGATCACGCTGCTGTTCCTCTTTTCTCTGTCCAACACCCTTCAAAACTACGCGATGGAGCGGTCGCGCAGCGCGATATCGAGCCTGGTGAAGCTGCGCCCGGCGGAAGCGACCTTGATTCGTGACGGCCGTGAAGAGCGCATCGCCGTCGAGCGATTGCAGCCGGGCGATCGGATTCGCATCCGCCCCGGCGAGATGGTCGCGACGGACGGCGTGGTGGTCGATGGTCAGTCGGAACTCGATCAGGCATCGGTGACGGGGGAGTCGATGCCGGTGGAGAAGTCGCCCGGCGACCCGGTGTTCGCGGGGACGCTCAACGGGACCGGCTCGCTGGAAGTTGAAGTCGTAAAGGCCGTGACCGACTCGACGCTTGCGCGGATGATCCAGCTTGTCGAGGCGGCGCAGGGACAGAAGGCGCAGTCCCAGCAGCTTCTGGAGCGCGCCGAGGGATACTACGCCGTGGGTGTCATCGGACTGGCGCTCGGTTCCGCAGTGATCCCATGGTTGATGGGGGCTTCGTTTGAGCAGAGCTTCTATCGGGCGATGGTGCTATTGGTGGTGGCTTCGCCGTGCGCGCTGATCATCGCGACGCCGGCCGCGCTGCTCTCGGCGATCGCCAATGGGGCGCGGAAGGGTGTGCTGTTCAAGGGCGGGGCGCATCTGGAGCGGCTCGCGCAGGTTCGGGTTGTGGCATTCGACAAGACGGGGACGCTGACGCGCGGGGAATTGAGCGTGACGGATATCGTCGTTTCGCCGTCGGCGCCTTCGGGAGTGAGCGAGTCAGAATTGCTGGCGACGGCGGCGGCGCTGGAGTCTCGGTCGGAGCATCCGATTGCCAAGGCGGTGCTTGCGGCGGCGCGCGAGCGGGGTGTGGCGCTGCCGGATCTGCACGACTTTCGAACGCTGCCGGGTCGCGGTGTGTATGCGCGGGCGAATGGGTTTTTGGTTTGGATCGGCGGGGAGCGGATGTATCGGGAGCACGGCGAGGCCATCCCGGAGGATCTTGCTCGCATGATGAAATCGCTGGAGGCGGACGGCAAGACGGTTCTGCTTTTGCATCGTGAAGTGGCGCGCGAGGGCGGATTGGGGCAGCACGAGGGGTGGGGCGGTTGGCTGGGGTTGATCGCCGTCGCGGATTCG
>CAZCGF010000051.1:0-21506 GCA_964498115.1 uncultured Planctomycetaceae bacterium | reverse complement strand
CAAGCCGGTGCAGGTCACGATCAAGGCCGACGAACGAAAACCTGCTAATGGGCCGGCGCCGCGCGTCGGCAAGTGACATTGCTGAATCAGCATGGGGGAAGAAACATGCATCGAAACGGATATACGATCGTCGAATTGCTTATCGTCGTCGTCGTCGTGGGCATCGTGACCGCCGTCGCCTGGCCTGACTCGGAGGCCGGGCTGCGCGAGCAGGCTCGGCTTGCGGCACAGCGGTTCGAGAATGACGTTGAATACGCGAAGAGCCTTTCGCTGCGCGATCCAGCCGATCCGGCGGCGATCAAGATCGAGCCGGATAACAACCGCTACTTGATCTCCAAGAAATCGGCCCCCAATACGCCGGTTACGCATCCCGTGACGAAGAAGCCGTACATCGTTCAGTACGGACCCGGGGGCACTCCGGGGCTCGATCAGGTGAAGATCGACGGCGCTGAACTCGGGGGCGACGCGGTGGTGGTCCTCGAGTCGACGGGAAACCTCGACCAATCGACTTCCGCCGTCCTGCAGCTCAGTGCGGCTGGTGCGGAGGCCGAAGTGATTGTCGCGCCGGCCGGCGGCAGCACGAAGGTCGGCGGCACGTTCACCAAGACGGTCACGCTGGTTCCCACCGTAGTCAGCAAGGAAGACGAGGAAGTCGAAGTCGGGGGATTGGGCAAGTAGCGTTCGACGCGCAGCGTGACTGCGCGCGGCCCCCCCACTTTTGAAGTACAAGGCTAAGCACCTCCCAAGAGCTCGCGCACCATTGCGCCGATGTCGTCGGCGCGCATGAGCGTCTCACCGACGAGGATTGCGCAGGCACCGGCCGCGGACAGCATTTCCACGTCTGCGCGGGTTTTGATTCCACTCTCGGCCACGAAGCGGACGCCCTGCGGCAATTCTTCGGCGAGCGATAACGATGTATTCAAATCTGTTCGCTGGGCGTGCAGGTCGCGGTTGTTGATGCCGAGGAGGACGCGATCCTGCGGCGAGACCAGCGGCAGGACGCGGGGGAGGTTCACGGGGTCGTGCAGCTCGATCAGGGTTGCCATGCCCAGTTGCCGCGACAGCTCGGCCAGGGGTTGCAACTTCTCGCCGCTCAGAATCTCGGCGATCAAGAGGATCGCATCGGCCCCGGCCGCGCGGCTCTCGAACACCTGATACTCTTCAAGAATGAAGTCCTTCCGCAGGACCGGCAGCGACGACTTTCGCTTGACGGCCTCGATGAAGCTGAGATCACCGGCGAAATAAGAGCGATCGGTCAGGACGCTCAGGGCCGCCGCGCCGTTTGCCTCGTAGATCTGTGCGATGGCGACGGGGTCGAAGGGCTCGCGAATCAGTCCGGCCGAGGGGGACTTCTTTTTTATCTCCGCAATCAACGCAGTTCGGCCGGGAAGCGTCACTGATTCGTAGAAATTCCGGGCGGGCTCCGCCTTACCGGCCGCGGTCTCCTGTGAGGCGAACGAGACCGAGGCCTTCGCCGCCGCGATTTCGCGTCGTTTGGTCTCGACTATCTGTTCCAATATAGTGCCCGTCATGCGTCGCTCCCGTGCGCCACTTTAGAATTGCCCCCGCCAGGATGCAACCACACGATGCCGTCGAACTGGACCCGGCTGGAATTCGCTGAACTGATCGTCTTGTGCTGCGGCGCGGGGCTGCTTGTCGTTGGGGCCGTGTGGTTGACGCTGCGCAAGCGGTGGGCCGATGTCCTGCGGCTTCCGGAGCTGCCGCGAAACGACGTTGAGCCCATCGATCTGCTTATCGCTTTGGCGGCGATGTGGCTGCTGCCGGGCATCTTTGGAATCCTCCTTGGTGAACCGACGAGCGGTGACACGACGACGCAGCCGACGACTGCTCCAGCGGTTGCTTCTTCGACGACCGCCGTGGCGGTGAGTGTGGCCCAGATCCTGACGGTCCTTATTCTTCTGCTGATCGGGCGAGCCAGAACGCAAGGGAAACTTGTCAATTGGGGGCTGGGCTTTCGCCGGGTTGGGACTCGCGTTTTGCAGGCGGCGGTCGCCTATGTCGCGGTCTGGCCGCTTTGCACGATCGCCCTGCATCTGACTGTGCTCGGGATCGAACTGGTTTGGCCCGATTACGAGCCGGTGGAGCACAATACGATCAAGACGCTCCTTTCCGGAGAGGCGGACCGGCTCACGATTTTGCTGACGGTGGCGGGCGCGACCTTGATGGCCCCGCTGGTTGAGGAGATGTTTTTTCGCGGGTTGTTCCTGCCGCTGATTGCCAAGGCGGTGCGAAGCCGATGGGCGGCGGTGCTTTTGTCCGGCGTGGCGTTCGGGCTGTTTCACACTCCGCTTTACCATGCGATCCCTGCGTTGGCGGTGTTCGGTATCCTGCTCGGATATCTCTACGTTCGCACGGGATCGCTGACGCTGGTGATTTTTGTTCATTCCATTTTTAACGGTAAGACCCTCCTTTGGCTGGCGTTGGGGGCGACGCCGTAGCGGCTCGAAATCCAAGGTGACACATGGCGACCCGAAACCGTCAAAACGCCAAGAAGTCAAAAAGTCAAAATTAAGCCATTTCGCGGCGATCATTTTCTCCTCCGATCCGCGATTTCGGGTCATGAACGGCAACGAATCGGAGGTGACATATAGTGACACACGGGCTTGGGGAATCGTGCCAACGCTTGTGGCGGGCACGGGTTGGGGCGCTTCGCTTTTTGGGTGATTTTTGCGCGCATTCGAATGACTCCTCCACCCCTGCCGGGGTGGGATTCTCTCTTTGATGCTGACCACTGGTTGCGCTCGGCTTGCTTCGCGGCGCCTTGCTCCACCAGTGGCTACAACCCGGTGCCCCTGCCGGGGCTCGAACGAAGGCCATGCGTATTCGGGTAATGGCGGGCGAATTCCTCGGGGCGTGCTGCAAAGGTGGAATTTCAAATTTGAGATTTGAGATTTCAGACGAGGCGCGGGGATGCCGGGATTTGACGGTGACAATAGGCGGATAGCGGGGCAACGGGATCGAGGGGCGGAGGGGTCCAGGGTGAAAACAAATGCGCTGATCGCGCGCAAGTGCTGCAGAATCGAAGGTGACAATAGGCGAAAAAAGTTTTTGGGGGCGTTTGTAAGCGCTGTGGCGGGCGCGGGTTGGGGCGGGTCGCGTTTGGGGTGAAAAACGGTGAAAAGAGGCGGCAATTCGGGAAAGTGAAACACGACCGGTGCATGCCCGAATATGCATGGAAAGTTTCGGGGAAGTTCGTTTGTAAGTCTTTGAAAAACGGTTCGGGAAGGTGACACAGAGCGGCCGAGGGACCGAGGGGGAATGCAAACGTAGTGACACACGGCGATGTGGGGCCGGGCTGGAGGTCCGTCGCCCAACGGCAAGCCGCTTTGGGGCTCGCGCGGTATTGATGGGGATTTACGCATATCAAAATAGATACTTGCTCCACGTGCGCGCGGATTTGCGGGTTTCGGCGCTGTCGGGGCTGATTTGGTGCGGCGTAAAAGGGGGAGAAACTTATTGAGCCTGAGGTTCAGGGGGATAAAATGCCTCGATGGGCCGGGGGCGTCGCGATCGCGCACGCCTCGTTGGCTAGGTCGTCTCATTGAATCTACACCTCGCACTTGGTACGTAAAGCGGCGACAACGGAATTGTGCGAACTGATCGTCGGTCCGGTCGATTGCCGATCGGTCCGGCCCGTTGTCAGTCATTGAGGGTCATCAATCATGCGGTGTGCGAATCTGTTATTCGTCGGCGGGCTATTGCTTTTTTGCGCGGCGGGCTGTGACACAGTCGTTGGCACGATGGGACCGCAGGGCGAACCGGGGCCTGCGGGGCCAGAGGGACCAGCGGGACCGGCGGGCGAGCAGGGCCCGAGCTTTGTGCTTGCGCTGGGGAGCATCGACTCGGATGGGACGCTGATTCGCGCGGCGGCGGTGGACGGACTAACCGTCGGCTCTGTGCGGACGACGGCGGGGAAGTATTCGCTGACGATTTCCGGGACGGGGGCGTTTACCGGCGTTGTCGCCGAGCAGATCATCGTCGGGCTGACGGCGTTTGACGGGCAAGAGGACAACACGTTTGCGGCGACTGTTTTATCGATCAGCGCTGATTCCGTGGTTCTCGGCTTCACGGTGGTGGATGTGGATGGCGGCGGGGCCGGGACGCTGGTGGATGACAAGTTTTACTTTCAGGTTTTTCTGATTCCTTAAGTATTTCACAAGTTGCGCCTGGAGAGTGGGTGTTTGCGATTGGGGCGGGGATGTTTAGAATCCGCGCACGGGCCGCATTGGCGCGGCGAGAGATCGAGACTGATTCATCATCGAGGCCAGAACCATGAAGCGATCCGCCCTGCCGGCCTGCCTCCTCTTTTTCGCCGTTGTCACTTTCGCGACGGCTGCCGATCCGCCGGAGACATTTCAGGAGCGGCTCGAGTACGACTCTGAAACAGGTGAGTGGATTGAGACGGCTGCGCCGATTCCCGGCACGGAGGAAGGCGACCTGGCGCTGGCGCGATCGCTGGTGGCACGGGAGGAGTTCAAGGCTGCGCGGAAGGCGCTGGCGACGTGGTTCAAGACGTGGCCGGAGTCGGCTCACTGGCCGGAGGCGCTTTTTTATGCCGCTGAGAATGAAGTGTCGGCGGAGGATGCGAAGCCGAAGTCGGGCGATTTGATCAAGGCTTATGGGTGGCTGGAGGAATTGCTGGACGGTTGGCCGGGGACGGAGCTGGCGGACCGGGCGATTCGGAAGGAACTGATCATCGCGGAGATGCTGCTCTTCAAGGAGCGGAAGCAGAAGCTGTGGAAGGGCGTGCTGTGGCTGTCCGGCGAGGAGGAGGCGCTGACGATGCTCGATCGGATCATTGACGATCGTGCGCGCGACACGCCGGTGGCGGAGCAGGCACTTCGGCTGAAGGCGGACTATCACTATGTGAACGGCGACTTTGAGGAGGCGGAGGAGGCGTACGCGAGATTGATGCGCGACTTTGCGCGGGGGCGGTATTCGAAGTTTGCGCTGCTTCGGGCGGGCGAGTCGGCATTGGCGCGGTTCCCGGGAGTGGAATTCGATGATGCGGATCTTTTGGAGGCGGAGGTCTATCTGAAGGACTACCGGCAGAAGTATCCGGAGGAGGCGGGCGAATATATGGTGCCGCAGCTTCTTTCGCGCATTGAGGAGAGCCGGGCGGAGAAGGACTTTCGCGTCGCGCAGTATTATCGACGGGTGGGTCAGATTGACGCGGCGGTGTTTTACTATCGGATGATCGAGCGGGACTGGTCGGCGACGACGTGGGGCGGACTGGCGCATCAGCAATTGATCGAACTGGGGGCGATTGAGCCGGAGGTTTCTGCCGACGCGGTTTCAGTGGTTGACGAGGCGCCGGCGGCGGAGTCGCAGGGCGACTAATAACGCGAAGGCTCGCCGAGCATTCTGCTATCAGGCCACGGCGGTCATGAGAGACAGCGCAGCAGCCAGATGAGATTAAACCAATCGCTTGGACGATGGGCGGTCGTCGCGCTGGCCGCGGTGGGCTGCTTTATCTGCGTGACGCTCGTGAACATGAGCGTGGGGGAGTCGACGACGGGGGCGACGGGACTGGGGGCTTCGCTTTGCTCGCCGAGCGAGGCGGTGAACTGCGACTATGTCCTGGCCAGTAAGTGGGCGAAGATCGGGCCGGCGCCGGTTGCGGCGCTGGGGGTGATGTACTTTGCCGTCGTTGGGGCGTGGTTTGTTGCGGTCGGGATTCCCAACGTGGCGGGTCGGCGGTGGCACGGCGTGCCGGTGGGATTGTGCGCGGCCGGACTGATCGGCTCGGCTTTTTTTGTATATGTGATGGCGGCCAGGCTGCCGGTTTGGTGCACGTGGTGTTTGGCGGCGCATGGGGTGAACCTTGTAGTCGCGATGATCGTTTTTCTGACGTGGCCACGGAGAGGGGCGGCGGAAGAGACTTCGCCGGCCAATCCATCGATGGGCAGGGCGCTGGGCACGATCGCCGGATGCGGCGGCGCGATGGTGATTATCTTTTTGGCTGTGTTTGCGTATCAGCTTCAGATTGCCACGCGGCGGATGCAGTTGGAGCTGATGGCGGCGACTAATAACGCGGCGTATGTCTCGTGGAAGCTGGGGGCGCAGGCGCCGCGGGCGATGCGGATTCGGCAGGGGGCGGCGTCGATTGGGCCGGAGGGCGCGGCGCACACGCTGGTAGCGTTCACGGATTTTGAGTGCCGGCACTGCGCGTGGTTTCACGATTATGCGGATCGACTGGGGCAGCTCTTTCCGAAGGAGCTGCGGATCGTGTTTCTGCATGCGCCGATGTGCCGGGAGTGCAATCCATCGGTGACGAAGACGTTTCACTACTTTGCGTGCGAGGCTGCGCGGGCGGCGGAGGCGGCGCAGCTTTCGACGACGGCGGAGAAGGCGAAGGCGTACCGAACGCTGCTGTATCGGAGCGCGGATGACTTTGCCTCGCGGCCTTATGCGGCGCTGGCGCGGGCGGCGGGGATCGACGCGGATGAGTTTCAGAAGATGTTTGAGAGTGAGGCGAGCGAGGCGGGCGTTAAGGCGGATGTGGCGCTGGCGAACGAACTGGGTGTGGAGGGGACGCCTTCGATCTGGCTGGATGGGCGCAAGCTGACTACGTGGCATATTCTGAGCGATGAGCCGAATCCGAAGATCAGCGTGAGGAAGACCGACGAGATGTGGGGGGAACTGCTTGCCGATGATGCGGCGAGGCGCGGGGCGGCGCAAGAAACGGGCGATTAGTCGAGGTAGCCGAGGGCACCGAGGCGGTCGGCGACCTCTTCCATCTGGCGCTGGGTCATTGCGGCCGTGTCGTGCTCGTCGATCTTGCGCTCGACCGGCGGCTCGTAGTGGACCTCGACGGGCTCGTCGAAGATGGCGCTAAGGACGTTGCCGTCCATGTCCTTGGGGACGCGCTCGCCGAGGCCGGCGAGGACGGTCGGGGCGATGTCTTCGATGTGGGCGTGAATCTTCTTGCCGGCGGCGATGCCGGGGCCCTGGGCGATAAAGATGCCTTCGAGGCGATGGGTGCCTTCGAGGCGATCGAGGGGGACCCAGCGGACGGGGGAGCTGCCGCGAATTTTCTTGACGACGGCGAGGCCATCGGCGGGAGCCAACAACAGGTCGGGCATCCAGGGGTAGTCCTTGCGGCGGCAGCCGTAGAGGTCTTCGGTGTTGTAGACCTCGGGGAAGATTTTCATCTCGTTGCCGTCGCGATCTCGGCAGGTGGCGGCGAGAAGGCGCTTGCGAATCTCATCGCGCAGGGAGTCGTAGCGCGACTCGTCGACGATGCCGTGCTTTTGGCGACCCTTCAGGTTTATGTAGAGGTAGCCGTAGATGCCGGCGTGGAGGACGCAGGCCTGGGTCTTGCTCCAGTCGAAGGCGAGATCGTGATCGAGCTCGCCGACGGAGGCGGCGGGCTGGCCATTCTTGGAGCGCGTCAAGCGCCGCCACCAGACTGCGCCGCGGGTCTGGGCGCGGGCGAGGTTGCTGCGAAGGCTGAGGTAGCCCCAGTTGGCGAGGAGGAGATTGGGTTGGGCCTTGGCGTCGAGGCTGCCGTGGCCGTGGTCGGACATGATGAGGATGGTGGCTTTGTTGTCTTCGGCGAGGGCACGGAGCCTGCCGATGGCGCCGTCGAGGCGGGCGAAGCATTCGACGGTCATGCGGTGTCGATCGGGGTCCATGTCGCGGGTGCGCGGGTCGAGGTATCGCCAGGCCTTGTGCTGGAGGTTGTCGACGAGCTTGAAGAGGACCATCATGACATCCCAGCCGTACTTCTCGCCGCAGAAGTTGGCGAGCTCGACGCCGCGGTCGAAGCTCTGGCTGATGTAGCGGAGGTTGTCGGCGAAGAGCTTGTCGCCGCCGAGGGCCTTGCGCTCCCACTTTTTCTCGTGGGTGTAGTCGGGGTAGCGCGAGAGGATTTCCGACTGGAGCTCCTTGGGCCAGGTGAAGTCCTTGCCGGTGGGCGTGTCGAAGCCGCTGATCATGAAGCCGTTGACCTGCTCCGGGGGGTAGGTCATGGGGACATTGATCGAGCCGACGCGGTAGCGCTTCTCGCTGAGGATCTGCCAGATGGTGGGCGTTTTCTGGTTGATCTTTTGATTGTTGTTGAAGACGAGGCGGTTGCTTTCCGGGTCGTAGCGGAGGAAGTCGATGATGCCGTGCTTGCCGGGCCCCTTGCCGGTCATGAAGGTGGTCCAGGCGGCGGGGGTGATGGGGGGACGGGTGGACTCGAGAACGCCGGAGGTGCCGTCCTCAGTTAAGGCGGCGAGGTTGGGCATGAGGCCCTGCTGCATGAGGGGTCGGAGGACATCGAAGGTCGCGCCGTCGAGGCCGATCATCAGCACGCGAGAGAAGCGTGCATCCAATCCGTCGGGCTTCTTACCGAATCGCGATGTCACAGAAGATCCTCAAGGCCGGGACTCGCACGGCCGCGCACCGTATGGCGAATCCGACATCACCCACGTGAGATCGGGAATCATACTGTTCTCGTGACGTGGTGGCAAGCAGATGTAGCCATGGCTACATTTGAATCCGGGGTGGTCCTGATTGGGCGGATCAGGGGCCTGGGGCGGGCTGTTTCAGGAAGATGTGCATATAGGGAAAACGGTCATTGGGGAGCGGCGGTGATTCGAGGATCAGCCGCCAGCGCTGATCGGCGGCAAAGTCGGCCAGCGGCAGATTGTGGTCGGCGGACTGGGCGAACTGGCGCTCCCAAGCGAAGAGCGTGCCTGGCGGCGCCGACTCCAGTTCCTGCCGGAGGGTTGGGCGCCAGGGTGGGAAGCTGTGGCCGGTGACGTAGTCCATCCAAACGCAGGCGGAGATGATGGGTTGGTCGGCGTGACCCATGGAGCGAAGCTGACGGCGAACGTCGGCAATGATCGCGGCTTCGGGCGGCGGGCGCAGCGGGTGGCACAAGAGCGACGCTGCGAGGGCGATCATGATTGCGAGGGCGGCGGGGATTGCCGCTGTCGAGAGTCGATTTGCCTTTGACGATCGCTCCATCCAGAGGACTGATAGTGTCACCAGAATGACAGCGACAGTGGTGTAGCGAATCGCTTTTGCGGCGACATCGAGCTTGGGCAGCTCGGCGGCGAGTGAATCGCCTGCGCCGTGGAGCACGAGTTGCCGCTCCATGGAAAGCCAGAGGAGTGCCATGGCGGCGGCGGCGAGGATGGCGGTTCGGCGGCGCGCCCGTGGCTCGCTTTCGAACAGACGGTTCCAACCTGCGAGGGCTGAGATGGCGATGAGTGGACTGATGCCGACGAGAAAACGGGCGTAGCCGCCGGTGTCGTAGAGGCCCAATGCGCGGACGGCCGTTTGGGCAATGAAGTAAATCGCGATGGACGCGGCGACCAGGCCGCCGCCGATGCGGGTCAGGCGCGTGATACCGATCATTGCCAGGATGCAGATGCCGGGGCCGAAGGCCTCCATGCTTCGGCAGAAAAAGGTCAGCCAGCCGCCGCGACCGTATTGGCCGGTGCCGGTGGGATTGAGGAACTGTTCGATAGCGGGCTTGGAGCCGGCGGCCCAGGCGAGGAGGTTTACGGCGAGCGGGGCCCAGAGGAGCGGCCAGAGATTGCGAAGGGCGCGTTTTTCCTGTGCGGCGCAGTAGAGCCAGATCGGGAGAAATACGATGGCTTCATGCCGGGTGACGAGGGCCAGCGAGAGAACGACGGAGGAGATTGTCCACCGCTTCGACAGGGCGCATCGCGTCGCGAGGATCAGGTAAAAGGCCAGGGCGGTTTCGGTGAGGGTGGTCTGCGAAAGCTGGAAGAAGAGGGGCTGGGCAAACGCGAAAATGACTGCGCCCCAGGCGCTTCGCATCCCGAGTCGGGCTGAGATGCTCCAGGCCAAGTAGGCAGACGCGGCGGTTAATGCAGCGGAGAAGATTCGACAGGCCCCCCACCCTATCGAGGCGGGCAAGGCGTAGAGCGCGGTGAAGCCGGGCCGACCCCAGTCGTTGACGAGGTATGCGGGCCAGGTCCATGCCCATTTGGCGTAGAGGAAATGGGTCAGGTCGTCGAAGTGGAGGATGCCGCCTTTGTGGATCATGCCGCAGGCGGCGCTGATGACGAAGCCGGCGGCGCAGAGGAGACCCGCGGCGCGGCGGTCGAGCGGCGCAGGAGAGATCGGCGGAGAGGTCGCAATCGTCTGGGGAGCGAATAGCATGTCGGGCATCATCGCCGCACGGTGCGGTGTCGCAAGCCTGACGAGAATGTTTGCCGATGACGCCCCACTCCCCCATCGTGACCGTTGATATCGGGTCGGCCTTTGTGTCACTTTGCCGATATGACGGAGCGACTCTGCATGTTGAGCGGCAGGCGCTTGGGTTGCCGGGCGAGGAGTGGCCGAGGTGGATGGGCCTTGTCGCGCCGGCGGGAACGTATCAGGTGGTTTGCCGATTGGGCGGCGAGGCGGAGGCGAATCGGCGGGAGATTGAGACGGCAGCGATCGGGCATGGGGCTAAGTCGATTCGATTTGTGTCCGACGAGCCGGCGTGCGATCCGGCGGTGGCGATTGTCCGGCAGTTGGGCAATCGACTGGGCGAGCGGAACGTTTGTTTTTTGGAGGTTGGGGCGTCGCGATGGCACTGCGGGGTTGTTGATCCGAGCGGGAGAGTTGTGGGGCGAGCGGATGGGCGGATCGAGTCGGGTACGGCGCCTGTGGGGACGATTGCGGCAGCACTGGGCGAGCAGATCCGATCGGCGGCGGCGGAGGCAGCGCTGCTGATCGCGTACGGGGGCGCGGGGCCATCACATGCCGAGGCGATTGCGGCGGCGTGCGGGCTGAAGCGCGTCGTGATTCCGCAACATGCCGCGGCGCTGGCGGCGATTGGGATGCTGACTGCCGACATCGTGCTGGACTATCGGCAGGCGATTGAATCGGGGCCGATTGACGTTGGGTTGCTGCGGCGGACATTTGCGAGGCTGATGGATGAGGCGAACGACGCCGTGACGCGTGAGGGCTACGACGTGGACAACACGATCTGCACGCGGTTTGCGGAGATGGGATATGCGGGCGATGCGGAGACGGTCGTGGTGAGCTGCGAATTCATGGGTGATGCGGCGGGCTTGGCGGACGCGTTTTGGAGGGCGGCTGCGAAAACGCCGGGCAGGATTGGGTCAGATGCGCCGATTGAGGTTCGGAGGGCGTGTATTCGGGTGATCATTGATACGCCGAAGATTGAGTTGCCGCTTGGGCCGATTCGGGCAGTTGAAGTGTCGCAGGTCTGAGGCAGTCACAGATGGGGCGCGGCGAAGAGATGCCGGGGGCAGGGCTAACTGGGAACGATATTAGAGAATTGGGAAGAGACTCGATCGCGGAGGGCGCGGAGGCGGGGGATTGGGTGGAGTGCGTAGAACCACTCGCGCCAACCGGCGACGCGGTCGTGCTCAAGGCGACGGATCAGCGCTTGAGCGGATTCCTTTGAAGCGAGGTGCATCTCGCCTTGCATGTGGAGGATGTCGCGATTGGCCTGGCGGATGCGGCGCCATGCGTCGCGGCGAGCGGGACGATCGCCGGGGGACTCCATGCGGAGGCGGACTGAGTCTTCGATGGCGGCGGTCCGGCGAGCGGCGAGCTGGGCGAGCGGGTCTTCGGGGTTTTCGACGGTGACGTAGCGCTGGGGATTGAAGATGACGTCGCGGGCCTGCCGGGCGTGAGCGCGGACTTCGTCGAGGCTGACGCCGTAGAGATCGAGCGGCAGTCGGAGGGTCGCGGAGACGCAGGCGAAGGCGGGCGGCTCGATCTGGTAGAAGCGCTGGATCAGATCGTCGGTGATCTGATCGTACTTTGCGCCGCCGACGCCGTGGATGAAGAGGTCGCAGCAAACCAGGCGGACGAAGAGGGTCTGAGCCAGGGCGCGAGGGCGCAGGCAGAGCGGAGCAATGACGGCGGGCAGCGACGCGGCGGGGTCCAGCCGGAGGGATGCGTCGTCGATCTCGCCGATTTGGTCGGTTTCAGAGAAGAGAACCACCGAGCGGTCCTGGGCCTCTACAAAAAGGCGGCGGCGCGGACGATCGGGATGGACGACCCAGAATGGAAGTTCGATGCGGGGGCCGTGCATTTCAAGATCGGGGATGGGGTGGCGCGTGCCGCGAATGTCGCGGCGGTCGCGGTATGCCTGGAGGGCGGCGTTGTAGGCGGCGGCGAACTGGCGGGCGGCGAGGATGATCGCGGCGGTGAAGGTCATGGCGGCGGCACCGCTGTCCGGCCCCCTGCCGGAGAACACGTCGCTGATTCGCAGAAAGGTCGGGGTGGCGACGCCGATTGCCCTATCGAGTTCGCTGACGGCGGCGCACCAGCGGTCGACGTAGCCTGCGGCGCGGCCGTCGCCCTGAGCGGGAGCTTTTTGAAAGCCGGCCTGGAAGGCGGCGAGGCCTGAGTCGGGATCGGTGGGAATGGTGGAGAAGGCGTCGTTCCAGTCGTCAGGTGAGCCTGAAGCGAGGTGCTCGTAGGCGCGACCTGCGGCGACGCGCGGGGCGGGGGCGGGGGCGAAGGCGCGGCGCATGGGGTCGGCGGAGCGATCGGGATAAGGAATGTTGAGGCCGGCGGGGACGTCGCTGTCGACGATGAGGAAGACCGCCCTACCGCCGAGGCGGGCGGCGAGTTCGGTGGCGGCGACGTTTTTGATCCAGACGCCGGGGTGCATCCATTCGGGCTGGTGGCCGGTCATGATGACGGGGCGATCCTGCAGCCAGGGGTCGCGCAATGACTTGAGGGGACGGTCGAGGATGCGGAGCGGGGAGGCGGAGAGTGCCGCGCGATTTGCACCGGTCCAAGCGGCGAAGGCGGCGGGGTCAGGATGGATGAGGCAGTCGCCGTCGGCGCCGGGCGCGGCGAGGCGATCGATGTCGGTTTGGGAAGCGAGCCGGCTCATTGATTGTGTATGTTAGGCGCAGATCGTGGGCGCGGCAGGGGCGAGGCGGGGATCAGGGCGACGCGGGGGACTTGTGAGTTACTTGCAGGTCGAACCGCAGCGCTGGACGGCGGAGCGACACTTGGCGGGCTGGTTGAATTCGGCATGGAAGACGTCCATGTAGTGATCGAGCCGGGAGTTGGGATCGTCGAGGATGCCGCCGAAGTGGCGGGTGGGGTCGTTGTAAATCAAGGGGACGGGCAGCTCGACGATGCGAAGGCAATGCCGGACGGCCTGCACCCAGAACTGCATGGGGAAGGCGTAGCCGGGGACGGTGAGGGGCAATTCGGCGACGTTTGAGACGCGGTAGGCCTTGAAGCCGCAGAAGGCGTCGGTGAGGGAGAGGCCGAGCTTTTCATTCAAGAAGCGAGTGATGCGCATGTTGATGCGGCGACGGTCTTCGGGGGCCTCGGTACTGACGGAGAAGTCGAGGAGGTACCTTGAGCCGGAGATGATGTCGGCGTCGTCCTCGGCGGCGCGGGCGATGAACTCGGGGATGCGGTCGGGCTCGTGCTGGTCGTCGCAGTCGAGGGTGATGATCCAGTCGTATCCGGCGCGCTTGGCGAAGGCGAAAGCGTCGATGAGGCTCTGGCCGTAGCCGCGATTTTCGGGGTGGGTGATGAGGTGGATATTGCCGATGTCGCGCAGAATTCGCGGGGTATCGTCGGTGGAGCCGTCGTCAACGATGAGCACGTCCGAGAGGCACTGTTTGACGTCGGAGACGACGCGGGCGACGTAGCGGGCTTCGTTGAAAACGGGGATGGCGGCGAGGGTTCTCATTGAGGGCATCCATTATTCGCGGGATTTTGTCGGTCGCGGTCATCCCTGCCGGCCGGTCGCCTGCTTTGCATATGATAAGTGCGCGGGAGGCAAAGTCAAAGTCCTGGCGGCGTAAGTTCGGTTGTATCTTGTACTTGCGAAGAAGTGTGACGAAGCGGACCGATATATGAGTTGGACTGTCAGGAATAAGGGCCACGGTGGTAGGGATGCCAACTCGCAAGAACCCATGCGCACCACGACACGCGAGGAAGCTGCGCGCGATGGCGCTGCTGCTGATCGTCGGCGCGGGTGGATGTCGGCATGGGGCATCGGGGCCGTTTGACGCGGCGTACGAACAGCTTGCGGAGCGGGCCACCACGCAGGGAAACAAACGCGCCGCGGCGGAGGACTTCGCGGGCGCGGCGGAGGCTTACGACAAAGCGCTTCGATATTGGCCGGGCTGCGCGACGGCGCACATGGGGGCGGGCCGGGCGGCCGAGGCGCTGGGGGACGCGGACAAGGCGATCGAACATTTCGGCGAGGCGGTGAAGCACGCGCCGTCGGAGAGTGTCTATGCTGTGGCACTTGGGGACGCGCTGCGGCGGAAGGCGGTCACGTCGATGGACCGCGAGGCGCTGGTGGACGCGGCGCTTCGGGCTTATCGGCACGCGCTTTCGATCGACTCGAGAAGTCGGCGAGCGGCGCAGGGGATCGGGCTATGTCACCGCATCAAGGGGCGCACGGATCAGGCGATCGAGGCGTTTCGGCATGCGGCGCGGATGGACGACGGATCGGCGGAGCCGCACTTTCTGTTGGCGGGATTGTACGAGTCATTGTCGCGGTATCCGGAATCCATGCGGGCGTATCGGGTGGCGCTGAAGCTGGCGCCGGAGGACGCGCGGATCCACAATGCGTGCGCAGCGATGAACGCGCGGCTGTCGGACGTGGGCGGACCGAGCCGGCGGTTGGCGCGGCAGCGGGCGATTGCGCACTATCGGCGGTCACTGGAAATACTGCCGGAGCAGCCGAAGGTGATCACGGAGATGGAGAAGCTGGGCGGAAACGGGCCGAGATGGCTTGCGGGGGGCGCTGAGAGCGACGAGTAGGATGGGCGGGCGGGGGACACACAAGCGGCGCATCAATATCGAGATTGAGGACTGGGAAGACGGCGGAACTATTCTTGTTCCTGCCTGATATTGTCATCATTGCCAAGCCACTGGGCGGCGTGGGTGGAGACGTGATCGTAGAGGGTCGCGAGGAAACCGACGATCGGGAAGCTGCCGCGCGGGAAGGGCAAGGGGCCGAGCTTTTTGAGGACGGGGGTGGCGTCGGACTGCGGGAATGGCGGTAGTTCGGCGAGGTCGGTTTTGCCGTTCCAGAATGTCGCGGGATCGGGGGGCAGCTTGGGCGTCTGCGCTGCGGGCTCAGTGGGCGGGCCGATGCGAGGGGAGGCGTCTTGTGCCGACTTGGACGTTGGTTTCTTTGAGTTTTGCGGCATAGAAGACGAGCGATCTTACCACGAATTGCCGTGCATGTGGAGGGCGAGGCGCCGGGCCTGGCCGATCAGGATTCGGAGACGGCTTCGTTGGACAGGGCGAGGTAGTCGCGGAGCTCGACGGTGGACATTCCAGTGAGCCATTCATCGCCGCTGCCGACGATGCGATCGGCGAGGGCGGCCTTTTCAGCGAGGAGGCGATCGATGCGCTCTTCGACGGTTCCGATGCAGACGAACTTGTGAATCTGGACGCGACGGAGCTGGCCGATGCGGTGCACGCGGTCGGCGGCTTGTTCCTCAACGGCGGGATTCCACCAGCGGTCGAAGTGGAATACGTGATTGGCCTTGGTCAGATTGAGGCCGAATCCGCCGGCCTTGAGGGATAAGAGAAAGACGCGCCATTTGCCGCCCTCCTGCTGGAAGGCTTCGACCATGTCGCGGCGCTTCTTCATGGGGGTGCCGCCATGAAGGAAGGGGACTTCGATCTTCAGGCGATCCTGCATGAGCCGCTGCAACAACGATCCCATCTGCTTGAACTGGGTGAAGACGAGCGCTTCGTCTCCTTCGTCGAGGACTTCCTCGAGCATTTCGATGAGCCGTTCGCACTTGCCGCTTCGATCGTCAAGGGCCGACTGATCGGCGAGGAAGTGGGCGGGATGGTTGCAGATCTGTTTGAGCTTGGTGAGGGTGGCGAGGATGAGTCCGCGACGGCGGATGCCGGTGGCGGTTTCGATTTCGCCGAGGGTCTGGGCGACGGTGCGTTCGTAGAGGGCGGCCTGCTCGGGGGTGAGATTGCAGAAAACGCGCATCTCCATTTTTTCGGGGAGGTCGCGGGAGATGATGGGGTCGGACTTCAGGCGGCGCAGCACGAACGGGCGAATGAGTCGGCGGAGCTGATCGGAGCGATTCTGATCGCCCATCTTTTCGATGGGCAGGGCGAAACGGGCGCGGAATGCGGTGGCCGAACCGAGCAGACCGGGGTTGAGCACTTCCATGATCGACCAGAGCTCGGAGAGGTGGTTTTCGATGGGCGTGCCGGTGAGGGCGATGCGGTGCGCGGCGATCAGGGTGCGCAGAGCGACGGTCTGGCGCGCGGTTGGGTTCTTGATCTTCTGGGCTTCGTCCATGGCGATGCGATGCCACTGGACGCGGGAGAAGCCGGGGGCCTCGCGGTCGGCGAGGCCGTAGGTGGTGAGGATGACATCGTGCTGCTCGGCGGCTTCGACGAAGGCGTCGCCCGAGAGGCGCAGCGGGCCGTGGTGGACGAGAACGCGAAGGGTCGGTGCGAAGCGCTGAATTTCGCGTTCCCAGTTTCCGACGACGGACATTGGAGAGAACAGGAGGGTCGGTCCGACTTTTTTTCCATCGCGGCGCTCGTGGAGCAGGAGGGCGATGAGCTGGATGGTCTTGCCAAGGCCCATGTCGTCGGCGAGGCAAGCGCCGATTCCGATCTGATCGAGGAAGGACAGCCAGTGGAGGCCGCGAAGCTGGTACGGGCGAAGCTCGCCGCGGAACTCGCTCGGAGGATCGAAGGCCTCGATTTTCAGTTCGGGTGTCTGGCTGAGAAAGCCCTCGATCCAATCGGCGCCGGACAGGCCGAGGATGGGGAGGCCGCTGTCGATTTCCTCCGCCCCACCGGCGAGGCGCACGGCCTGCATGAGCGTGATCGGACCCTTGGGGCGGCTTTCGAGAAAGGCCAGTGCCCTGGCGGCGGTCTCGTGATCGATGCCGATCCATTTTCCGCGCAGCCTGACGAGCGGGGCCTTCTGGGCGGCGATTTTTTGAAACTCGTCCATGGTGAGCTGTTCGCCACCGATGGCGACGCGCCAGTTGAAGTCAAGCAGGGACGATAGGCCCAGCGGGCTTAGGCCGAAGTCGCGATCGCCTGTGCCGGCGGTGGCGCGCGGCTCGACGACGAGCTCGAGGCCGAGCTGCTGGTCGGCGATGGCGGCCCACTCGGGGAGGACGATTTCGTAGCCGTCGGCGGCGAGGAGCGGGGCGCGCTCGCGCAGGAAGGCGTGGGCCTCGGCCGTGGTCAAACGGACGGCGCTGCCGCGTGCGCGGGAGAGCGCCCTGCGAAGTTCGGGGCAGACTTCGGCGGCGCGCGTCAACTGCGAGACGAGTTGCACGCGGCGGGAGAGCAAGTGTGATCCGAGGACGGTCGGTGCGTCGTTTCGCTCGGCCCAGACCTGGGTCAGGTCGAGGGGCTCGCCGGTTTCGGGGAGACGCATCTCGAAGGCGAGTCGCCATGCGGCCTCGGAGGGCTTCGCACCTTCGGCTGGTTCGACAAGGATGAAGCGAAGCTTGGGCGATGGGCCGGTGTCTTCATCGGCCTGGCCGATCCAGTTGCGGATGTTGACCGCGCCGGCGTCGTTGTCATCGGCCTCGGCGTGGACGCGTGTGTCGGCCGCGACGAGGGAGGCGAGCCACTTGAGTTCCCATGTGGCGGACTCGCGCGCTTTGCGGACGATCTGCTGGAAGAAGTCGTCGCCGGCGAGGACGCGGCGGATGACGGCGTCGGTGGTGAGCGAAAGAAATCCTTCGACGGCGTCATTGGCGTCGAGCGGCTCGTCGGTGACGGCGGCCCGGCACACCGGCGGCATGACGGCGACGTAACGCTCGAGCCAGAGCAGCTCGGCGGGATCATGAGTCAGGAGTCGCCATCGGCCGAGCAACTCGCCGGGCCCGGCCTCGATGACGTCGGGGCAGAACTTTCGACGGGCGATGAGCGAGACGGCGAATCGCGCGAGGGTTGCCCAGTAACGGAGCGAGCGGCCGTGGGACTGAAGCGCCGAATCATCGAGCCCCATGAGGAGGTCCATGACGTCGGCGGGCCCGAAGCGCAGGGCCGGGAGTTTGTAGGCGGAGAGCTCAGCCGGTCGCTCGGGCGGATCGGAATTGGCGATTTCCTGGTGGGGAACCGGAGACTCGCCGCGAACGGGGAGCCAGACGCGGACTGCATCTTCGGCGGCGGAGGAGGCCAGAAGGCCGTCGGGGGTAATTTTTCCAAGTGCCTCGTGGAGCGCGGCGGCAGACATGGCCCATGCGGGTGGGCGACCGTTTCGGCTGGTCGACGACGCGACGGCGGCGCTGGGTGTGGAGGATTCACCGAAGACGCAAAGGGCATCGCCGGTCCAGACGGCGTGCATGGTTGAAGCGATAGCTGGAGGCTCGGACTGCGCTGTCGACATCCCCGTAAGGATAGCAGGTTTTTGAGGAGGATGCCTTCCCTGTGAGTGGGAGATCATGGTCAGCACGATCAGAGGCGTCTACAATGCATGCTGAGCGGCGAATCGAACTCAAAAGAGCATTTGCCGATTCGCGGGCCCATCCAGAGGATTTTCGCCCAAGGCGATTTCCGGCGGACTTGCCCGTCCATAGCAATTAATCCCTGGGCGGCAGGGCTTTTGCGGTGCTGTGGACGAATCTGTTCCTGTTCAGGATAAAAAAATCGCATAAACGCAATTTCGCAGGAGTATGAGGCGATGGACGTTCAGAAGCTATACGGACTGGCGGGGAAGCGGGCGATTGCCTGCGGCAGCACGCAGGGAATCGGCCGGGCGTGCGCGATGCAGTTTGCGCGACTGGGGGCGGAGGTGACGCTGATCGCGCGGGATGAGGGGTCGCTGGAGCGGGTGCGCAAGGAATTGCCGACCGGCGAGGGTCAGCAGCACAAGTATGTGTGCGTGGACTTCGATGATGCGGATGCCTTGAAGGAACGGGTCGGACGATGTCTGGCTGATAGCGGGCCGGTACACATACTGCTTAACAACAGCGGAGGGCCGCCGCACGGGCCGATCACGGAGGCGAAGCCGGAAGAATTCGCCAAGGCGTTCGCGCGGCATGTGCTCTGCAATCAGATTCTTGTGCAGGCGGTGCTGCCGGGGATGAAGGCGGAGACATACGGCCGAATCATCAACATCATTTCGACGAGCGTGAAGGAGCCGATCCCGGGGCTGGGCGTTTCGAACACGACGCGGTGGGCGGTGGCGGCGTGGGCGAAGACGACGGCGGGCGAACTGGCGAAGTTCGGGATTACGGTGAACAACATTCTGCCGGGGTACACGGATACGGCGCGACTGGGGGAATTGATCAAGGCGAAGGCGAAGGCGGGCGGTTCGAGCGAGGAGGCGGTGAAGGCGGAGATCGTCGGGCGGATTCCGATGGGCCGGCTGGCGGGTACGGAGGAGATCGCGGCGGCGGCGGGATTTTTGGCGTCTGCGGCGGCGAGTTATGTGACGGGGATCAATCTGCCGGTGGACGGCGGGCGGACGGGGAGTCTGTGAGTCCAATCCAACGGGCATCGTGAGGCTCCATACGATATAATTGTGCAGGCCGGTGCAGAAGGGATTGGTGTTACATCGTGCACGATCATTCGATTCCCAGTCAGATCGACAGCGAAGTACGCCATCTGTCGGAAGACGAGCAGCAGCGCGTACTCGAATTCATCAAGTCCATTGGCAGCCCAGGTAAGTTGCGCGGCGAAAAGGGCACCGACATGATCAAGCGACTGCCCGACTTTCCGAGTGAGGACTTGAAGGAGATTGAGGCGGCAATCGAAGAGGGCTGCGAGCAGGTCGATCCCGATGGCTGGTAGTAAAATACTTCTCGATACCAACGTCGTTATCGCGCTTTTGAATCGTGATTCCGCAATTACGAACGGGCTAACGGATTTCGACGAGGTTTACCTTCCGTCCATTGTGGTCGGGGAACTGTTCCTTGGAGCGATGCGCTCGCATCGTGTCGAAGATAACATCTCCCGCGTCGAGTCGTTCTGTCGTGATTGTGCGGTGTTGAATGTTAACGCATCGACCGGCCGGCAATACGGCGAAGTAAAGTCCAGACTCATGAAAGCCGGGCGACCCATCCCCGACAATGATGTTTGGATCGCCGCGATCTCTCTACAGCATGCGATCCCGCTCCTGACGCGCGATCGGCATTTCCAATCCGTAGATTCACTCAATGCAACGATACTTTGAGAACGACCGGCGACGTTGCAATTTTCGGGTAGAGGACAGTCATGCTCAAGATTCGGCACTACATCAACGGCGAAATGGTCGAGCCGATTTCCGGTTCGTATCTGGATAATTACGAACCGGCGACGGGCAAGGTTTATTCGCAGGTGGCGGACGGGGATGAGCAGGATGTTGCCAAGGCCGTCGCGGCGGCGGAGGCGGCGTTTGCGACATGGTCGAAGACGCCGGCGGCGCAGCGATGCCGGGTGATGATGAAGATCGCCGATCTGATCGAGGCGCGGTGCGAGGAGCTGGCCAAGGCGGAGGCGATCGACAACGGCAAGCCGCTGACTGTGGCGCGGACGGTGGATATTCCCCGAGCTTCGTCGAGCATCCGGCACTTCGCGACGGCGATTCTGCACGCGCACAGCGAATCGCACGTGACGGATGGCGTCGCGCTGAACTACACGCTGCGTCAGCCTCGCGGCATCTGCGGATTGATTTCACCGTGGAACCTGCCGCTGTATCTGCTGACGTGGAAGGTCGCGCCGTGCATCGCGGTGGGGAATACGGCGGTGGCGAAGCCGTCGGAGATTACGCCGATGACGGCGTATTTGTTCTCGCAGATTTGCATGGAGGCGGGACTGCCGCCGGGTGTGCTGAACATCGTGCACGGGCTGGGGGCGAAGGTCGGCAGCGCGATCACGACGCATCCGAAGATCGGGACGATTTCATTTACCGGCGGGACGGTGACGGGGCGCGAGGTGGCGAAGACTTGCGCGCCGCTATTCAAGAAGGTGTCGCTGGAACTGGGCGGGAAGAATCCGACGATCGTGTTCGCCGACGCGGATATGGAGCAGACGGTGCCGGGGGCGGTGCGGGCGGCGTATGCGAACCAGGGGCAGGTGTGTCTGTGCGGCTCGCGCATCTTTGTGGAGCAATCGGCCTATGAGCCGTTTGTGGCGAAGTTTGTCGAAGCGGCGAAGAAGCTGCGGGTGGGAGACCCGCTGGAGGCGACGAGCGATCAGGGGGCGATGGTGTCGAAGGCGCAGCTCGAGAAGTCGATGTTCTACGTCGATCTGGCGAAACAGGAAGGCGGCAAGATTCTGTGCGGCGGCGAGCGACCGAAGGACCTCGGGGAGCGGTGCCGCGACGGGTACTTTTTCCAGCCGACGGTGATTACTGGGCTGGGTGTCGGGTGCCGGGTGAACCGCGAGGAGATTTTCGGGCCGGTGGCGGCGATCATTCCGTTCAAGGATGAATCAGAGGTTGTCGAATTCGCGAACGGCACGGACTACGGGCTGGCGTCGAGCGTGTGGACGCAGAATATCTCCCGTGCGCATCGGCTGGCGGAGAAGATCAACAGCGGGACGGTGTGGGTGAACTGCTGGATGGTGCGCGA
>CAZCGF010000050.1:17132-21871 GCA_964498115.1 uncultured Planctomycetaceae bacterium | reverse complement strand
TTCATCTCCGCCTCGTGGTCGCGCTCCACTTCCTCGCGCGAAAAATCCAACCTCCCCGCCGCTGCGTACGCCTCCATCTTAAGGATGTAGTGATTGGAGCCGTCGCGCTCCAAATCCAGCCCGCAACCGTCGCAGCGATATCGAATCATGCCGTCTTTCCGGAAGTTTCCGCCAGTCGCGCAAGCTTCTCGCGCGCCGTACCGGTGTCAATGGCGCGTCCCGCCAGTTTCACACCCTCGCACAGATCGCCCGCGACGCCCGCCGCCACCAGCGCCAGCCCCGCATTAAGCAGTGCATGATCCCGCCGCGGCCCGGTCAGGCCGTCGAGAATCTCGCGGATGACCTCGGCGCTCTCATCCGGGCTCTTCACGCGTAATTCGTCGAGCCGTCCCCGGCCAAGTCCGGCGTCCTCGGGGCAAATGGTCCGCACAGTCACGCGTCCGTCGCACACTTCCGCCACTGTGCTCGCCTCGCAAATGGTCAGGTCGCAAAGCCCGTCGTGACCGTGCACGACAAACGCCCGCTCCGCGCCCAGCGCCGCCAGCGATGCCGCCACCTTGTCGACCAGGTCGACACGCGGCACCCCGATGATCTGCCTTCGCACATTCGCCGGATTCGTCAATGGGCCCAGCAGGTTGAAGATCGTCGGCGTGCCGATCTTTCGCCGAACGTCCTTCACGATCGCCATCGCCGGATGAAGCTGTGCGGCGAAGAGAAAGCCGATGCCGATCTCGCGAATGCACTTCTCGACAACCGCCGGCGACGCTTCGATACACACGCCCAGCGCCGTCAGCACCTCCGCCGATCCGCTGGCTCGCGAGTTCGTTCGGTTGCCGTGCTTGGCGACGACCGCACCCGCTGCCGATGCGATGATCGCCGCGGCGGTAGAAACGTTAAACGTGCTGATGCCGTCGCCCCCCGTACCGCAGGTGTCGATGGCGTTGGGTGCCTCGCATCGGATCGGCGTGACATGACGCCGCATGACACCCGCCGCGCCCACAATCTCTTCCACCGTCTCGCCGCGCTTCGCCAATCCCCTGAGAAAATGCTCAATGTCTTCTGGCGGAATCCGTCCGGTCATCAGGGCGTCGAAGACCTGCGCGGACTCAGCGCGCGAAAGTTCGCCGCCGTTCGCGCCGCGAATCACAAGCTCTTCCCACGACTCACTCACGATCACTCACGCTTTCACGGGCCCGGCCGCTTTCCACTTCGGTCCTGATGCTGCAACCAACAATTGACCCACGCGCTCACTCGCCTGATAATGACAATCACTTATCTTATCGCACCGAGACACAGTCTGCTCGGGCAAGGGCAGACTGCAAACGCGCACGCGACGGCGGAGCCGCTCATGGCCGAGACCGTACCTATCCTGATCGACACCGACATGGGCGTTGACGACGCCGCGGCGATCTGCCTGGCCCTCGCGTCAACGGGCCTGGACGTGCGCGCCATCGTCGGAGTCGGCGGCAACGTCAGCGCGGCTCAGGCGACAATCAACATAGGTCGTCTTCTCGCGGCGATGAAGCCCCCGGTCATGCCCGTCGTTGGTAGGGGGATGGATCAACCGTCCGGCGACTTGCCCGATCGTCGGGCCCTTTTCGGCGAAGATGGTCTGGGCGGTTGCGATTTCCCATCGCCGGATCAATCAAAGGTTGCCGATTTTTCCTCGGTCTATCAGGAAGCGATCGAAGCCGCCAAGGGCGAGCTGGTCGTCGTCGCCCTCGGGCCGCTTACCAACATCGCCGCCATGCTCGAACGTTCGCCCGACCTACTGCGCCGCATCAAGCATTTGCACCTGACCGGCGGAGCCGTCTGGGCCCAGGGCGACGCATCCCCCGCATCAGAGTTCAATTTCCACAAAGATCCCTCGGCCGCTGCCAGAGTTCTGTCATCGCGCCTGCCCATCACGGTCACACCGCTCGATGTGACGCGCCTGGTCTGCTTCGACGAGTCGCACGCCGCACACCTCGCCGCCAGCGGCTATCGCACCGGTGAAGTCCTCTCCCGCCTGATGCGATATCCGATTGAGCAGGACGTCGATCCCGGCTACGGGAAATGTCACCTCGCCGACGCAGTAACCGTCGGCAGCCTCCTCTGGCCGGGCCTCTTCCTCAAAACGCGCATGCGCCTGGAGATCGTCACGGAAGGCTCGCAGGCAGGTCGGAGCAAGCCCGCCCTCGGCGGCGTCGCTGAAGAGCGGATTGACCTCCTCACCGCGATCAACGCCGTCGATTTCCAGGAGAACCTGCTAGAATCCCTCTGCCACGAGGCGTTCGTGGTCTAGTTGTCCGAAGCAGGTGACTCGGCGTGAATCGCTACACGATCGACATCAACGGCATGACGTGTGAACATTGCATGGGCACGGTTCAAAAGGCACTCGTCGCTGTTCCCGGCGTCGTTTCGGCGACAGTCGAGCTGACTCCAGGTCGCGCCCTCGTTGACGTTGATAACGCAACCTCAGGCATCGCGTCGCTCGTGCGGGCAATCGCCGGCGCGGGCTATACCGTGGCGGGGTATCGAGAAACGCCCCCGCAGTCTCTTCCATAAGCGTCAGAATCTGTCGTGCCTCAATCCATCCAGTTGCGAATTTCAGGAATGACCTGCGGAGCCTGCGTCCGCCGCGTCGAAGATGCCCTGCGCAGCGTGACCGGCGTGGCCGACGCCGGCGTACAGCTAATGTCCGAATCGGCCATCGTTGAGACAAGCAGCGCCGGCATTTCAAAGGACTCGCTCGTGCAGGCCGTGCGCGCAATCGGCTACGACGCGGAGGTCATGTCCGGCGCCGACGCGGCCATCCCCGGCGCCGATGAATCTGCCCACCGCGAGCGGCAGCGTCGCAATCGCCAGGCGCTGATCCAGGCGATCGGCCTCGTCCTGCCCATTCTCGCCGTCGACCACTTCCGCCATGTCCTGTGGAGCCACAACACCGGCAGCCAGACCGCGGCCATCCTCATGGAACTCGTCCTGCTGCTCATGCTCGCCTTCAGCCCGGCCGGCGCGCCCATCCTCGTCGGCGGCCTTCGAGCCCTCTTCTTCCGTACGCCGAACATGGACCTGCTCATCACAATGGGCTTCTCCGTCGCCACGCTCAGCAGTGTTTACGGCGCGTTCATCGCCCGCGATGAGGCCTTCGTGCACGTACACGCCGCCGCGATGATCCTCGGCCTTGTCTGCGTGGGCCGCTATCTGGAAACGCGCGCCCGCGGTCGCGCCGCTTCCGCCATGAAGGCCCTCGCCCGCCACGCGCCCAAGACCGCGCTCGTGAAGCGAGACGGCCAGGTGGTTTCGACCCAAGTGGAGAGTATTGCGATCGACGACATCGTCGTCGTGCCCGTGCATACCGCGATCCCCGCAGACGGCGTGATCGTCGAGGGCAGCGCGGCCATCGACGAAGCCCTCATGACCGGCGAGCCGTTTCCAATCGCCCGAGGGCAGGGCGACCCGGTGCTCGGCGGCACATTAGTCGTGGAAGGGCAGATTACCTTCCGAGTCACCGCGACCGGCGCCCAGGCCGCCGTCGGTCGAATCGCACAACTCGTCGCCCGCGCACAGGGAAGCAAGACAAAGATGCAGCGGACCGCCGACCGCGTGGCGGCCATCTTCACGCCGATCGTCATAGCTGCGGCAACGATTACCTTTGTTGGCTGGCTTTCGCTCTACGGTCGTGATTCGATGGCCACCGCGGCCCGCGCGGCCATCGCCGTGCTGGTCGTCGCATGTCCCTGTGCCCTCGGATTAGCGACACCGGTCGTCGTCAGCGTCGCATCGAGCATGGCGGCCCTTCGCGGCATTCTCGTCCGCGACGCCGGAATGCTCGAAGCCATGGCGGGAATTGATCTCGTCGTCTGGGACAAGACAGGCACGCTCACCTCCGGCAAACACAGCGTCCACTGGGTCAAACCACTGGCCTCCTACAACGAGGCCCAGCTCCTGGCGCTCGCCGCTGCGGCCGAGCAGTTCTCCACGCATCCGATCGCCCGGGCCATCGAGGCCCGCGCTCGCCGCGACTCGATGGACCTCGCCATTCCCTCAGCCTTCAACATCGTCCTCGGCGGTGGCGTCACGGCGCGCGTGGATGAGCACGATGTCGTTATCGGGAGCATTGCATTCCTGGAAGGCCAGGGCATCGCGGATGCGCGCATCGTCGTGAAGCATGGTGCCGACGCCGGGCCGAGGGACACCCTGGTCGGTGTCGCCGTTGACGGGATGATGGCAGGCCTGATCTCCCTTTCCGACGCGACGCGCCCATCGTCGGTGCAAGCCGTGAAGACATTGAAATCTCTGGGCATCGAGAGCGAACTCCTCACCGGCGACGCTGCCGACGTGGCGGGCGTTGTCGCAGCCGAAGTCGGCATCAAGCGTGTCAGCGCGGCATGCAGCCCAGCCGATAAGGTCGCCCGAGTCGCAAAGGCCAGGCAGGAGGGACGGCGCGTGGCCATGGTTGGCGATGGCGTCAACGATGCCGCGGCCCTGGCGGCCGCCGACGTCGGAATCGCCTTTGGCTCGGGCACAGATGTCGCGTCCGAAGCGGCCGGGATCAATCTCATCGGCTCCGCGCCCGTCGGTGTTCCGGATGCCGTGAGGCTCTCCCGCGCGAGCCTGCGACTGATCCGCGAGAACCTCTTTTGGGCCTTCGCTTACAATGTGATTATGATTCCGTTCGCGGCGATGGGGCGCTTACCCCCGTCGCTGGCTGCCGGAGCAATGATGCTTAGTTCGCTCACCGTGGTGCTCAACGC
>CAZCGF010000050.1:0-17032 GCA_964498115.1 uncultured Planctomycetaceae bacterium | reverse complement strand
GAGGCCTTCGTCCTGGACGAGAGCGGAGACTGGTACGCCGAGCACGCCCGAATCGAGATTTCAAGTCGCCTGCGCGACCAGCGCAAGTTCAACAGCCCAGAGGCGCTCGCCGGCCAAATCGCCGAGGACGTCAAGCGAACCCGCGACATCATTTCAGCGATCAAGTAAGCTCCCGTTATGAAGCCCGGCCTCATCTCCATCGAATCACTGTCCAGTCGCATCGCTACCGCAAAGCGCGTGGTCATCACCACCCATGCCCGCGCCGATGGCGATGCCCTGGCTTGCGTCGCCACCATGCAGCGCGTCCTCCGCCAGCAGGGCAAGACCGCCGACGGCTACCTCCACGAGCCAATCGGCGAGCGATATCAATTCGTCGATTCGATCGAGCGTCTGAATGTCTGGCAGCCGTCCAGCGCCGCCAAGGTCCTCGCGGATCACGACCTGCTCATCGTCGTGGATACCTGCGCAACGGTTCAGCTTGGCGAGGTCGCCGCAGCCATCAAGGCCGCCGGTATCGTCAAGCTGGGCATCGACCACCACATCACGCGCGACGACATCGTTGACGAAGCCTTTGTCGATGAGTCGGCCGGAGCCTGCGCTCAACTCGTCCTTCGCCTTTGCGAACACGCCCGCTGGCCCATCGATGCCGACGCCGCCACACTCTTATTCTCAGGCTTGGCGACGGATACCGGCTGGTTTCGATTCTCCAACGCCGATGCCGTCGTCTTTGCAGACGCTGCCAGGCTCATCCGCGCCGGCGCCCGGCCGAACGAACTCTACGAGCGACTCTTTCTTTGCGAAGTGCTTCCCCGCATTCGCCTCATGGGCGAAGTCATGTCAACCTTCGAGCTGCTTTCCGACGGCCGGCTCGCGATCGTCCGCATCACGCAGGACATGCTGAAGCGATGCGGGGCCAGTACGCAAATGACCGAGGACATCATCAATGAACCGCAGCGACTCGGCACCGTGATTGCCTGCGCGATCATCATCGAGCCCGAGCCGGGCGGGCCGGTCCGCGTCAGCATGCGCAGCAAGCGTGACATCGACGTGGCGAAGCTCGCCGCTGCCTGGGGCGGGGGCGGCCACGCCCGCGCTGCTGGTGTCAAGATCAACGGCGACTTCACCGCGACCGCAAAGATGGTGACCGACGCCCTGCTCAAAGTGATGGAGGGCTGTTAGTTCAGTTTCGCCTGATGACCAACACGTCTACCACCAGTCGCTTCACAGGCATCCTTCCGGCGCTCCCGACCGGGGCCCGCATCATGCTGACCGCGTTTCTGGCGATCATCGGCACAGGCTACCTGGTGGCCGTCGCAAACATCTACTCGCGCCACCAAATGGCCGACGGCAGGGAAGGCGTCTCGCTCGACGATCTTCGCGCCGTCTATTCGGGCACAACCGTCGCGGCCGATGCCAGGGAATTGCCCTCGCGCATGCTGACCATGATCCGCGGCGAAATGCGGCAGTACTTCTCGTCCGATGCCAATTTCACCGTGTTGGAGACATGGCTCAAGGAAGGCGGAACCGAGGCCGGCCTGACCAAGGGCGAGGGCAAGGCCAAGCCCGAGCGCGTGCTTCTCGTGGACTGCATGCGCTGTCATGCCCAGAGCACCGAGACACGCATCTCGAAAGAGGCTCCCTTCGGCCCCGACGAGTTCACCATCGACTACGGCCTCATCTCGCGGTTTGTCTCCGCGTCGAAGGCCGAGTCCTCGGGCGAAGTTCGTGTCCCGCCCCAGTACACGATTCCCCGGCTAATACTCGTCAGCCACCAGCACATGCTGGCCATCCCCATGTTCACGCTGATCGTCGGCCTGCTATTCATGACGACACGGCTACCGCCCACGCTGCGCGGAATGATGACGCCGATCCCCATGATCGCCGTCCTCTTCGATCTGTCCGGCTGGTGGCTGGCCCGCGTGGCCGACTCCTTCGTTCTGGTCATTGCAGGGGCGGGCGGCCTCTTTGCACTGTCCTTCGGCTTTCAGATATTCTGCGTGCTCGTCGATATGTGGCGACCTCAGAAACTTTGATCATGTTCTCCGTTAAGGGTCGATTCAGATTGCGTTGCCCGGCCCGCCGATTTTTTCTCAAATGCTCCTCTGTGTTGGCCTCCGGGCCTCGTCTATAATGGTTGGAGAGCCGCACGATTAACCCACAGACCCGCGGGCACCCTGAATGTCAACCATGGCCGTCGATCGAAAGCCCGACCTCCTCGAAAAGCTCCGCAAGCTGAGGGCCAACGTCGAAACCGTCTTCATCGGCAAGCCCGACGCCGTCAACCAGGTCCTCATCGGCCTCCTTGCCCGGGGGCATGTCCTGGTCGAGGACGTCCCCGGCGTCGGAAAAACCGTCCTGGCCCGTGCCGTCGCCCGAAGCATTGATTGTCGCTTCTCGCGCGTCCAGCTGACGCCGGACCTCCTGCCGTCCGACATCCTTGGGATCAGCATTTACAATGACCGTTCCGGCGCCTTCGACTTCAAGCCGGGGCCGATCTTCTCGAACATCGTCCTCGCCGACGAAATCAATCGCACGACGCCCCGCACTCAGTCTGCCCTGCTCGAAGTCATGAACGAGGCTCAGGTCAGCGTCGACGGCCAGGCCATTCGTCTCGACCAGCCCTTCATGGTCATCGCCACACAAAACCCCTTCGAGTTCGAAGGCACATACTTCCTGCCGGAAAACCAGCTCGACCGCTTCATCCTGCGCGTGAAGATCGGCTATCCCGCAAGGGCCGACGAACGCCAGATCCTTCGCCAGCAGCCGGATCGTGAGCCGTTGGAGTCCCTCGCATCCGTCATGGGCGCCGACGACGTAATTCGCCTTCAAAAGATGGCCGACGACGTGCGCGTCGATGACGTACTTCTCGATTATTTGCAGGACATCGTCGAAGCCACCCGCCGCCACGAGGCGTTTGAGGTCGGCGTCTCTCCGCGCGGCGCCCTGTCCCTGCTTCGCGCGGCCAAGGCATCGGCCGTCCTGCAGGGACGCGATTACGTGATTCCCGATGACGTTAAGTCGCTCTGCGTCGCCGCCTTCGCCCACCGTGTCGTCAGCAAGTCGTACCTGCGCGACGGTCACTTGGGCTCAAACGACCAGATCATGCTGGAAATCCGCGAGCAGATAGCCGTGCCGACGTGACGGCCACCCTAGGCAATCGGAAACATTCCGGGACTACTCACGGCCCGAGATCATGAAGCGACATCCTTCCGAGCGAACGCGAAAACGACGCCGGCGATCCATCGGCATCGAAATGCCTCGACCGGCCGTCTATCTCTGCGCCGGAACGATCGTCATCGGCCTGGCCGCCGTCGACGCCGACAACAACATCCTCCTGCTGATGTTCGGCATCTGTCTCGGAGCGATCGTCCTGAGCTGCCTGACAGCCTGGCGAACCCTCCGGCGAATCAGCGTGGTCCGCGTCTCGCCCGAGATGGCCATCACGGGTCAGCCGCTTGAGATTCGCTACACGATTACGAACCACCGGGCCTGGGCCGGCGCCCGCTGCCTGCGCATTGTCGAATTAGTAGACAAGGGATCGCTCTCGCAAAGGCCCGAGCTTTTTCTGCCGAGGCTGGCTGCCCAGCAGTGCGCCTCATTGACCGTCTCGGCCGTCGCCCTCAAGCGCGGCCGAATCCCCCTCTCAGCCATCCAGGTCTCATCCGGTTTCCCTTTTCAGATTGTCTCAAAATCAATCACCCACTACGTGGACGACGAAATCGTCGTCTATCCCAGCCTGGGAAGACTGCACGGCCAGATTGCCACCGGCCGCGAAGTCCGTGATCTCGTCGGCGTCGGCACGACCACAGCGCGCAGTCGCGGTGATGACGAGTTCTTCGGTATTCGCGAATACCGCGAAGGCGACAATCCCCGGCGAATCCACTGGCGACGCAGCGCCGCATCAGGCCAGCTCATGATCCGCGAAATGGCCGGTACCCGCGATCCGCAGCTCTGGTGTGTTCTCGATACGCAGATCGACCCGCGCCGACAAGCTGATTCCGACCGACTCGAGTTGATCATCAGTGCCGCCGCCACCGTGATTTGTGACGGCCTCGAAAAGGGTCTCCGTGTCGGCCTCGTCTGTAACGGCGATCCGCTCCTCGTTCTTCCGCCCGGCGGCGGCCGCCATCGACGCTCCAGGCTGCTGCGAGAACTGGCCTTGCGCGGTCCCAATCGGTCCGATGCTCTTCTGGATCAGCTCGAACGAATCGCATGGCCCGCTCGCTGGCGGGGCGTCGGTATCTTCTTCTCGCCCAGTCCCTACGATGCCGATGGAACCCTCGCCCGTTTTCTCAACCGAAACATCGGCCCGACGCGCGCCTACGTCCCAAATACGACCGCGTTCGACAGCTTCTTTGAGCCACCGCTGATCTTGCGGCCCGATGACTCGGGGAGGTTGACGAAGTGACGCCGCGAGGACGACTGCACATCGGAATCATCCTGCTCGCGCTGGCCAACATGCTGCCCGCCGTCGAGGTGGAGAATTCATGGTGGCAGTTATCACTCGCCGTGACTGCCGCCGGCCTCAGCCTCATCCTGATTCGTCCCGACGGCTCGAGCAAGCTTCCCGCTTTCTACATGCACATTGGCCTGCTGCTCACGGGTGCCTTCCTCGTCTGGGAGATGTTCGGCGCTCACGAAGAGCCCACCGTCTACATCATCGATCTCTCCCACTTCATCATCTTCCTCGGGTGCTTCAAGTTCTTTGAATTGCGGACTCATCGCGACTACGCCTTGCTCGCCACCATCAGCTTCCTCCTCCTCGTCATCAGCGCTTTTGCCAGCGGAAGCCCTATCTTCGGAGCCGTCCTTCTCATCGACCTGACCTTCGGGCTCGCATGGTTGATGGCCTTCCAATGTGAGCGGGCCTTGTTGATGCTGGATCAGCAATCGGGTCACAGAGTCCGCCAGTCAGGTCTCGAAGCCGGCGAAGCCCTCTCAACCCAGCGCTTACCGCGCCGTAGCTTCGCCTTGCCCGCGATAATCTGGGCCATCGGCCTCTTTCTCTTCGCGGGCGTCGTGTTTCTCGCCGTTCCCCGTGGATGGGGCCGCGGCCTCTTTGTCAGAATTCAAAACGTCATCCCCACGTCCGTCACCGGCTTCTCCGGAGAACTCACTCTTACAAATAACACCCTCGTCGAGGACGTCACCCCGGTCTTAAGGGCCCGATTCACGCGCGGTGGTCGCGTCTTGAAAGAGGGAGAGGTCGCGCCGCTGCTGCGCGGCAAGACCTTCGAGCGATACGAAAAAGGCCGTTGGCTGCAGCGCGGGAGATTTCGTCTTTCGTTGGATGTCGATCCCAAACAGGGGCCGTCAATTCTCACCCGCATCAGCCCGGACGAACTCGGCGACGACGTCATCGAGCAGGAAGTCTGGCTCGACGACGTCAGCTCCGGGTGCCTCTTCTCCCTGTATCCGCCGCTCGACTTCGATTCGGATGACATCAAGCGCCTTCGCTTTCGCCCCAATGACCTGACGATCCAGGCCCCCGACCGAAACCACACCAGCGTTCATTACAAAGTCCGCACGACCGATCGACTCTCCCGCGATGAAAAGGTGATTCTCGATCCGCCGCCCGAGCGCCCCAGACGGCCGACTCGCATGTCGGAGGTGCATCGCGACGTGCGCGAATTCGCCGAGGACTTCTTCAGACGCAGGGGTGATCCATCCGATCCCCTCGAACGAAGGAAGCTCGCCGCGGCGCTCTGCGAGTACCTCGGCTCCGGTGAATTCGAGTACACTCTCAATCGCGGCGTGCGCACGCGAACCGGCGATTCCATCCGCGACTTTCTCTTCTTCCACAAACGGGGCCACTGCGAATACTTCGCCTCCGCCATGACCGTCGTGTGTCAGGCCGGCGGCATTCCCGCACGCGTTGTAACAGGCTACGCCGGCGGCGAGTACGACGACGCCGACGGGTCCTTCACCTTCAGAAGAAGCGACGCCCACGCATGGGTGGAAGTCTTCATGGCCGACGAAGGCTGGGTCCCCTTCGATCCCAGTCCCATCTCGACGGCAAGCCGAAACACCGCCTCTGGCGGACTCTGGGCCACGGTCAACGCCTGGCTCCGCACCATCGAGCTCAAGTGGTCAACCACCGTCGTTGCCTTCGACGCCCAGACCTGGGCCACCCTCGTCCAGCGCGTGGTCGATTTCGGCGAAAAATTGCAGCAGGAAGACGCCGGCTCAGGGATCTCCGGAATCACGATCAAAACAGTCCTCTGGGGGCCAGACTTGCTCCCGCTCTGGCAGCGGTTCTTCTACTGGCTCCTGCTGGCCCTCGTCCTTGTTCTCCTCGTCCTCGTGATCCGCGCCCTTGGGATTCTCTCCCTCATGCTAAAGGAGAGCATCGGCGTCGGCCGGCAAAGCCGATCGGTGATCGTCAGAAGGCACGATGCCAGGTTCTACGATCGACTGCTGCTTCTCCTCGCCAGCAAGGGCCACGTCAAGCCTGGCTCGCGATCTCCGCTGGAATTCGCCCGAGATCTCGCATCAGCCCACCGCGAGCTCAAGGACCTGCCGCTTATCACCAATTGGTTCTATGAAGTCCAGTACGGTCGAAGTGCCCTCACCCAGCAGCAGCAGATGCGAATCCGAGCCCTCCTCGCCCGACTTCGTGAAGACACGGCATTCGGCGCGCGAAACGAGCAGGACCGCATCGTTGCCGGAGGAACGCTTTAACGTTGAGGAAGCGGCGCACAGATCGCAT
Source organism: uncultured Planctomycetaceae bacterium (assembly GCA_964498115.1). Taxonomy (GTDB): domain Bacteria; phylum Planctomycetota; class Phycisphaerae; order UBA1845; family UTPLA1; genus UTPLA1. The sequence continues at coordinate 10,323 of CAZCGF010000050.1, read as the reverse complement.
CCGTGCCCGCCATTGAAGTGAGTGTCTCTCGCCGGCGTCGATCAGCCGCCGGGGCCCTTGCGAGTTCGTCGGATGGCCCACGTTCCGATGAAACACATCGCCAGCGTCACCACACTCGTTGCCCCGCAAAGACCACACGCCGCACCCAGCCCGCCCGGCGGAACAATCGAGAAGATCGGCGACGTCGTCACCGACATCGTAAACACAGCCTTCGTACTGCATCCCTGGCTGTCGAACGCCTCGACCTGAACAACATACGCGCCCGGCGTCACCGAACTGATCACCGGGTCCGTCGTCTCATCGCCGCTGATGATACCGTCGATCTGCGGACCGGAGAGGATCGACCATTTGAAATGATAAGGTGGCGTACCGCCTGTCGCGGCAAACTGCGCACCGGGCTCCAGCGTCCCCCCGACCGTAATAATCGGGTGCTGCGTCGCATAGAGCCCCGCATTGAGTTTCACCGGCTGACCCGTGACCGGACTACCACCTGTCGGACAATTGTCGCACGCGTCGCCGACACCGTCCCCATCCTGATCACCATCCGGGCCGGTCGACGCGATGGTCGGACAAATGTCACAGACGTTGCCCTTGCCGTCCGAGTCGTCATCCGACTGAGTGGGATTGAACGTCGTCGGGCAGTTGTCGCAGGCATCGCCCCGGCCGTCGGTGTCCGTGTCGATCTGGTTCGCGTTTGAGTTGTTAGGGCAATTGTCGCAGATGTCGCCGATCCCGTCGCCGTCGCTCTCGGCCTGATCCGGATTGGCAGCGAAGTCGCAATTGTCACAGGCGTCTCCGAAGCCGTCGAGATCAGCGTCAAACTGATTGGAATTCGACACGTTGATGCAGTTGTCGCACAGATTGCCGATTCCATCCGCGTCGGCATCCGCCTGGTTCTCATTCGTGACGTTGGGGCAGTTGTCGCAGGCATTGCCGCGCGAGTCACCGTCATTGTTCGCCTGGCTGGCATTGGCGTTGCTCGGGCAGTTGTCGCAGACATTTCCCACGCCGTCGCCGTCGGTATCCGCCTGATCCGCGTTGGGCGTCATGGGGCAGTTGTCGCAGACGTTTCCGTCCCCGTCCCCGTCCCCGTCCGCCTGATCGGCATTGGCAATGTTCGGACAATTATCGCACGCATTGCCGAGACCATCGCCGTCGCTGTCAGTCTGCGTCGAATTCGCCGTCATCGGGCAATTGTCGCACTCGTCCAGCGCACCGTCCGTGTCGAAGTCGGACAAGAGCGGCACCGTCAGGCGCACATTATCGAGCTGCCATCCAAGAAAGCTGCCCACGATCGGCGTTGAGCTCGCTTGAAATGTGAATTGAAGTCGAACCGTCGAGCCCGCGAAGCTGGACAAGTCGAGCATCCTGTTCACAACCGCCCCCGTACCGCCGCTCTCCGTCAGAACATTCACCCCGTTGACCAGCACGCTCGCAAAGTCGAGGCCGGCGCGCGTCTGAAGCCGCGAACAATAAGTCAGCGAGACATTGGTCGCATTGCTCGGAATAAAGACAACCGGCGACGTAATCTGCCCGAAGTCCGACGCTGCATATTCGCAGGTCGTCTCATTGCCGGCATAGGCGAACCCGCCCCCTTCGCAGGGCATGCCGGCAATGCCGCAATCCTGGGTCGGCACCCAGTTACCGCTGGCCGTCCAGCCATCGACAAATCCGTCTTCAAAGCCGGTGGATAGGATAACACCGCCCGGCGGGTGGAATTGGCACGCATCGAGGAGCCCGTCCCGGTCGCAGTCTCGACTGGCATTCTGCAAGATCTCGCACGCGTCCGGTCCGCCCGAGCTGTTGCAGTTGCACTCGCATGAATCGATAACGCCGTTCGAGCAGGCATCAAGTGCCGCGTTAGCCGCGATCTCGGCCCGGTCCACCATGCCGTTGGTATTGCAGTCGATCGCTGCGGGATATTCGATAAATGCCGCGATATAGTTGCCGCCGCCGCACGCCGCCGAATTCACCGCCGCCGAGGCGATCATGTTGATCGTCGCATTCCCACCCGCCAGCGCCGCGTTGTACGTTGCCGCATCAATGACCAGCTCGTCAGCGTCAGGCGTCGTCGCGCACAAGGATGCATTATTCTCGAACACCCTTCCGATGCCCGTCCCGTTGATCTGCACATCCACGAATTCGCCGTTGTCCAGAAAGTCGCCGACCCCCTTGAACGCCAGCCGCACCGGCCCTGCCGCATTAGGTGGCCCCGTCATCGTGAACGACCGAGGCGAGCCCGAGCCGATCGTGCTCAGCACCGCAGAAGAGTTGGCAAACTGCGAATTCTCAATCCCCGCCAGCAGGTTGGCACTACAGTTCACGCACGTGACGAGCTTTACGTCGTCCACGTACCAGCCCGCCGCGCCGTCGCACTCATCTCGACCGAAGTCGAATCGCACCTGTATCGTCGTCGTCCCCGCAAGAAAACCGCTCAGATCGACGACCGTCACGCCCCATTCGCCGCCGACCCCGGTCCATGACTCCTGTCCCGCGAGCGGATTGGTATTACCCTGCGCCGCCGAAAGGAGCTTCCCGTTGTATGGATTGAACTTGAACGCGGTCCTCGGCACCGCAGACACCGTGCGCCCGTTCGTGCGAACTTTCAGATTCCCGCCGTCAAACTGTCCTTCCGAGGCAAGATAATGACTGAAGACCAGTTGAAGCGAAGTGAGCCCACTCGGCAGTGGTATCTCTGGGCTGAGCAGCGAGTGTGACGCCGAAGTGCCGCCGGTAAGGCACCCGACACCGCCGGGAAAGTCCCCCGCGAACCACGCCACGCCCGGCCGACCAAACGGCAGCGGATTGGTGGACAGCATCCACGAAAACGGCGTCGCCGGACCGGAGTTGGTAACCGTCCACCGGCCCGGGCCGCTTTCGAAATCGTCCTCAAAGAGGGTCTGTGGATAAGTGCAAAGCGTCGTCGGCTCGCCGGCCTCAAGCACAAGGTCCGTCTGGCCCCGTGCCGTCTCCTGCCCGATGGCCAGAATGCAGAAAAGTAAAAAAGCGATGACCGGCCCGGCCGAAGCGGGTCGGGCCTGAATTGACAAGGATTGAGCGCTGATCATGCGGCAAGGTCCTGTCCGAAGTCCGCCCCCCGTTTGGGCCGCCGTTGGAATGTCCGTCGATGCGACCATGGGCAGGTACAAGCAAAGTGGCGATGCGAGGCTGGCGACCGCTACTCTGAATGCAGAATCTACCCACTTACGATATCCCAACCACGCCCCAAAAACAACCCTGCGACGCCTCTTTGCCCCCGTCGTCGCGACGCATAAAGCTCAAATCGTCGTTAAATATCAGCCAGGGCCGGTGGACCGAAAACATGTTTCGGAGCGGACCAATCTGTTTGGGTGACCGGGCGGGTTTTAACCGCCGGACTGCTCTTCGAGCATCTTGCGGAGATAGTTGTTTTCCCGACGTGTGGCCTCAAGATCGAACAGCAGATACTTGATCGACAGCCGCAGATAATCGATCGAATCCTGTAGGCTCGTCACCGTCTGCTTGAGCTTCTCGTGCCGATCCTTTGTCTGGGCCGCAAGCGTCTGAAGCTTGGCCCGATCCTCTTCCGGAATATTGCCGATTTCCTGTACCAGATCCGCAAGCTTCTTCTGGAAATTCGCCTCGTCCATCTCTCTCCCCCCTCGCACGACTTGTTAAAGGTCTTCCCTTGCGACCTCGTTGCATTAGGCTTTCGCCCTGTCGTGCCTTTCCAGAGGCATGGCCTGTGCCTGACGCGGGCCCGCGAAGTTCAAAAGCGCCGAGGCCGGTAATATTCAGCGGTTCCGGCGGGAATCTCCGTTCACCCGTTTGGGCGACGTTCCCGAGGGCCGGTCCTGCTGTAGCGGAGTGCTGTCGAAAAGCGACACCCGGTGATCGCAAAAAACCCGATGAATCGAAATACGAACGCCGGTCCGATTATCGGCGTCAAAATCAGAGGTTCGATTGATCGTTGCAGACCAGAAATCGATGCGTGCCAACCACGTCCGCAGCGGCCGATACCCAGCCGTGTTTTGTCTGGGGCTCGTCGTCCTGACGTCGATCCTCGCCTTCGGCGAAACAACCAGCGCCCCATTTCTAAACTGGGACGATGATCGAAACTTCGTCGCCAATACGGACTTTCGCGGCGTTGGCGCCGATCAATTCCGTTGGGCCTGGGACACTTACCACCTCGGGGTCTGGCAGCCGCTCAGTTGGATCTTGCTCGGCGCCCAGTGGCAGGTGGGGGGGATGCAGCCTGTTATCTACCGTGCAGTCAGTCTCGCGCTGCATGTGTTGAACAGCATGCTGTTCTACCTGCTCCTTCGCCGTCTCTTAATCGCCGCGCCCGCAAAGGCCGCCGTCCCGCCCGATGAAGCGATCGATGTCGGTGCCGTCGCCGGCGCAGTGCTGTTCGCGTGTCACCCGCTTCGCGTGGAGCCCGTCGTCTGGATCTCCTGCCAGCCCTATCTCCCCGCCGTCGCCTGTTACCTGTTGTCCGTCCTGGCCTATTTGCATGCCTTCTCGCACCCGCATCGCCCGCGATATCTCTGGTGGCTCGCAAGCTTCGGCTGTTTCACCGCCGCCGTGATGTTCAAGGCCGTCGCCGTCAGTCTGCCCCTCATCTTGCTAATCCTCGACTACTACGTTCTGCGCCGACGCGAGACCGGCGCAAATAAGCCCCGCGCCCGATGGACGACGCTACTGCTCGAAAAACTCCCCTTCGTTCTTGTGCTGATCCCCGTCTCGATGTGGGCCGTCGCCGCCAAGGACTTCAACGACTCTCGCGTGGCCTTTGCCGACATCCATCTCGCCGAGCGACTCGCCCAAAGCGCCTACGGCATCGTCTTCTATCTGCAAAAGACCCACTTCCCCTTCGGCCTCAGTCCCTACTATCGAATCGCCGCCGACATCGCCCCAACCACCGGCCGGTTTCTGATCTGCATCATTTTGTCCGCCTCAGTGACGATCGTTCTATTCCTGTATCGAAACCGCGCACCCCGGCTCCTCGCCGCATGGCTGGCATACGTCGTCATCCTCTTGCCCAATCTCGGTGTCGTGCAGTTCAGCCAGCAATTGGCCGCCGACCGCTACAGCTACCTCGGCATCATGCCCGTCATGGCCGTCGTCGCTGCCGCAATCGCCGGCCTGTGGCGCCGCGCGTCTCATCGTCCCAAGACTCGCCCCGCGCTCATCATCGCCCTCACCGCGCTCTCCCTCGCCAGCATCTACAGTTCAAGAACCTACGCACGCCACTGGCAAAACTCCCTCAGCCTCTGGCAGCGCGTCCTCGATCTCGATCCCGATTGTGCCGTCGCCCACTGCAATCTCGGCGATGCCCTCCTCCGCGAAGACCGCACGGCCGACGCCTCCCGCCATTTCGCCGCCGCCATCGACCTTGATCCTAACTTCTCCTTTGCCTATGCGAACTTCGCCGCGCTCCTCGTCCGAGCGGGCCGGCTGGACGACGCCGTCTTCGCCGCCCGCCGAGCCCTCGCCGACGATTCTCCCCTCCGCGGCCGCGACCTCGCTCGGGCCCATGCGATACTCGGCGAGGCCTACGCCGCCCAGCGCCGTGACGACCTCGCCTGGCATCACACCCTGCTGGCAAAGGAATTGGGGTTCGTCGAAGCGCAAAAGATGATCGACTATCTCAGCCGCTTCTCATCGCCCCCGACGACTCAGTCCGCACCATCGCCGCAAGATGAGTTTTAGCTGACTTGGAAATGATTAAATCGACTGCCGACTCGGTTCGCCGGTCGTCTCGGGAGCCGGAGTCTCGCCTTGTGCCGGCGCGCCCGGCGTGATGCCGCGCATCTTCCGAATGGCCGCGCCCACCGGGCCGCTCAAGGCATACAAAATAGCTGCAATCGCAATCGTGAGTTGAAACTGCACAACCAGCCCAATGAGAAGAATGATGACGATCCCGACGATCTGTCGAAACGGCCGCCTGCCGCGAAGAATGGCGTTCACCACGTGCGGATAGCCGAATCGACTCACCATCAAGAGCCCCAGCACCATCGCAAACGGCGGCATCATTCGACCGATCAGCCGATACGTCCAGTCCGACATCGTCCCCACCAACAGGTCCTGATGGAGTATCACCAGACTGATCACCGCACCAGCCGCGCCCGGCGTCGGTAATCCGCGAAATCCCATGTGCGCCGATTCGTCCGCGACGCTCTCCACGTTAAATCGCGCCAACCGAAGCGCAGCGCATGAGACAAACACCGCCGCCATCACCCACTCAGCGCGCCAGTAGGCCCGCGCCGGACCGGATAACGCCGTCACATCGCCGGGATACGCGATGCACAGCACCAGCACCGCCGGCGCCACGCCGAAGCTCACCACGTCCGCCAGAGAGTCGAGCTGCGCGCCGAACTCGCTGGTCTTTCGCGTCATCCGCGCCAGCCGCCCGTCGATCGCGTCGAAAAACATGGATGCAAAGAGCAGATACGCCGCAATGGCTAAAAAGCTCGGAAAGAAATTGCTCAGTCGCGCCCCGTCGATCGCGGTAAAGTGCCGACCAGCCCCGCCCGCCTGCATGCTCAGCATACAGACATAAATCGCCCCCAGACCGCAAAGCAGATTCCCCAGCGTGGCCAGCGAAGGCAGCACGGCAACCGTCTTCAGCACGCGGTCGTGCCGTCGCGCCTTTCGTCGGGATACTTCCGGGTCGTGTACGATTCTCATAGGCCTCGGCTCTTCCAGAATCTCATCAGTTCCGCAATTAGGCGATCGTCGACTCTTCCCGCCGGCGTCCCGTCGCAACCCGCGGGCCGGGCGCTGCATCGGGAACGCAGCGCATCAGCACCGTCGCCCCGCCTCGCACAAAGTCACCGACCTTCACCACCGGATCAAACCCCGACGCCTTCGGCACGATCAACTCCGTGCGCGAGCCGAACTTGATCAGTCCCACCCGCTGACCGCATTCCAGCGTGTCACCCGGTCCAACCCGGCAGATGATTCTTCGGGCAATCAGCCCCGCAATCTGACGAACGATCACCGGACCGCCGATCTTGCCCGTGGGTTCAATAACGATGGTGTTCGCTTCGTTCCGAACGCCGCACTCCGGATGCCTGGCGTCGAGAAACTCCCCGCGCTTGTGCTCGCAGGAAACCACCCGCCCGCTGCAGGGCGACCGATTGATATGCACATCGAAGACCGAAAGAAAGATGCTCATCCGAATCGCTGGCCCGCCGACAAGGTCGCAGTCCTCGATGGTCGTCACCTCCGTCACCTTGCCGTCGGCCGGCGAAACCATCACGTTCGCGTCCGAGGGGACCACGCGATACGGATCGCGAAAGAACGCAATGCTGAAGACCCATACCGCGAACAGCACGATCGCCGGCCCCCACAGCCACGGGGAATAGACCGACGCCGCCCACGCCGCGGCAACCGCCGGACCGAGGCAGACAATCGTGGATATGGATATTTCCCGGAGGCCTTCCCGCGCAATAGTCATTTCAAAACTCTGCCAAAGATGCGTTTCGTCGCGGGGGAATGATAGCGGAAGGAGCGGGCCTTGGCGCGTCCGGCTTGATCGAAGCTATGGAAGGGCCATCGCTATCGCCGAGTGGCCTCTTCGACGTAATTCGGCTGCCAGATCGTGCCGCCCAGGCCGTAGATGGAGCGCGTGTCGAAATAACCATGGGCAACGTGGCCATCCGCGAACGCGACCGACCATGCGGAAAACTTGCGGTGCCAACCGTTGCGCTGCGGAAGCGACGGCGGCATGGGGTCTTCTTCGAGTGCCTCCGGCGAGGCGTTGTAGGTGGCCCCATAGAAGCCCTGCTCGCTCCAAAGAATGAACTGCGAGGCATTGCCGCCGACCATGTGCCGGGCGATCTTGCTCGACAGCGCCGCATACCGAACCGGATCGTGTATCGCCGTGGCGAAGTCGTAACCGGCGTAGCCCTGAAGCCACCGCGTATTGAGCGAGTAGCTGCTCCCGTTCGCCTCCCAACTGCTGCGCATCTCCTCTTCGGTGAATTCCGCCGGCCCGCCGATGATCGATGTCGTATTCGATCGATCGCCCGGACAGATAAATGACTTGATCACGTCCCGCCCGCGGTCATTGAAGTTGAACGGACTCGCCATCGCCGTTCGATCGATGTACTTGTTTAGTGGGCGGATCTGCGCCGGATACTGGCTGCTGTCCGCGTAAGCGTCGTTGGGTTTCGGAGCCCGGAAGCCGCCGAATACCCACGGCGTCACAAGAGTCGGCGTGTAATTCCGATGAAACGGAGCCTGATACCACGGGTAAAGCTGAGCGCCCGACTGGTCGTCGGTGTACATCGCGCTGGCCTGCAGAATCGTGCGAAGATTCGCCAGGCATTTCACCTTCTTCGCCTCTTCGCGAGACGCCCGCAGGTACGGGAGCAGAATCGAGACCAGAAGCCCCATGATCGCCAGGACGACGAGCAATTCGATCAGTGTGAACGCGGACCGCCGACGGCTCGGCCGTCGCTGTCCATGATGGGTATTGTTGCAGGTCGGCATATTCCACCCTCGACCTTGCTGCCGGTTTCTCCACCCCGGCGTTGCGCCTAAATGACCTTGGCCGGCGGTTCGCTCGGCACGGGCACCTTCTTTGGATCAATCTCGAGAGGTCTTGGTTCCACGATATTCGTTCCCGGCTTGACGCAGGCAGGGCACCGAGGCGATCCACCTTCTACCTCAGAGCCGAGATACGCCCCCTGGCACGATCGGCACTGCCGGGCCAGAAACGCCTCGCACTGGCCGCACGCCGGACAATCGATCGGCCGGCCGCCGTTGTAGGGGCCCTTGGCAAGCTCCATGACCCGCGCGGCGGTCAGATGCATCGACTGCCCGCAGGCGCGGCATTTCCAGAGTGTTTCCGTCTGTGGGGACTGCGCGGCGACCGCGTCGTCATTTCCTGCGATGACGGCGACGCTGGCTACCGAGAGCGCGGCAGCGACCAGGATGAGAATGAGGCTTTTCATGCGAGCGGTTCCCTGTGAGAGGGAAGTATGATCGGCTCTTCGCAATATCTTAACCCCCCGGCCGAATCAAAGTCCAGCCGAATCGCCCGCAAAACGGGGGGTAGCCGCAGCCGCCCGCCGCTATGGGCCTTAAGGGGGCGTAAGCGCCGGCGGCGAGCACGATTCAATTTGGAATGAGTGCCGTTTCTAGCGGAAACGCCGACCCAGAAGCACCAGTCCGGCCAGTCCGAGCAGGGCCACCGTGCCGGGCTCGGGAACCGTGGTGAGTCGCGGCTCGGAGAGGTCCGTGCCGTACTGCAAATACACGTTCGAGATGGAGTCGAGCGTGAAGTTGCCGGGCAGGCCGGTGAGGGTGAAGACGACGGCGTTCTTGATGAGGCCGCCGCTGCCCGTGATGCCGCCGTTGCCGGTGGCGGTGTTGTCGCCGGCCGAGAGCAGACCGTAGTTGAGGCCGTCGGGATTCGGCGGCGGCGCGAGGTCGGGGCCGGGGAACACATCGCCGGGGCCGAAGAGACCCAGGCCTGAAGAACTGATGCCGTACGACGCGCCGTGATACGAGAGGCCGCTCTTGTAGCCCCACTCGCCGCCGATGACGCCGCCGGCCGGCTGGCCGTCCGCATCGTAGAAGACAGTCGAGCCGGCAACGAGAAGGCCGCTCGTGCGCGTCAGCGAAGAAGCGCCGATGTCCATCGACCAGAACGCGCCGGTCAACACATCCGACGGGACTTCGACGTCGCTCATCGCGGTGTTGGTGATCGTCACGATCAGCGCGTTGGCGCTGACTTCGAACTCAACACTTCCGGCGATCGGATTGTTGCCGTTCATCGAGTTGAGACCTGAACCGGTGAAGATCACGCCGCCGACCGCGATCGGCTGAAAGCAAAGAACGGCGACGATGGTGTAAATGAGCGAGCGCATAGATTTCAGTTGCATTTTATTCTCCCCCGTGGCGTTCCCCCTCGGAATCCCCACCGGCATGAGCATCCTGCCGCAAGCCGACCACCGTCCGTTGGGGTCCGCTTGGGCTTACTAATCAGTGGTACAAAATACCACAGATCGCCCATGTATATCAACTTGATGGCCCGATTTTTCTGGCGCAGATTAGGAGTGCTCCAAATTCTCTACCAAGTCTTATAGGACTTCGGCACCCTTGTGGCACTGCACACATTTCGCAACGGCAATCGCTCCAAGCGGCTCGCCATCGACGATTCGCCGCCGATAACCATCGGCACGTGACAACATCCAAAGTGACACAAGGTGACACAGCGCGATGCGAACGAACGTAAATCGCGCGGCGATCGCGCTTTGGGAAAACTCGCAATTTCGGCGGTTTTTGCCGAGATGATTGTGACATCGCTTCACAATCACCGGAACGGGTGAT
>CAZCGF010000049.1:0-21898 GCA_964498115.1 uncultured Planctomycetaceae bacterium | reverse complement strand
CTCGCGAGGAAAAGCCGATCGAGCCGGTCGTCATGGACCGGCTCATCCGCGTCCGCCTCTTCGGCCGCAAGCCCCACCCCTCCAAAAAAATGTCGGTCACCGCCCCCTTCACTGTGACCGAGACCTCGACCGGCAATACCGTCGCCGAGGCGATGCAACCCATCAACGGCGCGACGATTCGACCCGCCGCGGGAACCGGCCTCGAACTGGGCGATCGACGCTTTGCCTCCGACGACATCCTCATCACCCCCTCGCGCGACGCCGCTCTCGTCATCGACGACAAAACCTACCGCGGCGCACTCCGCGTTCAGCGCTCCGGCGCCGGCCTCACTTTTACCAACCACGTGGATATCGAGTCCTACCTCCGCGGCGTGCTGCGCGGCGAGCTGCCGCGATACTTCCACATCGAATCCTTCAAAGCCCAATGCGTTGCCGCCAGAACCTACGCCCTCTACACCAAGCGATTCAAGCCCGCCGGCTCCACCTTTGATGTCTATGATGACGAAGGCAGCCAGGTCTATAGCGGCGTCTCCGTGGAAGATGCCACCTCCTCGCGAGCCGTGGACGAAACACGCGGCGAAGTCTGCGCCTACGACAACGGCGGCAAGCAGGACATCTTCTGCACCTACTACTCATCCTGCTGCGGCGGCCTTTCACAACACGTGAACAACGTGAAGCCCCGAGACCCCAACGTCCCCCCGTTGGCCGGCGGCGTCGTCTGCCGCGACTGCTTCGTCGCCCCGCGCTATCGCTGGGATCCCGTCACGATCAGCCGCGCAGACCTCACCAGCAAGATCGTCGCCCGATACCCCACCCTCAAGCGACTCGGCATGATCGTCGATGTAAAATCCCACAAAATGAACGACGCTGGCCGGCACATCACCATCGACCTGGTCGGATCGGGCGGAGATCAGGAAACACTCATCGCCGAGGATTTCCGCCTTTCCATCGGCGGCCGACTTCTCAAATCGACAAACTTCAAAATCGAAAAGACCAAGGACGGCTTCAGATTCATCGATGGCAAGGGATTCGGCCACGGCATGGGCCTCTGTCAATACGGTATGGAGACCAAGGCCCGAAAGGGCACCGGCTACCGGCAGATCCTCGCGACCTACTACCCCCACTCAACGATCCAGAAAATCTACAACTAATGCCGGAGTCGGCGACGCCGTCTCCCCCCATTGCCCCCAAGACCCACAACGATAAACTGTTGCTCGGCTCATCGCCCCCGGGAGCGTCAGGATGATGCGCAATTCATTTTCAACCGAAACTTGGCGCCGCTCTATCCTCGTTAGACTGCGCGGCATCGCAATCGCCGCGACTCTCGCCGCCCTGCCCGGCTGCGTCGAGCGAACCATCTCCATCAACACCGAACCCCAGGGGGCCACCGTCATCCTCAACGACCAGGAAGTCGGCAAGTCGCCCGTCAAAGTGCCCTTCACATGGTACGGCGACTACGACATCATCCTCCGCAAAGAGGGCTACGAAACCCTAAAAACTAACAAGCGACTGCGTGCCCCCTGGTACCAGACCCCCGGCATCGACATCATCTCCGAGGCCCTCGTACCTTTTACGATTCACGATGATCGCGAACTCGATGTCTTCGTAATGAATCCTCGACAACCCGTTGATAAAGGTGCTTTGCTTCAGTCTGCGGCCGAACTGCGACAACGCGCCACCGGCTCATCGGCCGAGTAATCGGGCATTCCGGTCGGCGAGCCAGTCCGGTTTGTAGCGCAATTTGCCGCCATGACGGTTCAAGGAGGAACAACCAAGTGACCAGAACACTCCCGGCCTTTCTCTTCCTGATCATATTCTCGATTTCCGCCCTCCCCGAGCAGAGTCTCGCAGTCAGTGGAACGCCTACATGGTTTGAGTCGCGCGTCGGCACGGCGCCGCCAGGCTCATTCGTCTCGTCGCCGTCGCTCGCCTTCGATCATTACGGCACGCCATCGGTATCCTGGTCGCAAGTCACCGACGGCAGCGGAAATAACATCGTCCGCCATTCGCAGTTCTCCGGCCTCGGCCTTTGGACCAGCCGCGACGTGGCGTCCGGCATCGATATCGGCTTGGTTACCAGCATCGCCTTCGATCGCTCCGAGCGGCCGACCATCGCATGGATCAACAACAGCGGAAATCTCGCCGCCAGCTTCAATGGCGGCGCTGCTCAGGCCTTTGGTGCCAATGCCGCCCTGGCGACACCCGCCCTGTCTATTTCCTACGACCTCGCCGGAAACCTCCGCGGCGCCTACGCGAGAACCACGCCCGGAAACTTCTTCGACATCAGCTACACCGGCGGCAGCTTCTCCACCCTCGATATGACGACAATCCCTGGCGTCTCGTCGATCATCGATGCCGCCATGATTGCCGACGGCAGAGGCCTTCGGCAGCTCGCTGCACGGGCAAATCTCTCCGCCGGAGGACAGGCGATCATGCTTGCCTCGGAGCCATCAATCCCCGGCCCGTGGGCATCCGGCCAACTCATCGCCGCCGACAACGTCTTTGGCGTCGATATCAAGATGGACCCGACCGACGGTCACCCGGCCCTCGCCTACACCACCTTCGACAATACTTCGCAGACCTCCCGGCTCTTCTATACAAAGTTCAAAAGCTTTGGCCCGCAAACCACCGAAATCTTCTCCTCAACATCCCAGCGCTTCGAGGACGTCTCGCTCTCCTTCGACCTCTCCGACGGCCAGCCGGCCATCGCCTATGAGCGCCGCGTCAATATGTCCGGCGCCCAGGAGCTGCACTTCGCCTATCGCACTCCCGCGCTCTCGTGGCAGACCAGCCTGGTGGACGCCATGGTCACCCTCGACGCCCCCGGTGGAAGGCCGCGACGCCCGTCACTCGCATTCGATGACTATGGAACAAGTTGGCCCACCATCGCCTATATCGACGCCGACGGCGGCCTCAATGTCGCGTTCGATCCGCCCGCACCGGAACCGCAGACGATCCTCCTTCTCGCCATGGCGGCGCCCTTCATTTCGCGCCGACGCATCTCTCATTTGTCATAATTCGTGAAAGGGCGGCGTCAGTTCGCCGTCGCCGGGCCGGCGAGGAATGGCTTGCATGATTCCGCCCCCGCGCTTCGCGTCAGCCATCCGGTGTTGCGGAGCGAAATGAACGCGTACGGTATGATCCACCACAAACAGCTCACCCACACGAGCTCATACACGATCAGCCAAACCCAATCCGTGTCGCGCTCGTTGATGTAATAAATCACCGCCACGCTCAATGAGTACACCATCACAGCAAGAAACTGATTCAATACATAACCGTCTCTCGTCACAAGCAGCATCAAGCTGCCCGCCACAAAGATCGGCGGCAAAACGAGCGAAAGCGTCGCCAGCAACATGTTCAGGCGAAACGTGTTGAGAAATGCCCCGCGGAACCGCCGAAAGAGAAATCCAAACAGCACGACCGTCTCGCGAATGTTGCTCCGCGCCCATCGCAGAAACATCCGGCACATCCCCGCAAAAGTCTCCGGCATCTTGCTGAATACCTTCGAGTTTCCCTGGTACGCCGTCAGCCATCCCTCGCGCAGGAAAAGATTCGTCATCGACCGGTCCTCGCCCGTCGTACAGGCCTGACCGAGAAACCGCTGATTCACCCACTCATCCGCGACCTCGCGGACAAACGCCGCGCGATAAAACGACAGCGCACCAGGCGTGCAAAACACCCCGCGAAACTCGTTCTGATACGCCCGGACGAACTTGAACGACAGACTGAAGCTGCACTTGAGAAACCGAGTAATCAGGCTCGCCCGCGGGTTCAACACCTCAACACAACCCGCGACACACCCGACACGCCCGTCGCGAACCAGCGCCGCAGCGCCGTTGCAAATCGCATCAGGGTGCAAAAGACTGTCCGAATCCACCGTCACGAACACCTCGGACCGCCCGCGCGAAAAGCCCAGGTGCAGCGCGTGTCGCTTGCCCTTGTTGGAAACGTGCCGCAGCGTCGTCACCTTGATTCGGTCACTCACCGCCCGCGCACCGCGCAGAATATGTAACCACGAATCGTCCGTGCTGCCGTCGTCGACGATCACAAGCTCCAGTCGCCCGGCAGGGTACCGACTCGCCGCTACCGACCGAATCGCCTCTGCAACCAGCGCCCCCTCATTAAACACCGGCATGACCACCGTCACGCTCGGCAATGATTCATCCGCAACAACCGCCATCGGCCGATACCGCCGCCACAACCAAAGCCGCCACAGCAGCACGGCATACATAAACGAACCATAAACAAGCGTCGCGCTCCACGCCGCGCTGCCAAACGAGCTCGACGCCCGCCCGAAGCGCCCCCATGAAATACCCGTCCGCGCAATGACCATCGCGCTGACCGCGCCCAAGCACACCAGCACCACGACCTTGGTCGCGTTCTCGCGCGACGTCCCATGCGCAGTCTGCTCAAGCATGAGCGGCGATGGCTCCGCCGCGCCGCGGTCATGAGCCAGGCCTACGACCGAACCCCGGCTCCTTACCCCGGGCCCGGAACGATCGAGGCGACCAAGCGTTTCCTGAATGAGCTTCATGAATCGGTTTCCACGGGAATCGTAGCCGCCAACTGACGACGGGCACGCAGATGACCCCTCCTCCGTCGAAACGGAGCGATGTCCCCGCCAGGCCCAATCCACACTGATGAATCCCATGTATGCCATCGGTAGGATTAGACCTGCCATTCGTATGAAGGTTAGCTTAGAACTAACAGGCACTTATTGCATCAGCGACGCGCAGATTATGAACCCCACGGCCCCCCAAACCGCACCATTTCCGGCCCCCAATAGATTGCCCCACATGCCCCGCTGTGATACTACTTCTTTAGATTCCGAATCCGAGGCATTGCGCCATGAACCACATCGCTAAGCCGAGCAAGGCGCACGACTTCTCAGCCCACGACCTTCGTCGCGCCCGGCTCGCCTCAATCCTCATATGCACTGCATGTGTCGTTCTGCTGGGGGCAAGGCATCTCCGCGCGCCGCTTCGCAGTCCCGGTGCCCACAACACCCTCGTCACAAAGGGCATTGACCCCAACACAGCACATTGGTTCGAGCTATCCCAGCTTCCTGGCATCGGCGAATCGCTGGCCCGCCGAATCATCGAGTTCCGTGCCCGCGGAGAATCCGACCCGACCATCTCAGGCCCCATCTTCCGCTCGGCCGCCGATCTGGACCCAATTTCCGGCATGGGAGAAAAGACCATCCGCCGCCTTCAACCCTTCCTGAGGCCCCCAGACACCGGAAATTAGCCTGCCGTTGACAGCGGGAGACGCTGGGGATAGTTTGGCCAGCCGTCCCGGTAAGCAAGCGCTCAATTGCAGAGAAGCCCGCCTCATGTCCATTAAGGATTGGTCAGACGAGATTATCCTTGCCGAATTGCAGGACGACCCCCTGTTTTCCGACGACCTCAATGCCCTCCAGGAAGCCGTCGAAAAGCGGCCCAAGACCCACGTGGTTCTCGACTTCCGGGGCGTCAATTTTCTCAACTCCTCGAATATCGCCAAGCTCCTCAAACTCCGAAAGTCCATGAACTCACACAAGGCCGAACTTCGCCTCTGCGGAATCAACACCGGGGCGTGGGGTGTCCTTCTGGTCACCGGACTGGACAAGATTTTCGAGTTCTGCGACGACGTCCCCAGCGGTCTGGCCAGCATCCAGATCCAGGGCTGATTTCGCGCCCGCCTCTGCTCTTCCGCCCAACGACTGAAAGCCACGCGCAGCATTCGCTCACTGCCTCAAGAATCGATCCAATTCATCCCGATATCCTTACGTTGCACCGCACCAGTGTTCGGGGGCCAATGCATGTGCCGACGCCCGCCGCAACGCCGGATGAAATCGCTGTTCTTGGGCGAATTGGTTCGGAACTCCTTGCGATTTCGCCGCGTATCCGAGTAGGATGCGTCGAATCGAGGGGGCGGCGGCGGGGATGGGCGTCCCTGGCATGCGGCGGCGCAGCCCTTTTTCGCTCCCGTCTCGGAGCGCAAAGGAAATATTCACATTGATTCGCCGCTGCAAAGCCCCGGGCGGTCTCACATGGAGGTGGGCCAGCATGTCAAGCGTTGTAGGCCCCTCACGGATGTCTCTGGATACCTCTACTCTTTCCGGCTCACGTCAACTTAGAAACGCTCAGCACCAGCATTGGTCAGGCCCCTACGCCGGTAAGCGTGTCCACCTCATCGGAATCGGCGGCTCCGGCATGTCCGGCCTCGCCGGCGTCCTGCTCAGGTGCGGCGCAGTCCTTAGCGGCTCCGATCGTCAGGGATTTAAGGCACAGGGCCGCCTCGAAGAGCTCGGCGCCGCCATCGCCATCGGCCACGCCCCGATCAACGTCCCCTCCGACTGCAACATCGTTGTCGCCTCCGCCGCCGTCAAACGCGAAAACCCCGAATACGCCGAAGCCGTCCGCCGCGGCCTGCAAATAATGACCTACGCCCAGATGCTCGGTCAGGTCATGAAGCTCCGCACCGGCATCGCCATTTCCGGCACCCACGGCAAGAGCACCACCACCGCGCTCGTCGCCTTCATCCTCCGACACGCAAAGGCCGATCCGACCTTCGTCGTCGGCGCAGACGTCCCTCAGCTCGACGGTTCCTCCGCCGTCGGCGACGGCGCGCACTTCGTCGCCGAGGCATGTGAGTACGACCGGTCATTCCTCAATCTCTTCCCGCGCTACGCCGCGATTCTGAACATCGAGGAAGACCACCTCGACTACTTCCACGGCATTCAGGACATCGTCACCGCCTTCCGTGACCTGGCCGAGCTCGTGCCCGACGACGGCGCCGTCATCGCCAACGGCGAAGACGCAAACGTCACCGCCGCCCTCAAAGGCATCGCTGCCCCCGTCGAGACTTTTGGAACTTCCGAGGGGCTTACCTGGCGCGCCGTCGACATCCGCTCCGTCGAAGGCTGCTATCAGTTCACGATCCTCAAGGACGGTCGCCCGTTTGCCGCCGTGTCCCTGGATAATCTTCCCGGCCGGCATCAGGTCTCCAATGCCCTTGCCGCGACCGCCCTCGCCCATCACGCCGGCGTCGCCCCGGATGTCATCGCATCGGCACTCTCGAAGTTCGCCGGCGCAGCCCGGCGGCTCTACAAACGCGGCGAGGCCGGCGGAATCCTCATCCTCGACGACTACGGCCACCACCCCACCGAGGTCCAGGTCACCCTCCGCGCCGTCCGCGAGCACTACCCCAACCGAAAGCTCTGGGTCATCTTCCAGCCGCACCAGCATTCCCGAACCCGCTTCCTCCTCGACGACTTTGCCCGAAGCTTCGGCCAGGCCGACCACCTCCTCGTCCCCGACATCTATTTCGTCCGGGACAGCGAGGCCGAGCAGAACGCCATTTCCAGCCGCCATCTGGTCGAACGCGTCTGCGCCAACAATTGCGACGCCAAGTACCTTCCCGGCCACGAAGAAATCGTCGAATATGTCGCGACCCACGCCCGATCGGGCGACGTCGTCATGACCATGGGCGCCGGAGACGTATGGAAAATCGCCGATGAACTTGTTCGACGACTTGCCTGAGAGCGTATGCAGGCGGAATGTCCCGCTCGCCCCGCTCACCTGGTTTCACCTCGGCGGCCCCGCCGAGTACCTGATCTCTCCGCAATCCGAGAGCCAGCTCGCCGCCGTCATCCGAAGGTGCCGCGACTCCGGCACACCCGTCCGGCTCCTCGGCCTCGGCGCGAACATTATCGTTCCCGATGAAGGCGTCACCGGCGTCGTCATTCGCCTCGACGCCGGCGAATTCGTTGACACGCGCGTCGAAGGTTCGCGCGTCTTCGCCGGCGGCGGCGTAGACATGACCAAGCTCATCCGCAAGACCGTCCGCCTCGGCCTCGCCGGCCTCGAGAATCTCGCCGGAATCCCCGGCACCGTCGGCGGCGGCATCGCCATGAACTGCGGCGGTCGCTACGGCGAAATCGGCGCCGCCGTCCAGCGCGTCCGCGTCGCAGGCCCCGACGGAAAGCTCTACGACCGCGATCACGACGACCTCGAGTTCGGCTATCGCCACTGCTCCCTCGGCGCCGACTGCGTCACCAGCGCCGTCTTCGAGCTGCGCGAAGTCGATCCCGTCGATCTCGAGCTGCGCTTCCGCGAGATATGGATGTACAAGCAGAACACCCAGCCCCCCCTCGGCGCCCAGAGCGTCGGTTGCATCTTCAGAAACCCCAACGGCCGATCCGCCGGTGAAATCATCGACCGCGCCGGCCTCAAGGGCATGCGACTCGGCAGTGCCTATGTCTCCGATCGTCATGCCAACTTCGTGCTCGCCGACCCCGGCGGCCGAGCCTCTGATGTCATTAATCTGATCCGCCTCGTCGGGCAGCGCGTCGAGGATCAGTGTGGCATCCGATTGGAGCCGGAAGTCAAAATATGGTAATTCCGCGCCGCCCGCGGCGCGTTGATCGCCATCGACCGGAGGTCGATGGTGTATATTTGCAATGAAGGGAGTCCCAACGTGGCCGCAACCAGCATTCGATTCGACGCCGGCAGGATACTTCGAGCCGCCACCAACCAGAAGCTCGCCGTCACCGTCCTCGCCGGAGGCCCCAGCGGTGAACGCGACGTCAGCCTCACCAGCGGCCGCACCGTCACTGCCGCCCTGGAGCAAATGGGTCACAGCGTCTATCTCGAAGACATCGCCCCGGAAAACCTCGGCGCCCTCGCCCGCACCGTCGATTGCGTCTTCATCGCCCTCCACGGCCGCTTCGGCGAGGACGGCGACGTCCAGGAAATCCTCGAGCGCCGCAAGATCGCCTTCACCGGCTCCGGCAGCGACGCCTGCGCCCTGGCGATGAATAAGTATCTATCCAAAAAGAAGTTCGCCGAGCTGGGCCTGCCCACGCCGCGATACGACATCGCCACCCGCGACACCGTCCGCGAGGCCATGGCCGCCTGGAGCCTGCCCGTCGTGGTGAAGCCCGTCAAAGAGGGCAGCAGCCTCCATTGCCACATCGTCCGAGATTTCGAGCAGTTCCGCCCGGCCATCGACGATGTCCTCGCCGCCTATGGCGACGGCATGGTGGAGGAGTACATCCCCGGCAAGGAGATCACCATCGGCATCCTCGGCGATCAGGCCCTCCCCCCGATCGAGATCCGCACCCGCCGGGACTTCTACAACTACGAGGCTAAATATGTCGATGAAGATACGGAGTACGTCTTCGACATCGACCTGCCCAGCGACCTCCTGGAGCGGATGGAGCAACTCAGCCTTGAGGCCCACGTCGGCCTGGGCTGCCGGGATTTCTCCCGGGTCGATTGGCGCGTGGACACCGACCGCATGGAGCCCTACATCCTTGAGGTCAACGTCGTCCCCGGCATGACCAGCCATTCCCTCCTGCCGAAGGCCGCGGCCAGGGCGGGGGTTCCGATGCCGCAGATGTGCCAGTTTTTGATCGATTCGGCGATCCGGCGGAAGTTCGCCAGATAGGCCGATCGGCTCGCTCGCTTTTTACGGGGCACGGTTCCATTGGGCAGATCGTCCAAAAAATCCAAAAGCGCTCCTAATCCCGTCCTCGCCTCACTGGCGGAGCGATGGGAGCGCGTCCATTCCGCGCTCGCCGCCTGGCCCGCCAAAAGCTGGCTCAAGCTCGTCCTCATCCTGCTCATTCCGCTGGCCGTCGGCTGGTCGCTCTCCCGGCTGGAGAATCGCGTCCATGCCTTCGCCGCTTACGACCGTCCGCTCAGTCTCAAGTGGGTCGAGCTGCCGCCGTGGCTGCGCCTGCCGGAAAACCGCCACGTCCTCGACAGCCTCGCCCGCACCCTCGATCTGCAATCCACCGATCGCATGCTCGACCGCTCCCTCGCCGAGCGCCTCGGCACCGCCCTTGCCGATCCCGGCATCGGCTGGGTCAAGTCGGTCGATCGCGTCCGCATCGATCCCTCCGGCGAGGTGACAATCAAGTGTCACTTCCGCATGCCCGCCGCATGGGTCCAGCATCGCAAGGTCGGCTACCTGGTGGATGCCGAAGGCGTCCGCCTGCCGGGTCGATACGACATCTCCGACTGCCGCTCGACGGCCATGCTGGTGATCGAAGGCGTCACCGGCTCGCCGCCCCCAATCGGCGCCCCCTGGCCCGGCGACGATCTGGCCGGCGCCCTCAATCTCGTCTCCCTGCTCGACGGCAGGCCGTTCCGCCATCAGATCACCAGCGTCCACGTCGGCAACTATCGCGGCCGGCGCGATCGCAGCCGTCCGCACATCGAGCTCGCCACCGACCTGCCCGGCAGCCGCATCTGGTGGGGC
Organism: uncultured Planctomycetaceae bacterium; assembly: GCA_964498115.1. Taxonomy (GTDB): domain Bacteria; phylum Planctomycetota; class Phycisphaerae; order UBA1845; family UTPLA1; genus UTPLA1. The sequence goes on along the minus strand of CAZCGF010000049.1, from coordinate 11,647 downwards.
CGCCCGCCGGGCGAAGACGTCGGCACCGAAATCTCCGCCGATCAGAAGCTCATCCTCCTCGAGACGCTCTACCGCCAGTCGGGCCGCATCGACATGAACCGCTCCTACGTCGACATCATGACCTGGCCCGACCGCGTGGCCATGCCCAAGGTCATGCAAGCCCCCGCCCAAAGCCGCCTCCTCCGCGGCTGATCCGCCGCGATCGGGCCCGATGACCGTAGGTTTGCGCAGCATCTTCCAGGCACTTAACAGCTCGATCGAGAATTAGAGTCAATAGTCGTCTGTTCAAGGCGAAAACGGACAGACTCCACACTCGACAAGATATGATGCAATCGCGTCGTAGTGCTTTTGGGGACGAGTTGAGTCGCTCTCGTCGCCGACTGGTACCCAGATCACCATGCCTTCACGAGCCCGAGTAAGTAGCACGCGGTACTTATTGATGATGAACTGTTGTTTTACCTCGTTCCGTACGATTTGCCACTTTGTCCCCATAAATGAACGCCAAAGCCACTGTTTCCCATTGGGAACCAAGTCTCCACCCCAACACACTCCAGTCCAGTCGAGTTCCAGGCCTTGAATACCGAATTCGGTAGCTGGCACTTCGAGAAAATAGGAGGACCTTACGTCGTCTTCGGAATTCAAAAACCAGTTCTCAACGTCAAGTTCGGCTCTTACATCAAGTCCATGCGCCCTAAGCCGCCGGGCTCCACTGCTCGCCACAAGGCCGATTCGCCGACTCCCGCGCTTTCGTATCCGAAGCCACTTTTTGGCCGCACCAAGATCGCGAGTCAGGAACATGGGGTAGTCGCGCATTTTCGCGGCAATTACCTTGCAACGGGCAGAATCATTCGCGAGCAGTGAAGTCACAAAGTCGGACAATGCTTCGGCCTTGTAGGACCGCAGAGGCACACTGAGATGCAGCGATTGATTCTTAGTGATTGAGATTCCGGAGGCCGCGCCATCTGGAAATAATGCGCCGGCGCCGAAGCCCTTGGAATCCGTCAGGCTTGGTGAAACGACGACATGCCAATGGCTAAATCGCTTTTCAATTGCCCGGCCCCACTCTGAAAGGCCAGCCTCCCCTGTATGAATCTCTTGGCCATTTCCAACCAGGGCCACCAAAACAGCCCAATCTTGATGCCGATCTAAGATTTCTAGCATCATCTCGGGCTCGGAGAACTGATGGCCAAACTTACGATTGGACTGTTCTGCGTTCCACGCGCGCTGCGCCTCATCAAAGACAACAATTCGATCAACGGGGACTTTGCCTTTCTCGTCGATGTAGGCTTTTATGAAGTCTTTCACGACCTGAATAAAAGTCGACACCTTTCGCCTTGATTCTGACTTGGAATCTTTCTTGCGACGTGAGTGGTCGCGCGCCAATGCTGCCCTCAGAACTCGCACGAGCGGAATATTCCCCGACATGAAGACGCCGAGGTCCCCATCATGTAACTGGCGATTATGGACAATATTGAGGCCCGCAAGTGTCTTTCCCGAACCCGGAACACCTGTCACAAAGCAAATCAGCTTTTTCCTGTAGGTTCTGGCGAGCTCTGCGGTTTTCAGTATAGTCTCGCTTGTGCTCGTGAGATTCGCCGCCCCCGCATGACACTGAGTAATCTCTTTAACATTCTTGCCTGCGTAGAGCGATTGTGCCGACTCAATGATCGTGGGAGTGGGCGAGTAATCACTATGATTCCACTCGAAACCGTCAATGGAGCTCTCGGTGTCAACTGAATACCGATCAAGTACTGTATTGATTGTCTCGGCGAGAGCTTCTGAGTTTGAGAGCCATACCGGCTTTACTCGGTCCACATTGTCGTCATGTATGCTCGTTACCTGTCGAGCCCCCGTTGCAACGAGGACGGGAACTATCGATCTGCCATCGCTTGATTTGTGAAAATCACGAATATCGAGACAGTAGTCCTCGACTTGAACAACGGACTGGCGATCAAAGTCCTTAGATCCAATCTTGAATTCCAGAACCAATATCACTCCAGCAGCGAGAAGGACCGCGTCAATCCTTTTCGCACGGCGCGGGATCGGGTACTCAAGAAGCACGTGCCAGTTGGCGACGCTTCTAATATTTGCCAGTGCGGCAAGCGCGCACTGTATGCAGGTAATCTGTGCGCGCCATGCGTCAACTTGAGAGCTAAGCTGCTGAAAAAACCCAGCATCAGATGTCCGTTGAGAGAGCTGCCCAATAATCAAATCGGGACTAAGTTCAATAAACCGCGCGGCACGCTCGTCGAAAAACGCGGGCATTACCTAGGCTCCAAGAGCGGCTCGCGCCGCCCTTTGCTATTCACCTGACTACCCATCGGCGCCCAGGATACCGGCGGCTCATGGCTGATTCCATTGGCCCGAGCATGCTCGTAACCAATTACCGGCCTAAACCCGAAGGCGCGGACGCGGAGCAAGTCTTGTATTTGGGACATGAAACTATCTGATCAGAATTGCCGCCGCCGACTCTATGAATCCATGCAACCAGCCAGACACCAGGATTCGCCCCAATGTCACCAAAAAAACCACCAAAACCACATGCCACCCCAACACGCGACTGCCACGCGAGTTGCGCTCCGCCCGCTGCGCGCTGTGTCACTATATGTCACCTTCAAAAACGCGCCCCCAGCGCTTCAGGAGGCGCTCCCCCGCACGTCGTATTCGCCCCCCGTCAACTACCCCCAGCAAAAAAAGAAGGCCCGCGGACACGCATCCGCAGGCCTTCAAAAAAATCCCGGAAAGGGCGAGCCTGCTTCTTCCGGGCTTCTTGTCTCTCGCGCAGCCGCTCGTCAAAGCGCCGCGGCGCCGCTCACTCCGCCAGCGCCTTCGCCACATTCGCCTCAACCGTCGCCTGCAGCTTGTCCGCCGTGGCGGCGTCGAGCCCATACGTCGAGAACCACACCCAGACCATCTCGCTCCCGCCGCAGTTCTCCATGTCGCAGCGGAAGTACGCGTTGTTCAGGTTCTTCACCGTCGCCGCGAACGAGCGCGGCCGCATGTTGATATCAACGACGCCCTCGATGTGCTGATTCATCCCGACCAGCTCAAGCCGATACGCATCGCCTTCCTTGAGCCCTTCAATGCTCCCGCGAATGACCCGGCCCTCCGGTCCGATGACGCGCGCGATCGCCTCCGCAGGGCTCAACGAGGTCGGCTTGCTCACCCAGATGGCCCGCCGATCCTTGCCCGCGTGGTGCTCGAGGTAGTGCCGCAGGCCGCGCAGCTCAAAGGCCCAGCCGCGCGTCACGCCGTCATACTCCCCGTCCCACTTCGCGCCGACGCCGAAGCCCGAGTGCACGAGCCGCAGCGACGTCTTGCCGCCGCGCCCCTCGAGGAAGTAATCGACCACCAGCGGCCGCGCGTCACCGCCGGGATCCGCCGTGAACGGCCAGCCGGTTCGCAGGCGTTGGCCCGGCTCCCATATCTCAATCGTGGACTCGCCCTCAAACGGCTGCCCCCACGAGACCCACATCGATCCGCCCTTGCCGGGCTTCACTTTCGCGTGAAGCGGAAACCACCGCGTCAACTCGTCAGCGTCCGTCAGTGCCTTCCACACGGCATCGACCGGCGCATGGATCTCCAGTTCCGTCTCGACCGTTCGCGTTTGCTTGACGCCCATTTTCGTCTCTCCGATTGGCTGTTCCCGGCTCCCCTTGCTCGGGCCCTGTTCCGACTGCGCCGCCGCCACAATGACGCCCACGACGAGCACCGGCGCGATTCCCAGTTTCAACCGACTCATCTCAAAACCTCTCCGGCTCGCCTCAATAACACGACTCAATCCAATCGCCGACATGCGCTCGTGCGCTTACGCGCCCGAAGTCGCCGGCGGCGCAAACAATTCAGCAAACAGCCCGTCGAGCCGCTCCTGCAGACCCGTCACGCGCTCATCGGGCAGTCCATATGTCGAGATCCACAGATTGACATCGCGCCGACAGAACAGGGCGATGTCGTCGATGTGCAGTCGCAGCCACGCGTCGTTCCAGTTGGTCGCCGTCGCACTGAAGTCGCGAGGCGGCGAATACGAATCGACAATCCCCTCGAATCGATCGCCGCTCGCCGTTGTCATCGCGTAGCGCTCGTGCGCCGCGCTCGGCGCGGGATGCTCCACCGCGATCAGCCCCCGCAGCCCCATGATCTTCTGCCACGCCTCCGCGACCGGCATGTGCGGAATCGCCGCGCGGCAGACAACGCAGCGCCGCGGCGTCCCCATGTGCCGCTCCAGATAAAGCTTGAGCCCGCCGAGCTGAAAGTCCCACCCGCTGACCGTGCCGTCGTACTGCCCGTCCCACGACGCCTCGCTCGAAAACCCCGAGTGAACCAGCCGCAGCACCGTCTCGCCCGATCGGCCTTCGAGGTGGTAGTCGAGTGCCACCTGAAACGGCACTTCAAACGGCATGCCCGGCTCACCCGGCTTGGCGGCAGGCGTCGGCTCCATATAGATCAGCCGCAGCCGTTTGTTCGGCTCCCACGCGGCGATCGGCGTGTTGAACTGAAACTCGTTCTTCCACGACATCCAAACGGCCCCGCCCTCGCCCGGCGACACCTTCGCCTCAAGCGGAAACCATCGCGTAAGCTCCTCCGCATCGGTCAGTGCCTTCCAAACAGCATCAACCGGCGCGAGGATGCGAATCTCCTTCTCAATCGATCGCGGGCCTTTCGACTTGCTCACTATTCTCACTCCATGTTGACGGAAGCGTCAGCGGCGTCGCCCGGGTCGTCTTCCTGTTTCGTGATGGCGGGATACGCGCCCAGAAAAAATCGAAACAACCGGCCGCCCGGCGCGTCGTCATGGTGGTACTTGGCAACGAGCTGTGCGACCGAGTTCGCCAGCTCCTCGGAGAATGCATTGCGATCCGCGGCGCTGGCGAATCGCACATCGGCCTGAAGATTGAGCGTGGCGAGTCGTTTCCCTGCCCGGGCAGCGCGCCGCTGCAGCACGGCCATGTCGCGAATCGTCCGCGCCGCGACGGCCACCATGTACGAAGCGGAAATGCGATCGGGAATCCGGCTCGGGTCGCTCGCCAGCTCGCCAAGCGCCTCGGGACTGATGAGATAAGACCGCGCCGTCGCCTTCACCAGCCGCTCGACGCAGTTGCCGCGCTTGCGCTCGCCGGTGTACTGAACGTAGCCCGCCTTCTCAAGTTCGCGAAGGTGATAGTTGAGCTTCTGCCGCGGCAGATTCATCTCGCGGGCCAGCGAGCTCGCGGACTTTTCGCCGTCGAGCCGGCCCAGCAGCTTGAGACGAATCGGGTTGAGCAGCGCCGCCGCCTGCTCGACCCCCTGAACCAGTTGAAGCGCCGCCTCAGCCATCTCAAATCTCCGAAAGACGCCCACATAGGCGTTTCCAGAAAGATACGGCCGAATAATATTATTGTCAAGACATTTTTAGTGGTCGGTAAGCGGGCGGCAGGGCGCCAATGGGCGTAAACGCCGAAAATGCAATGCTTTATGGAATTCGTGATAGGGCGAAGGCGCCGCTCAACTGACCGGCGTGCCCTGTACCGAGAGGCTGGTCGGAGCCCACTTCCTCTGGAACATGCGAAACGCCTGGCGAATCCGCGTCGTCCGTTCGCTCTCGCCGATGTGCAGGCCGAAGCGCTCCTCGTCGCGCGGCGACTGTATCTTCGCCATGCGCTTCCAACCCACGTTCATCCCGTGAATGAACGCCGCCGTCGACAGGCTGCGCGTCCGCCAAAGCGTGCGGATCGTTCGCTTCCACACCCAGCTCTCGCGAGCCGCGAGGTGCCGCAGCTCAAAAATCGCCTCGTCCAGCTTCTCCGCGGTCATGTTTTTCGGGTTGTAAACCGTCTCGACGAACGTGTAGCGCTCCCAGTCCTGCGGATAATTCGTGGCGAAGATGCGGCCCTCTTCCACGTAGCGATCGTACATCTTGGTGCCCGGCAGCGGCGTGAGGTTGGTGATCTGAATCGTGTCGATGCCGACCTGCACGGCCTGCAGCGCGGTCGCCGCGACCGTGTTCTCATCATCCGCGTCGGCCCCGATGATAAAGCCGCCGAAGACGGAGATTCCCTCGCGCTGAAATCCGCGCACGAGCGTCTGGTATCGCTCGAGGTTCTTGCGATTGACGCCCTTGTGGAAGTCCTTGAGGTTGTCGCTGTTAAACGTCTCAAAGCCGACGAGCATTCCGACGCAGCCCGCCTCATTGGAAAGCGCCAGCCCTTCAGGATCGTCGCCCATGTTGATAGTCGTCTGGCTGAACCAAAGCCGAGGCGCAAAACCCAATAGTCGCCGCACCGCGGGGGCCCGCTTCAGGGCGGCGGCAACCCGGCTTCGACGATGGCCTTCCGCGATGATCTTGCGAAGGAGCTCTTTCGCCCAGATGGCGTGCTTCTCGCCGACCCCGAAGAAATTGTCATCGACCACGAACATGAACGGCTTGGTGGTCTTGAACCACTCGTCGATCACATCCTCCATGCGCCGGCGGCGAATCGGCGCGCCGTTGAACTTCGTCACGCTGCAATACTCGCAGCCCACCGGACAGCCGCGCGACGTCTGAATCGCCGAAACGTCGTACTCGCCGTTGAGCGGCTGGAGATCCTGCCGCGCCCGACCATAGCCCGTCACCTCAAGGTCCGGCAGGGTGCCGTGATAGAACTTCTGCAGATTACCCGCGGCCGCGTCGGCGAGAATCTTCCCGAAAATCTCGTCACATTCACCGATCGCCACCGAGTCGAAGAATTGGATCGCTTCCTCCGGCATGGCCGAAGCGTGCGGCCCGCCGATGATGCAGGTGATGCCCTCGCGCCGGCACTGCTCTGCAATCTCATAGGCCCGCGTCGCGCCGCTGGTATAAGAGGTCACGCCGACAAGGTCGTAGTTCCCCCGGCGCACGCGCTCGTCAGTGCACTCGGTGCCGAACAACTCGTCAATCAGATCGACGCTGTGCTCCGCGGGCACCAGTTGTGCGAGCACCTGAAGCGCAAGCTGGGGAATCTTGCTCCCGATGGTGTGATAACCCTGAGTGCGCCGCGCAATCGGATTGATCAGGACGATTCGCATGGGGAAATCTCGAGAGTGGAAGGTTCGATGACCGGCGGATTGTAATCGCACCACTCAATCAGGGATATAGCGGCTATAATGTTCATCGTAAGTCCATCGAGCGCCCGCCCCGGCATGATTCCCACTCCCGAGCACGGCTGCTTTTCGATTGGGTATGTGCGTCGATTGTGTCCAAGGTATCGTGGGGATCGGAAAGCGGATTGGTATGATTCAGGACGAGAAAGACCGTTTAATCGCCCTTTTTGATGTCGAAACCAACTGGTGCCGGGGCATGGATGCGGTGGATGCAGAAGGCAACGCGGTTCATTACGACGACGATACCGCCGTTTCCTGGGACATCGTCGGCGGCCTTTGCCACCTGTTCGGCTGGAAACGGGCCTGCAAACTCTTCGAACCCATGAGCAGACATTTCGCGAAACGGCGCCACTTCGCCACCGCGTTTCAACCCAATACAGAGATGGTGGCGATGTCGGCGCTGTTTGATTTCAACGATGACGACGAGACAACGCACGAATTGTTCATGGATCGACTGAGGGGCCTGCCGGTCTGGCACGGCCGAAGCGCGCCGGCGCAAAACGTCGATTCCGACTCAGAAACGGCGTATTAGCGTCGATACGCGCCTTTTTGTTGGACATGCCGCGTCATTCCGACTACAGTTTGCTCCGGTTGGTACGACGACCGAGCTTTCAGGCCATGTGTCAAGTCTGACGACTTCTCGCTCCCTGCATTCTTCTCTCTCGCGCCTTTCCTCTTTGGTCCGGAATGTAGGACTCTTTCAATATCAATCCTGAAAGCAAAACGAACGGATTGATCGGCCCAATCAAAAAAGGAAATGAAATGGGCAAGAAACTGTATGTTGGAAACCTCGGCTTCGACGTGAACGACTCTGATCTTCAGCAGTTGTTCTCCGCACACGGCGCGATCGTCAGTGCGCAGGTCATCATCGATCGCGACACAAACCGCAGCAAGGGCTTCGGTTTCGTCGAAATGAGCTCGGACGGCGAGGCCCAGGCGGCCATCTCGGCCCTGGACGGCAAGGATCATGCCGGCCGCGCTCTCAAGGTCAATGAGGCCAAGCCCAAGGAAAACCGCAGCGGCGGCGGTGGCGGCGGTCGGCGCGACCGCTACTAACCCACCCGCAAGACCACTTATCGCGAAGAGGCCGGCGCCACGCGCCGGCCTCTTCTTTTTTTGATCCCCGGCCAACGCGACCGACCAGAATCCTCCATCCGCACCCCAGCGGCCCTTCATATCGGGCGAAAGCGGGCCGCCGAGGCGATCCCTCAATGCCGCCGAACCCCGCCAATGCCCCGGCCGTATCACAGGATGTCGAGTGGGGGCCCTTCGCGTCCCGGTCGCCATGGTCATATAATACGGAAGCTTGGCCCCGTCCGGCGGCTGACCGATGAAAACGAATGTCAGCCGCGGGGACGAAGGACGCTAGCCCGTCTTCACCTCGCCGGCGGCGATTCAGGAGATAGCCCGAATGTGCGGAATCGTAGGTTACACCGGCTTCAGGCAGGCGCAGCCCATCCTTCTTGAGGGGCTCAAGCGCCTCGAATACCGCGGCTACGACTCCTCCGGCATCGCCATCCAGTCCAACGGCCACCTCAACGTGCGCAAGAAAGCGGGCCGAATCTCCGTCCTCGAAGCGACCATCAGCGCCGAAGCCATGCAGGGCACCTGCGGCATCAGCCACACGCGCTGGGCGACCCACGGCGCGCCCAACGATCTCAACGCCCACCCCCATGTCGATTCCAGCGGACGCATCGCCATCATCCACAACGGCATCATCGAAAACTACCAGGCCCTCCGCACCTACCTCGAACATCGCGGCGTCGAGTTCAAAAGCGAAACCGACACCGAAGTCCTGGCCCAGCTCATCGGGCATTTCTACAACGACGACATTGAGTCGGCGGTCCGCGCGGCATTGCGCGACGTCCGCGGCACCTACGGCCTCGCCGTGCTCTGTTCCGAGGAGCCCGGCAAGATCGTCGCGGCCCGCAAGGGTAGCCCGCTCATCCTCGGCATCGGCGACGGCGAATACGTCGTGGCCTCCGACGCCGCCGCCATCGTGCAGCACATGACGCAGGTCATCTATCTCTCCGATGGCGAGATGGCCGTCGTCTGGGATGACGGCTTCCGCACCACGACCCTCGACGCCCTGCCCGTCACCAAGGAAGTGACGGAGCTGGAGCTCTCCCTCGAAGACATCGAGCTCGGCGGCCACGAGCACTTCATGCTCAAGGAGATCATGGAGCAGCCCGAGTGCCTCTCCGACGGCATGCGCGGCCGCGTCAACGTGGCCGACGGCCGCATCCACCTCGGCGGCCTGGCCAACCAGGCACGAGAACTCGTGCAGACCAAGCGCCTCATCCTCACCGGTTGCGGCACCGCATGGCACGCCGGCCTCGTCGGCGAGTATCTCTTCGAGCAGCTTGCCCGCATCCCGACCGAGGTCGAATACGCCTCCGAATTCCGCTATCGCAACCCGACGATCGAGCCCGGCACGGTCGTTGTCGCGATCAGCCAGTCCGGCGAGACCGCCGACACCCTTTCCGCCCTGCGCGAAGCGCGCGAGAAGGGCGCGCTGGCCCTCGGCGTCGTCAACGCCGTCGGTTCCACGATCGCGCGCGAGACCGACGCCGGCGTCTATCTTCACGTCGGCCCCGAAATCGGTGTCGCCAGCACCAAGGCCTATCTGGGTCAGGTGCTGGTCCTCACCATGATGGCTCTCTACATGGGTCGGCGCAAGCACCTGTCGCAAGCCGATCTGCTGCACTACCTCAACGCCCTGGAGGCGATTCCCGAGAAGATCCGCAGCATCACCGCTCAGAGCCAGGAAATCCGCCGCGTTGCCGAGAGATATAAGGACGCCGAGAACTGGCTCTATCTGGGTCGTGGCTACAACTATCCCACCGCGCTCGAAGGCGCCCTGAAGCTCAAGGAAATCTCCTACATCCACGCCGAGGGAATGCCCGCCGCCGAAATCAAGCACGGCCCGATCGCCCTCATCACCAAGGACATGCCCGTCGTCTTCATCGCCACGAAGAACAGCCAGTACGAAAAGATCATCAGCAACATCGAAGAGGTTCGCGCCCGCAGCGGCCGGGTCATCGCCGTCGCCACCGAGGGCGACACCGAGATCGGCCGCCTCGCCGAGCACGTCTTCTACGTGCCGGACGTCCCCGAGCCGCTCCAGCCGCTGGTGACGATCGTCCCGCTCCAGCTCCTCGCCTACCACGCCGCCGTCCTCCGCGGCTGCGACGTGGACAAACCCCGCAACCTCGCAAAGAGCGTGACGGTGGAGTAGGTCCGCCCTGGAACCACTCTTAAGCCTGCCCCCAATTGCAATCAGGGTGACGTACACGAGTCAGCGGCTACTACGAGCCGCAAGCGGTGTCTTGGCCGTTTCCCCGGGACACCCTGCATTGGCCTGTGCTCACGCGAGAATCCATGATTGTCCGGAATGGCTTTCCCTCAAACCTGAGCGAATGAATGTCGTCGCCCCCCCCGGGTTGGGCTGGCCTATCGCCCGAGTGACAAATCCGCGAAGGGATTAGAATGCGGGGGGCGCGGGCAAATGGGCCGGAAGGAACATTTCCAATCCCAACCAACTAAGGGCAATTGCCGATGGCCGACGATCAGGCGACAGTGCTCGGCGAGCGAATTGAGCAGCGCATTTTCTCGATTCGCAATGAACGGGTGATGCTGGATAGCGATCTTGCCGTCCTTTACGGCGTACAAACCAGATCGCTTGTGCAGGCTGTTAAGCGAAATATCAGCCGCTTTCCATCGGACTTCATGTTTCGGCTAACGAAATCCGAGCACGATAATTTGAGATCACAGATTGTGACCTCAAAGCGGAGTGGGCGCGGAGGCCGCCGATACGCCCCTTATGCGTTTACGGAGCAGGGGGTGGCAATGCTTTCGAGCGTCCTGAAAAGCAAGCGTGCTGTCAATGTGAATATTGAGATTATGAGGACGTTTGTCCGGTTGCGTCGCATTCTGGCCACGCATGCCGACCTCGCCCGAAAGCTAGTGACGCTCGAGAGCAAATACGATGCCCAGTTTAAGGTTGTCTTTGACGCAATTCGAGCGCTCATGGAGCCCCCGCCGGAACCCAAGCGGAAGCAGATCGGGTTCCACACTGAAGGCGCTGAGTGATAGAAAATGATGATCGAGTGCAATCCGCTCCGAGCCCTCCGTTGGCCGACTGAAGGCCGGCGCCCGGCTCAGGCAATGAACAGTGTTATGCCGCCGCGACCTCCCGTGTGATCGAGAACCACAACCACAAGGCGCGCACGCGGAGCAAGAATCTCCTATGCAATGCTCGCGCCCACCGCCAACTTGCGCCCAGTTGTCTTGTCAGACATCGATACGGTCCCACCGCGCCGCGCCGGCCTGACATTCATTTCACCGTGTCACCTTCCCGGCGCGTTTTTCAAGGACTTACAAACGAACTTTCCCGAGTTTTTCCGTGCTCATTCGGGCATACACCCGTCGTGTTTCACCTTGCTGGTTTTCACGAAAAACCGCCCAAAACCCAAACCGCCCCAACACACGCCCGCCGCGCAAGTTGCGATCGTCCGCCAAAACTTTTTTCGCCTAATGTCACCTCGCG
>CAZCGF010000048.1:12283-23153 GCA_964498115.1 uncultured Planctomycetaceae bacterium | reverse complement strand
ACCTTGATGCGGCTGGCGATGGCCATCGACAAAAATCGCGGCGGCGGCACCATTTCATAAAGCACGCCGTCAATGCGGTAGCGGAGCTTGTACTCGTTTTCAAACGGCTCAAAGTGGACGTCGCTCGCGTGATCGCGAATCGCCGTGAGCAGCACCAGGTTGAGTAATTGCTTGACCGGGTTCGAATCGACCAGCTCTTTCAAGTCTTCAAGGTCGATCGATTCGCCGCGACCCTCAAACTTCGCCAGATCACCGTCCTTCTGCACCTGGCCGATCAGATCGTTCAGCGACTCGGCATTGCCTTCCGGGTAGTACCGGGCCAGGGAGGCGGTGATCTGATCGTCGGTTGCGATCAGCGCCTTGATTCGATAGCCGAGCAGCTTTTGCAGATCGTCCGTCGCCTGAAAATTATCCGGCGAGGCGATGGCGATGCTGAGCGTCTTTGAATCGGCGTTGAAGTCGATCGGAATGATCCGGTAGGTGTTGGCCATCTGGTTCGGAACCAGCTTCACCGTATCCGGATTGACGTCGATGGTGTCGAGATTGACCGGCTCCATGCCGATCTGCGCGGCCAGCGCGAAATGGAGATCGGCCTCCTTGATGTAGCCCAGGTCGATGAGAATACGGCCGATCGGGCCGCGGTTGCTCTTCTGAATGGCCAGGGCCTCGTGAACCTTCTCGCGGTTCACCTTGCCCATCTTGATGAGGATGCGGCCGAGCGGACGACCCTTGTAGGGTTTCGTGCTTGAGCTGCCGCTGGAGCTTCCGGCCATCTTCAACCTCTCCCTCTGTATCCAAGCGCCCCGAGTTCGCCGCGGCGATCCCGGTTACTTTTTTTCCTTCCCCTCGGCCCCCTCGTCGCCCTTGTCGCCGCGAATCTGAATCATCGCGTCGCCGGCCTCGTGCAGCTTGCCGGCCTTGTCGAGTTTGTCCTGCAATTCGCTGGCGTTGCGCGCCTTGTCGAGCATCTCGTCAGCCTCGATCTGCCCCCGCTCGAACAGCGACCACAGGTGGTCATCGAGAAGCTGCATGCCGTACTTCTTTCCGGTCTGAATCGCGGAGTCGATACGGAAGGTCTTGTTCTCGCGAATCAGGTTGGAGATCGCCGCCGTCACCACTAGAAACTCATAAGCCGCCACCATGCCCGACGGCTTGCGCGGCATCAGGGCCTGCGACAGGATGGCGATCAGCGACGTCGAAAGTTGAACGCGAATCTGATCCTGCTGCTCGTGCGGGAAAGCGTCGATGATTCGGTTGACCGTTCCCTGGCAGCCGGTCGTGTGCAGCGTGCTGAAGACCAAATGGCCCGTTTCCGCCGCGAGGATCGCGTTGGAGATCGTTTCGAGGTCGCGCATTTCACCGACCAGAATCACGTCCGGGTCCGAGCGAAGCACGCGACGCAGGGCCTCGGCAAAGCTCGGCACGTCGTTGCCCACTTCGCGTTGATTGATCAGGCTCTTCTTGTGAGAGTGGTAATACTCGATCGGGTCCTCGACCGTCACGATATGCCGGTCCATCTCGTTGTTGATGTAATTGAGCATCGACGCCAGCGTGGTCGTCTTGCCCGAGCCGGTCGGTCCCGTCACCAGGAACAGGCCGCGCGGTCGCCGGCAGAGCGACCGAATGATCGGCGGCAGACCGATCTCATCGAACGACAGAAACTTGCTCGGAATCTGCCGAAGGACGATCGAGACGTTGCCCTTCTGACGGAAGATCGAAACGCGGAAGCGCGCCGAGTCGCCGAAGGCAAAACCGAAGTCGGTTCCCCCCTCTTCCTGGAGCTCCTGCTGATTGCGGTCGGGCGTGATCGACTTCATCAGCGCAACGCAGTCTTCCGGGTCCAATGACTTCGTCTCAAGCTGGCGAAGCCGGCCGTGAAGCCGCAACACCGGCGGACGCCCCACCGAAAGGTGGATGTCCGATGCGCCTTTCTTGATGCAGGTATCAAGGATTCGATCAATGTGAATGGTTGCCATAATCCCTCAATCGTCCTGATCGCGACGCACTGCGCCGTGCCCTTTTGAGTCCGATCGCCTGCGCGTCAGACCTCCACCTCGGCCTGGGTGATGCGAGTCACTTCCTCGATCGATGTCACGCCTCGGAGAATCTTTCGCTGTCCGTCGTGAAGCAGCGTGTTCATGCCCGTCGCCCGGGCGGCCTTTCGCACCTGCGTGACGCTGGCCCGGTTGAACGCCAGCTCGCGCAGCTCCTGGTTCATGATCAGCATCTCAAAGATGCCCTGTCGCCCGCGATAGCCCGAATTATTGCAGTGCGAGCAGCCGACCGCCTTATAGATGGTCTGTCCCGCGAGCTGGTCCATGGTGAATCCGCAGAGGCGCACCAACGCCGGCTCCGGCTTCGTATCGACCTGCTTGCATTCCTTGCACAGTGTTCGTACGAGTCGCTGAGCCATGATCGCCTGGATCGACGAGGCAATCAGAAACGGCTTGATCCCCATGTCGGTCAAGCGCGTAATCGCGCTCGGCGCGTCATTGGTGTGCAGCGTGCTGAACACGAGGTGGCCGGTCAGCGCCGCCTGAATGGCGATTTCACCGACGACGAGGTCGCGAATTTCACCGACGAGGATCACGTTCGGCGCCTGGCGAAGCATCGACCGCAGAATCTTGTCGAATCCCAGGCCAATGTCCTCGCGCACCTGGCACTGATTCATTCCCGGAAAGACGTATTCCACCGGGTCTTCCGCAGTGATGATCTTCTTGTCGGGGCGATTCAAATCCTGCAGCGCCGCGTACAGCGTCGTCGTCTTACCGGAACCCGTCGGCCCGGTGACGAGGAAGATGCCGTTGGGCCGCGAGATCACCTTCAAAAACTTCTCGTAGTCATCCGGCTCGAGGCCCAGTTGCTGGACGCCCACCGCCGCCGAGTCGGGTCGCAGAATACGAAGCACGATCGACTCGCCGTGCACCGCCGGACAGCAGCTCACGCGAAAGTCAATGTCCTTGCCGCCGATGCGCATCTTGATGCGGCCGTCCTGCGGCACGCGCCGTTCGGCAATGTCGACACCCGCCATGATCTTCATACGAGTCGTGACGGCGTTCTGAAGCCGCTTGGGCACGTTCTCGCGCTCCACGCAGACACCGTCCACGCGATAACGCACCCGCACCCGGTCCGCCATCGGTTCGACGTGAATATCGCTCGATCGCGTCCGCACTGCCTCGCCGATCATCATGTTGATCAGCTTGATGATCGGGGCGTCCGGGTCGTCCGATTCGGCCTTCTTGGCATCCCTGGCTTCCTGGTCGAGCGAGGCGTCAACCGACGCGTCAAGACTGCGCGACAGTTCGTCGAGCGAGCGCTCCGCACCGGACAGATACTTGTCGATGTAGGCCTTAATGCGCCCGCGCGGCGCCAGCACCGGGACGACGTCGCTCACTCCCGTACGGAATCGAAGCATGTCGATCGTGTCGAGGTCCAGCGGGTCCGGGATGATGACCTTCATCTTCCCGTTGTCGCTGCTCATCGGCAGGATCTGGTTGCTCTTGATGATCTTCTCGGGGATCAGTTGAAGCGCGTCCGGGCTCACCGTCTGGCGGGAGACTTCGACGTACTCCATGCCGAACTGCGAGGCGAGGGCCTTCGTCACGTCCTCTTCGGAGACGAGTTCCAGCTCGATCAGCGCCTCGCCGATGCGCTTTCGATTATTCAGACCGTATTCGGCGGCCTTATCGGCGTTCTCTTTCGAGACGAGCTGCTTCTCCTGAAGAATCTCGCCGAGCTTCTTTCTGATTCGCGCCATGTGCTTCGCTCGTCAGTGTTGGATCGAGCCCTGGGGCTGGTCTAGCTGCCGGGTAGGTGAGTCACGCGGTTCCACCGCCGTTTGTGTTTCCACCCTGTCAGGGGGAGTGTACTCGCCGCTGCTTTTAGGTCGTTGACCCGCAGTACGGTCCCCGATCAACCCCCACGGAGTCACCGGCGACGAGCATGCATTTTACGCCTTATCCACTCTACGATCAATCGCGCCGGCGGTCCGTCGGTTATCGGCGTCCGGCCTGCCTTCACAAGGGAATCACAGCGCCGGCCTCGGGCGAGATCGTCAGTCCGAAGGCAGGACGCGGTCCGCCTCTGGAAGCGTGGTCGTCCCGTCGATGACCTGCTTGTAGGCCGACTCCTGAATCGTCTGATTCGTCTGGGCCGACACCGCGCGCCGAAGCTCGACCGCTCCCGGGCGACCGACGATCACGTCGCGCAGCGCCTGGTTGAACTGTACCACTTCAAACACGCCCGTCTGTCCCCGGAACCCCGTCCTCAGACACTTCGCACATCCCACCGCGTCGTAAAACGCGCCGTGCGGATGACCCGCAAGCCCGCGCTTTTCCAGTACCGCCGCGTCCGGCTCGTACTGCCTGCGACACGCCGGACACAGCGTCCTTATGAGCCGCTGCGAAGTCACGATCGACAAGCCGTTGGCGATCAGGTAAGGCTCCACGCCCCATCCGAGCAGGCGCTGAATCGCCGTCTCCACGCTCGGCGCATCCATCGTTGTCAAAACCAGCCGCCCGTTGATGCCGGCGTCGAGTGCCAATGACGCCGTGTCACGATCCGCGAGTCGGCTCACCAGAATCACGTCCGGGTCCTGCGAAATCGCCTCTCGCAGCCATTCCGCGAATCGCTTTTTGACGTACATGTCGGATGACAGCCGAATCGCGGCCGCAAGCGGATACTCGCGCGCCTCTTCAACAATGGCGATGCTGTGCCCCTCGGGGTCGATGGTCCCGGCCGCGCAGTAAGACGTCGTCGTCTTCCCGCTGCCCGATGGACCGCAAAACAGCAGAAGGCCCTGTTGCCGCTCAAGCACGCGTGATAGCGCGGCTACCGAGTCCAGATCAAGACCCAGCGACTCGAGCTGGCAGGTAATCAGCGAAGCATCGATCCGAGTCAGCACGACGCGCTGACCTAGACCCGTGGACGCAAAATGCGCCCGGTAATCGAAAAACTCATTCGGTGTGGACTCAACCCCGAACCGCCCGGTCTCCGTCAGAAGCTCAGGGCGCACCTCGAGCTCACAGAGTCGACGGATCACCTCAACCACGCATCGGGCTTCTCGAATCGGGGCCTCCCCGACGGTATGCAGAAAGCCATCAATGCGAAACCGAAGCAGATAGACGCGAGATTGCGGCTCGATATGAATCGACGCGGCGTCGGCGGCGATGGCGGAGTACAAGAGTTCACGAAGCCAATGCATGGCCTGTCGAATCTGCGGAGCCTCCTCAAGCTCGGACACGATCGGCTCGCGACTCGAATTGTGGATGCCCAGATCGCCGGCTTTGGCCGGCAGCGCCCTGGCAATCGCGCGTTCACCGAGGCTGATCAGGAATGGGCTCCGATGACGATGTTCGGATGACGGCTGATCACCGGTCTCAGCCGCCGCCTCAGCGGATCTTCCGCCCGTAAGTACGTCAAGAGCCTTTGCCTCTGAGAAGCCGTCTTCGAATTCCTCGAGATTGGGGAGCATGGAATTCGCCACGAGGTCATTCGGATCCTGCACGAGGCGAATGTACGTTGAGCCGATTCGAATGGCCTGACCAAACTGGAGATTTCGCTCCTGAACCTTGTCGTGTCCGATCCAAGTGCCGTTGTGGCTCGACAAATCCCGAACACGGTATCGGCCGCCGACATACTCGATGCGACAATGACGCCGCGATGCCTTGGTATCCGCCAGAACGATGTCATTGTCGTCCTGGCGACCGATCGTGACGGCGACGCCTCGGAAGGGAACCATGGTCGATTCCCCATCAGCCACTACTTCGATTCTCGGCATATGCTTAGCGAATTCTGTTGGATTCAGACTTTTCCCGATGATTCTAGGAACACAGAACTCATTCGGTCCAGCGATGTTCCCGGCGGACAATAATCAATCTGCAGGTCATCCACGCTCCTTCTCTTATTGAATGAGCCCGCCGACTACCGGACCCTTCCCCGCGGTCCTATTGCGACTCTTGATAAACGTTCCAGTTCACCTTCGTCTTAAGCTCCCGAACAAACCCCGCCCCGGTCGCCTCGCCGTACCAATGCCATTCCTTCAACGTTCCGCGGCCCTTCACGTAGTCCGCGTGACCGTCGATAAAGCCGACCACCGCGGCGGGTCGAAACGTGTCGTGCCACCCCGGCCGTATCGCGGTCCAGAATCCGTTATAGGTCAGTCCGAATGCGATATGGTCCGCGACGAGGACTTTCTGCGCCGGCTGAATGATCTGGCTTACCGAGATGTCCTTCTCCCGATACTTCCAGTCGGAGACATTCCCCTGGCACAGAATCGGATTCATCGCGTAACTGGTGCCAAGCGCCGTGAAGAGCTTGTCCGATGTCCCCGTCTGACCGGGCGCACCGGAATCCGAAGGACACTCGGCAAGCCCCGCGTTCCCGGCCGCCGGCTCCTGCAATTCCAATCCGAGTTCCTTATTGATGCTCCGCACCCACTGCGTCCCGTGCGGACTAAGCGTCTTGCCGTTCCAGCCGAAGTACTGATGCCCGTTCCAATAGACGCACTCGGTCTCGGTGCAATCGGCGACCGCCGGGAATCGATCGCCCTCCTGACTGATATACCGCAGCGTGGCGCTGGCCAGCTCACGCACGTTCGCCCGACACTTCGTGATTCGCCCCTGATTCCTTGCCCCGGAAAGCGACGGAAGCAATATGGCGATGAGAATCGAGATGATTGCCATCACCGTGAGCAACTCGATCAGGGTGAACCCCTCGCGCCGCCGGGCGAATCGGTCGCGTTGTCGCCACATGCGCAATGAGCCCTCGCAGCGCATCATGTCACGGCAGTTCGTCAATTTGAGCCTCCACTCTCCGGCTTTTTCCTGGGCTTTCTCTTCTTCTTCGTATTCTTTTTCTTGCTGCTGCGCTTCTTGACCGGCTTGGTCGTCGGCTGCGACGCGGTTACCTCCGCGGATGATTTCTCCGCCGGGGCCGCCTGCGTCGTCGCTGCCTGAGCCGCGCGAGCCGCTGCCGGCGTGACCTCCGACTTGTACTTCAACTCGCCCACGCACCGCTGCCCGCAGACCGGGCACTTCGGCGCTCCCGAGGACGCGCTCCACTCACTCCTCACCGGCGTCCCGTCAGCCGGACAAAAGAAAATCGTCTCGCTCGGCATCTCCTCGGAAATCGGCGGGAAGAAATACCCCTTCGCCAGATAGCCCGTCACGCCAAGAATCAGCGCCACCGAAACGACCATACGAATTTTCTGACCCGTCGACCACCCCGACTGATAGTCAATCAGGCCGCCGGCATCATCGTCGTCGGCCGAGGCCCTGCGCACCTCGCGATCCAGATCAGCGTCTTCGTCAGCCTCCCGGCGCTTTCCCCTTCCACCCTTCGCTTTCGGCCCTGAGTCCTCGACCTCGACTTCGACCTCGACTTCGACCTCTACCTCGACGTCGTCCTCCAACGTCGCCTGCATCGTTGCGATGATCGCATCGTGCGTCAGCAGCCCCATGACGTACGGACCGATGCGAAGCCGGTCCTTTTCGCCCAGAACCCCCTCAACGACGCGGGCACGATTGATCCATGTTCCGCCGTCCCCGGCCATGTGCTTCACAAGCACGCGCCCGTCCTCGGCGACCTGCAATTCCGTCTGGGCATCCTCAATGTCTTCGCCCGGCAGCGAAAGCCAACCCGATGGCGAACGACCCAGCGTCACTGCCACGCCCAGCGGAATGGGAATCGCCAGTCGCGGCGCACCGGTCTGCCCGCCGACGGTCAGCCACTTCACGTCGCTCAGATTCCTGACCGAGCCGCAGAATTTCAGCGCATTCTTACAGGCGGAACAACGGACTTTGGGAGGCAGCTTTTCCGGTGATAGAGCCTGCCGATGGCCGCACGTACAGTGAAGTTCGATCAGCATGAATGCGCCTGCGAAGCTTGGGGAATGGAGGGCCGGATTGGCGCGCCAAAACGATGATCCGCCGCAAACGCCCGATCAGTGCGTCGCGGCCACGCGCTCCACTTCCTGGGCCGTCGTGATTCCCTCGATGACTTTCTTGTAGCCGGCGTCGAGCAGCGTGCTGAACATCCATTCGCCGGCGGCCTTCCTGATCTCACCGATGGTGGGCCCGGAAAGCACCACGTCGCGGACGGCAGGCGTAAACAACAACATCTCAAACAATGCGATGCGGCCACGAAAACCCGTCGACATGCACTTCTTGCAGCCGACCGCCTCGTAGAAATCGCCGAACGATCGCCCTTCAAGGTTCATCCGGCGGATCGTCTTCGCGTCCGGCTTGTAGGGCCGCTTGCATTGCGGACAGAGCACGCGAACCAGACGCTGCGAAATGCACAGCGTCACCGCATTCGCCACGAGAAAAGGCTCAATACCCAGGTCGATCAAGCGAAACACCGTGCCGATCGTGTCCCGGGCATGCAGCGTCGTCAGCACCAGGTGACCGGTCGTCGCCGCCTGCATCGCCAGCTTCGCCGTCTCCTGATCGCGAACCTCGCCCACCAGAATCACGTCGGGGTCCTGCCGAAGCACCGAGGCAAGGACCGACGAAAACGTCACGCCCTGCTTGGCATTGATGGATATCTGCGTTGTATTGGCCAGCTCGTATTCGACTGGGTCCTCGATCGTCACGATGTTCCGCGTCAGCGCGTTGATCTGCTGAAGCGCCGTGTACATCGTCGTCGTTTTGCCGCTGCCGGTCGGCCCCGCGAGGATGATCATCCCCGCGTCCTGCTCGCAGATGCGATTCAGCTCCGACACCGCGTCGTATTCCATGCCCAGGTTTTCGAACTGCTTCGGCACGGCCCCGGCATCGAGAAACCGCAGGGCCAGCTTCTGGCCGTGGACGGTCGGCGTCATGTTCACGCGGAAATCTACTCGCCGCGTCGGCAACTCAACCGCGAAGTTGCCTTCCTGAACCACGTTGCGCTTGGCGATGTCGATCTCGCAGAGGATCTTGATCACGTTCAGGATCGCCAGCGCCATCTTGGAAGTGATCTCGCCGACCGCCTGCATGATTCCGTCGATGCGAAACCGCAGGGCATAGACCTCTGCCTTCGCCTCCACGTGAATATCCGTCGCCCGCGTCCGAAACGCCGCGAACAGCATCTGCTGAAGCGCCTCGAACGCCTCGCTGGCCTTCGAGTGCTCGCTCAGCTTCACCGGCTCCGACTTGCGATTCATCAGGCGGACGTCTTTGCTCGCCTGCGGGGCTCCCGCTGGAACCGGCACGTGTACACACGCTTGCATCAGCGTATTGAGCTGCTTGGCCAGCGCGCCGCTCGCAATCGCCCGAACCGCCAGCGTCGTCGAAACGACCGTCCGGTCCAGCGAAGTCTGCGGCAGCTCCTCCGGGATCGTGTCTTCTTCGATGATGCTGGCGACCGGCGTCCCCTCGTCGCCTTCAGCGTCCAGCACATCCGGCAACAGGCGAATGATCGTCGCGCCGATTCGAATCTCGTCTCCCAGCTCGAGCATCGCCTCGATGATCTTGTTTTCTCCCATCCACGTGCCGTTGCGCGTATCGAGGTCGCGGATGGTGATCTGCCCGTTTCGCCGTTCGATGACGCAGTGCTTCCGCGAGGCCGACGCATCCTTCAGAACAATCTGGTTGCCTTCCTGGCGGCCGATCGAAACAGCGCCGTCGCTGAACTCCACGATCTGGTCGGGTGATCCCTTGGATTTGATTTCGAGTCTCGGCATCGTCTGGCCCTATGCCCAATTGGACACGATTATACGCGATTTCAAGCCGCCCCGTCGCGGACTACGGACGGCGGCCTCCTTAATACTCCTACGCAATGCAAGCTAATGGCCCGGAGCGCAGCCGGTCACGGCCGCATTTGAAGAAAAGGTCCGGGAATCCGGATGGAAAACGACTCGCTCTCCAATCTCTCACATCAGCCGCAAAATGGGCTCGGCTCGCACCAAGCCCGCTTATCCCAACATACCGCGCCCGCCAGAGCGGATGCCCTTCATACGCATCTTCAACTCATCCGGGTTCGGCGCCACCTCAAGGGCAATGCGAATGTCCAGGTACTCCTGCTGCACCAGGTTATAAAGCGCCTCGGTGAAGTCCTGCATCCCCTCTTCAAGTGAGTTCTTCAGCACCGTCGTGATCTCAAAGTCGCGGCCCTCGGCGATCAACTTTCGAATCGACGGATTCGCGATCATGATTTCGCAGCAAGGGACACGCGGCCGCGACGGGTGAATACACGGCAGCAGCTTCTGAGCGACCACCGCCTTGAGGTTGAACATCAGCGCCTGCCGAACCTGGGCCCGCGCGTCCTCGGGGAACAGATCGAGAATGCGCGTCATCGTCTGCGAAGTGCTCGACGCGTGAATCGTCCCGAAGCAAAGGTGGCCCGTCTCCGCCGCATGGATCGCCGCCTCAAACGTGTCGCGATCGCGCATCTCGCCGACCAGCACCACGTCCGGGTCCTCGCGCATCAGGTACTTCAGCGCCTGATGAAAATCTTTGACGTCGATCCCGATCTCACGCTGGTTGATGAAAGCCTTGTCGTCCGTGAAGACATACTCAATGGGGTCTTCCAGCGTCACGATATGGCAGGCCCGCGTCTTGTTGATGTAATTGATCATCGCCGCGATCGTCGTCGACTTACCCGATCCGGTGATGCCCGCGAGCAGGACCAGTCCCTGCTGCAGCTTGGAAACTTCCTTCAGTACCGGCGGCAGGAGCAGTTCCTCAAAATCGGCGATCTTGGACGTCACCCGCCGCGCCGCCACCGAGGTAGACCCGCGCTGTCGAAAAACGTTAAAGCGGAATCGATCGGACCCGGGAATCTGATGGGCGAAGTCCAGGGCACCGTTCTCGTAGAAGTACTTCTTCTGATTCTCGGTAATCACCTCGAAGACCATGTCTTCGATTTCCTTCGACGTCAGCGGCGGCTC
>CAZCGF010000048.1:7624-12183 GCA_964498115.1 uncultured Planctomycetaceae bacterium | reverse complement strand
TTGAGTTCTTCGTGGTGCGTTTTGGAATCCATGGCGATCCCTTGCGGAGTGATTAATTTGCGTACCGCCGGTTTTCCGGTCGGAACGGGAGCCTCGGCAGGCAGGGCTCGATGGTCCTTGCGATCCTCCGGAGGCGTGAACCTGGCGCAAAAACCGTATCGATCCTATTTTACGGCGTTTTCGGGGCTAATCAAGATTCGCGACCTCGCGGACGGCCCGCCCACCAAAGTCGAGGCAATTTGCCAATGATTCGGCCCATCGCCCAACCGGCCATCGACGCCGTCGAGACGCGACACTTGGTGTGCGTCCCAAAACCCCGAAGCGCCCATCCCTACGCGACCCGTCGCCGGACACACGGATTTCACATGCCTAGTGATACTCGACACGGCACCGAGGAAGCGCCTCAAGGAACCGCCGCCCATATCCCTTCGTCTTGATCCGCCGGTCCATGATCACCACCACCCCACGATCCGTTCCCGTCCGAATCAACCGGCCAAACCCCTGCTTGAGCTTCAGCACCGCCTCCGGCACCTGAAGCTCGTTGAACGGCTCGCCGCCCGTCGCGCGAATGGCATCGCTTCGGGCTGCGAGCAGCGGCTGGTCCGGCGCGGTAAACGGCAGCTTGGTAATGATCACCGTCTGCAGCGCCTCGCCCGGCACATCCACCCCCTGCCAGAACGAGTCGGTCCCCAGAATGACCGCCCCCGGCGTCCTGCGAAATTGCTCGATCATCTGCCCGCGCGGAAGCCCCTGCCCCTGCACGAGCAGCGTCAGATCGTGCTGCTCGCAAAAACTCTCCAGTAGCGCCGCCGACCTGTTCAGCGCGTCGTAGCTGGTGAAAAGCACAAACGCCCGACCCCGAGTGGCCAGCAGATACTCTTTCGCCCGCTCGACCGCGGCGCCGACAAAAGCAGGATCGCTCGGCTCCGGCAGCGCCGCCTCAACGTGAAGCGTCACCTGGTTCATATAGTCAAACGGCGAATCGAGCTGCAGCTCATCCGCCTCGTCGATCCCCAGTCGCTTCCGCAAATACGAGAACCCCTGCCCACCCCCGGTCGAAAGCGTCGCGCTGGTCAGCACCACCGACTTCACCTTCTCAAACAGCTCCTCGCGAAGCACCTCCGCCACGCTCAGCGGGGCCGCACGAAGTGTCGCCTGCCGCCGGCCCTGCCTTGCCCCCGTCTCCCCACCTCGCGCCGACTCCAGCCAATAGACCTGCCCCTCACTCGACTGTTTCAGCATCGTCTCCAATGCCCCCGCCATCTCAGTGCATCGATCGACAAACGACGTCAACTCAAACTGATCGTCTGGCCTGTCGAATCGACCCTTCAGCGCCTTCAACTCCCCCGCCAGCTCCCTTAGCGCCGGGCTCAGCGAATCGTGAATCTTCGGCGGCCCGTTTAGTCGCGTCGTCCCGCGTCCACCCGATGCCAGCGAGCCAAGCTCGTCAAAAAATGCATCCGCCGCCCGATGGGCGTTCGTCGATGCCTTCACCGCCGACTCGCAGCCCAGCATGCCGATGAACCCGCGCCCCGTCTGTGGATTGTGAATGGCGCTGAGCAGATGATGCACCTGCGTCGGCGAGATCGTCTGCCCGAAGTGGTCGCTGGCCACCGCCTCGATATTGTGCGCCTCGTCGAAAACGACATGCTCGTAGTCCGGCAGGATCGAGACGTTCGCCCGTCGCAGCGCCAGGTCGGCGAAGAACAGCGCGTGATTGACGACAAGGATGTCCGCATCCTCCACCTTCCGCCGCGCACGCTGATAGAAACACGTGTCGTACGTCGCACAGCTCGAACCCATGCAATTGTTGCTCTCGCTCCGCACCCGCTGCCAAAGCTGCGTCAGCGGCTGAAACCCCAGATCGGAAAGCGAACCGTCCTTCGTCTCGTAGGCCCAGTCTTCGATTTGGTGCAATTGCTCAAGATCGGATGGATTCGAGAATACCGTCTTCTGCCGACGGCTCGTCTGCATCAGCCGCCGCAGCCCCAGGTAATTCTGCCGCCCCTTCACCAGCACCGCCTTCAGCGGAATGCCGACCGCCTTCACCAGCGCCGGAATATCCTTCTCGATCAACTGCTCCTGAAGCGAAATCGTATAAGTGGAGATGACGACCTTGCACCGCCGCTCCCGAACCGTCTCAATCACCGGCAGCAGATACGCAAAGCTCTTGCCCACCCCGGTGCCCGCTTCGACCAATAGATGCCGATGCTCCGCCAGCGCACGACCCACCGCCGACGCCATCGCCGTCTGCTGAGGCCGCGACTCATACGACGGGATCGCCCGGCCGATCACGGCTTCCAGCGGTTCTGCGGTCGTTTTCGCCACGCTTTCCTTCACGATGTCAGGTAATCCGGCGGATGAAATCAACGATGAACAGAATCATGACCGTCGTCGTGACCAGCACGATCACCGTCGCCATGATCGTAATCAGCGTCGCACCCGAGACCATCCCCCGCTGATAAGTCGCCATGATGTGCGGCCGCGCCAGCACCAGCATCGCCAAAAGCACCGCCGCGATCGACGGCCAGATGCTGATCGAATGGACGTAGCTGTAAACCCACACCCACTTCGGCACGTCCTGCTCGTATCCGATCTGCCGATGCACGAAGTGACCGCGAACGTAATAGACCGGGCCCGTCTCGATATGCTTCACATAGCCGTTCGGCGCGTCCCCGCCGATGATCGCGTAGCCGACCGCATAGACCATGAAATTGCCGAGGCCCAGGACGATGAGCCACGTGCACAGTTGATTTCGGGTCCGCCGATCCATCCTCGCTAGAATAAAGCAGCCGATCGCGCCCGTCGAATCGCGCTCATATAGCCCGTCATTGCCTCATATTTGCGAGGCTCGTCCCAATATAAGTCTGCTGCATCCGCGTCGAATGTTGCTACGAATGGTCGCCGCGGCGCACGCATGCGGCGCGCCGCTACGACCCGCCCGACCACTCCGCGTTGCATCGTCACCCCACAATACCGAGTCCCCATGGCATATCGGAGCTGCCCGACTCGGACCCTCGGCGTCATCTCCACGTCACCCCGGCACTTAGCCCGCGATCGTCCGCAAACCCGCGCCGCGCCGACCCACTTTCAAAGCGGACCCATCCCCCCGGGGCACCCAAACTGTCATGTCTTTCCCTGCCGCGACGTTGACGCGGCGCGAGGGGGACGGAGGGATCAGCGGCAACGAGCCGCTGAGTCACGAACCAGGCGACAGGGGGACACGCTCATGAAGTTCAAAGGAATCTGCTACGCGTCATTGGCTGCCGCGCTCGTCTTTTCGGCCGCGCCCAATTCCGCCGAGGCATACAGCCTCTTCTCGGTGCAGCTCTTCTCGCACCCCAATGGCAACGCATCCGCCAACACCAACGCCGTCGATGCCAAAGACTACGGCCTGCGCCTCGATAACGGCAAACTTCAGACCTTCCACTTCGTCGATGTCCAGATGGAGTTCTTCGACCCAGCCGGCCCGATCACGCCCGATACCGAATTTGCCAAAATAACCGGCACCATCGCCCACCTTCAAAGCAGCAACGGCGGCGCGACGGTCTACAGCGGCAACTCCGGCTTTGACGCCACCGATCAGCTCTGGAGCATCTCCGCCATCTTCAAGCAGATCGACGGCCAGGGAAGCGCCCTCGGCTCAGCCACCCTTCCCAGCGCCGACATGCTCCAGCAGCTCATCGACGCCGGCATCAGCAATAACGCCATCACCTTCGGCGCCCTGGAACTCACCCTGACCCCGCTCTTCAACGAAGGCATGCAGACCGCCATCTACAACGGCCCGCGATCCTTCACCGGCAAGAGCCCCGGCGGCGGCGCCGACCCGTTCAATCTCCAGTTCCGCCATCGCCTCGACCCAAACGTCTTCACCGGCGCTCAGTGGGACGTCGTCACCGGTAACGGCTGGCTCATGGGTCCCGACGGCGGCAACGGTTACACCCGCGACTTTCTCTTCTACACGCCCGGCGTCCCGGAGCCCGCAACCGCCGTCATGGCCGCCATCGGCGCGTTGACGCTCATCCGTCGCAAGCGCGGCCTGTTCTCAGCCAGATGATTTTTCCTCGGCGGTCACGCATCGCCGAACAGCTTTCTTCATGTGTGGAGGGCCGCTCTCGGTCGGGGGGCGGCCTTCCTTTTTTTTTTTGAGGCAACCGGCGGCCATTTCCATTTCGGCCCCCGCCAAATCGATCGCGCCCCCACAATTCTGGCGTGGCATACTCGGGGTTCGTCCGAATAAGAATCTGTGAAATCCTCCGCCCGCCTCACCCAACTTCCCCTATGGACGACTCGAATGTGCCACTCCGCACAATTCGGGCTGCTCCTCAATTCCGATAATCCCCGATATTTAGGCCGCCTCGTTTGACTTCAGGCCCCCAAACCCAGTAACATGTGATGAGACAAGTGGTTCGGGCCGTGCCCGGACCGTGGGGACAACAGCGCGACGAGATGTATCCGCCACTCACCAAGCGTGGGAGCGATACAGACTCACTGCGTTCGTTTGTCATTCGGAAGGGAGATTGCGCACCATTATCTCTCGTAGGACGCGAGAATACTCG
>CAZCGF010000048.1:6382-7524 GCA_964498115.1 uncultured Planctomycetaceae bacterium | reverse complement strand
TGTCGCCCGTTCGCACCTTTAATAACGGCGACACAATCAGCTTTTGGGCACAGTCCGCCACCGCGGCCGGCATCCCCCAATTCGCCGATCGACTCCAGCTTCGCCTCAGCACCGGCGGCGCAAGCGTCAACGTCGGCGCGACGGCCACCAGCGTGGGAGATTTCACCATGCTCCTCCGCGATATCAACAGCACTTATGGCCAGGGCGCCGATACCTATATCCTCGACAACCAATGGCTTCAGTTCAATGTGACCCTGACTGGCATTCCGGCCCCTAACACCATGGGTCGCTTTGCATTCCGGTACTTCGTTGAAAACGGCGGACCCAACGGCCTCCGCAGCAACTACATCGGAATCGACACGGTTTCCTACACCCCCGTCCCCGAACCGGCCACCCTCGCCCTTCTCGCCGGCTCCCTCCTGCTCGTTCGCCGACGCCGCCGCTCGATCTGACCGGCGCCCCCCTCTACGCCCTGCGACTCACTTTTCATCCATCGCCCGCATCACCGCGCTCATCGTCTCGCCGATCGGCTCGTGAATCACCAGATCGGCCGCCCCGTCCATCGGCGTCGGATCGCGATTGATGATGACCAGTCTCGACCGGTTCCGCTTTGCCGTCTCCGGAATCGACGCCGCCGGATACACAACCAAACTCGACCCCATCGCGATAAACAAGTCGCACTGCCGCGCCCATTGCATCGCCTCCATCATCACCGCCGCAGGCAGCGTCTGACCGAACGACACAGTCCGCGACTTGAGCAGCCCGCCGCACGCGTCGCAGACAAACTCCTCCTCCCCCGCCTCCAGTCGCCGCTGAATCTCCTCGCTCGGCCAGGTCTTGTCGCACGACAAACAGTGCACCTTCATCGCCGTCCCGTGAACCTCAAGCACGTTGCGACTCCCCGCCCGCTGGTGCAGTTCGTCGATGTTCTGCGTGATTACCCCGCGAAGCCGCCCCGTCTCTTCCAACTTCGCCAGTGCCGCGTGCCCGGCATTCGGCCGCGCCGCCAGCATCCCCGGAATCATCTCCCGCCGCTGCCGCCAGAACCGCCGCCGCGCCTCCGCGTCATTCAAAAAGTCCTCGAACCAAACCGGCTGATGCCGCGTCCAGAACCCCCCCGGACTGCGAAAGTCCTCAATCCC
>CAZCGF010000048.1:2240-6282 GCA_964498115.1 uncultured Planctomycetaceae bacterium | reverse complement strand
TTCCCGCCGACCTTCGATTTCAGCGCCATCAGCACCGGCAGCGCTACCAGCGAAACCGCCGCCATGATCCCAAACGCCGGCCCATACCCGTATCGCCCGTGCAGCCCTCCCATCGACCGCGCCGACCACGCCTCACACAAGTTCGTCGCCCCCATGTACGCGCTGAACTGCGTCGCCCCCAGTTCCTTCCGCGTGATGTCCATGAACATCGCATAGGACGACGCCGTAAAGGCCCCGATCAGCACATAAAGCGTACCCATCAGCACCACCAGCGCCCCCAGCCCGCCGATCTTCATCATCAGCGCCGCCGCGATCAGCCCGATGACCGCCGCCATCCCCGCAACCAGCCACGTCACCGCCCCGCGATGTCCAAGTCGATCGGCCAGTCGTCCGCCCGCCAGCGCCCCCGGCAGCGCAAACACAATAAAAAAGATTCCCACCCAACGCTGATCCAATCCGCTGTCGATCAAAAGCGGCCCCGCCACCGACCCCACCGCCTCAAAGCCGCATCCCCCAATCAGCGCAAACATAAGACCCAGCCACGTCACCCGGCTCGCCAGCGCCTCCTTCATCAGCGGCACATATCGCGCCAGTCGCTGCGACGGCCGATCCACCGCTTCCGCCGCTTCAGCGCTGAACATCAGCAAAAGCGAGCTCGACCACACCGCCGCCACCAGCGCGATGATCAGCCCCGCCTCGGCGATCCACTCGATCGCCACCAGCGCGACACCGCCGAAGAACGCCCGCCCGCCGAGATACCCCACTTGCATCCACCCGTTGATCCGCCCGCGCTCTTCCTCAGGCACGCCCGAGATACACAGCGCATCCACCGCCGCGTCCTGCGTCGCCGCGAGAAACGCATGAAGCACCAGCAGCGTCGTCGCCAGCCCCATGCTCGCCTTGATCGACGTAAACGCCAGCGGCAGCAGCGCCAGCCCCATGCCGATCTGCATCGTCACAATCCACGATCGAAACCCCCACCGCGCCGTCCGTAGCACGTCCACCACCGGCGCCCAGATGAACTTGATGCCCCACGGCAGAACCAGCAGCGACGTCAGTTGCGTGATCGTGCCGACTTCCACCCCCTCGGCACGCAGAATTGCCGGCAGCGCCCACCACACAAACCCGACCGGCGCGCCCTCGCTGAAATAAAGCGCGGCAAAAAGTGTCCGTCGCCCTCGTGGTGTCGCCAGGAGGTTCACGCCGCGCTGGATCTCCAAAAGAAAAAAACCGCTCCGACCGCTGATGCCGCCCGATCAGACCTCGTGCCGTTCGCCCCCCGGCTCCTGATAAACCACCCGATAAAGGTCCTTCCGCCGGTCATTCCACGTGCGAACCGTACCCGACAACCGGTGCCGCCGAAGCATCTCGACGTCGACATCGTGAATGATCACCGTCTCGATATTCGGCGTGCTCTCCGAGGCCACCGCGTCTCTGGCAAACGGGAAGTCCGACGGCGTAAACACGCCCGACTGCGCATAGTGAACGTCGGCATTCTCCACAAACGGCAGATTGCCCGTGCACCCGGCGATCGCCACGTACACCTGGTTCTCAATCGCCCGCGCCTGCGCACAATGCCGCACCCGAAGGTAGCCGTAGCGCTCGTCCGTGTTGAACGGCACGAAGATGATGTTCGCCCCCTTCGCCGTCGCCACCCGCGCCAACTCCGGAAACTCGATGTCGTAGCAGATTAGAATCGAAATCTTGCCGCGGTCCGTGTCGAACACCTCAACCCGCGAGCCCGGAGAAACGCCCCACCACTTCCGCTCGTTCGGCGTCGCGTGAATCTTGTACTGCCTGCCGATCACGCCGTTCCGCCGGAACAGGTACGAGACGTTGTAAAGATTGTCCTCTTCAAACGTGAACTGCGACCCGCCGATGATGTTCACGTTGTATTTCACCGCCAGATCGTTAAACAAGTCGAGATACTTCGGCGTGTACTCCGACAGCTTCCGCGCCGCCAGCCCCGGCCGCTTCGCCCGAACCAGCGACAACAGCTGCGTCGTAAACAACTCCGGAAACACGATGAAGTCCGACTTGTAATCCGAAGCGACGTCCGTAAAGAACTCGCACTGCTTGGCGAACTCCTCAAACGAGGCCACCCGCCGCATCATGTACTGAACCACGCAGATGCGAACCATCGACACAGCCCGGAATCGCCGCGTCGTGTCCTCCTCATAATCAAGGTTGATCCATTCAAGAAACGTCGCGTACCCGCAGGACTCCTTGTCCGACGGCATATAGTTCGGTATCAGCTGCTTCAGCACAAATCCGTTGGAGATCTGCGGCGTCAGCACCGGATCGACCATGTTCTTCTTGACCACCTGCTCGACGTACTCCCGCGCCGACATGTTCGCCGCGTTCTTGCCGTAGCCCGGTATGCGCCCGCCGAGAATGATCCGCTGAAGATTGTGCTGCCGCGCCAGCTCCTTCCGCGCCTCGTACAATCGCCGCGCCAGCTTCATCCCCCGGCACTCCGGATCGACCATGATCTCAATCCCGTAAAGCGTGTCGCCTTCCGGATCGTGATTGCGAATGAACCCCCCGTCGGAAATCTTCTTCCAGTCCTGCCACGCGTCGTAGTGATCGAAATCGACGATCAGGCTGCTCGACGATGCGACGATGTCCCCGTCATACTCAATGCAGATCTGCCCCTCGGCGAATATCTGCTGCTGACTGTCCCACTGCTCGCGCGACCACGGCTTCATCCCCGGGAAGCACTTCAATTGCAGATCGATGACTTCCTCATAATCCTCCGGCTTCAGCGCGCGAACCTTCATCTCGCAATTGAACTCGTCCAGCGAAATGCGCTTGCCGCCGATCACGATCTCCTCATTCTGCCGCTCGTTCTGCGCCGCCTCTCGCGCCGACTTGTCAGCGGACGATTCCGATCCCTGTGCAGCCGGCTTTTTCTTGTTGTTGTTGTTTTTCGATCCTCCCTGATTCGCCATGGTGAATCTCCCTTCAAACGGCGCGCGTTCTCGAATAGTCCGTATTTAGCTCATAGATTGGACACGTAGTATAACCGCGTCGCCGAATTTCGCAAGTCCGCGCGGCCCGCTCATGGCACGCGCGGCGCAGCGCACACCGCATTCGCCTCTTCATTGCCGCCCTCGCGCGCAGCGCTCAGTTCCGGTTCAAACGTCGTCGCCATGCGCCGCGCCCGCTCCGAGTGAATCAGCGATCCCGCCCCCATCACCATGATCACGCCGCATATCCACTGCCACGACGTTAGCACTTCACCGAAAATCAGCACCGACGCCACCCCCGTGATAAACGGCGCAAGCTGCACCACCGCCGCCGAAATCGCCACGCCCAGCCGCGCGATCGCCGAATAATAAAACACGTGCCCCAGCGCGATCCCGATCAGCGCCGACATCACCAGGATCATCCAGTTAAACCCCGACAACCCAAACACCCCCGCACCGCGCCCCGGCGATACGAAAATCATCAGCGACACCATCACCGCCGCCGTATAAAGCGAGATCGCCCCGAACGACACCATCGGCCGAATCCCGTGCATCCAGTAGCGCACCGACACCCCGTACAGTCCGTAAAACGCCCCCGCACCCAATCCCAAAATCACCCCCGTCGCCGTCCCGCCCACCAGCGGCGTCGATCCCATCAACACCGTCCCGATCGATCCCGCCACAACCAGTACCAATCCACCCCAGAACATCGGGCTCCGCGCAAGCGGCCGCTCATCCGCAAACAAAATCAGCGCCCCCGCCGTCGAGAATACGATGTTGATCCGCAGCAAAAACCCCGCCAGCCCCGGGCCGATGTAGTACGGCGCCTGCGCAAAGCAAACCTGCGCCATGCAGTTGAACAGCGCCGGCACCAGCGCCCGCCGCCAGATCCCCTCCGGCAGCGTCCCGCCCCGCGCCCCGACCAAAAGCACCGGCAGCCACAACAGCGCCGACATGCCATACCGCCACCCATTCGCCGTCCACGCGTCGATGTACGGCGTCAGATGCTTGAGGAACAAGAGAACGCTCGACCACCCCACAAGGGTAAGCACGATATACGTGATGCCCGATGC
>CAZCGF010000048.1:0-2140 GCA_964498115.1 uncultured Planctomycetaceae bacterium | reverse complement strand
ATTCGTCATCATCGGGGCCAGCGCACCATGGACTCATCTTCCGATTGGACCGGCCAGGACGAAGACCTGCTGCGCAACGTGCGCCGCATCCACCGCGCCTCCGCCCAGTTGCCCACCATCCCCGGTTACGAAGACCTCTCCGAACTCGCGCGCGGCGGACAGGGCGTCGTCTTCGTCGGCACTCAGGTCTCCACCCACCGGCGCGTCGCCATCAAGATTCTCCTCGAAGGCACCCTCGCCTCCCGCGATGCCCGTCGCCGCTTCGAGCGCGAAATCGAACTCGTCACCACCCTCCGACATCCCAACATCGTCAGCGTCTACGACTGCGGAACCACCGCCGACGGCCGAATGTACTACATCATGGAGTACATCGAAGGATTCGCCCTCGACAAACTGATCGACGACGCCCGCGGAACAAGCAAAGGCGCACCCGACCCCTCCCCCTCCGACTTCCAATCCGAGCGCGCACGCCTCACCCTCTTCGCCAAAATCTGCGACGGCGTCCAGCACGCCCATCAGCAGGGCGTCATCCACCGCGACCTCAAGCCCAGCAACATCCGCATCGACCGCGCCGGCGAGCCCCACGTCCTCGACTTCGGCCTCGCCAAGCTCTCCGACGCAGCCCCCGATGAGACCAAGATGAGCCAGACCGGCGGCTTCATGGGCTCAATCCCCTGGGCCAGCCCCGAGCAGGCCGAAGGCACCACTCAGCTCATCGACGTACGCAGCGACGTCTATTCCCTCGGCGTCGTCTTTTATCAACTGCTCACCGGCGCATTTCCCTATCCGCTCGACGGCTCCCTCCGCGAAGCCCTCGAAGCCATCCGATCCGCCCCCGCCCGTCCCCCGCGCGAATTGCGCCGCGACATCAGCGACGAGCTCTCCACCATCGTCCTCAAGTGCCTCTCCAAGGAGCCGGACCGTCGCTACCAAAGCGCCGGCGAACTCGCCCGCGACATCCGCCGATACCTCGCCGACGAACCCATCGAGGCCAAGCGCGACAGCGCTTGGTACTCCGTCCGTAAAAAACTCGATCGCTACAAGGTCGTCGTCCGCGCCGTCAGCATCCTCTTCGTCGCATCGCTCATGTTCAGCCTGGGAATGGTCTGGCTCTGGTCCCGCGCCGTCGACGCCGAGCGCATCGCCGAGCAGCGCTTCAGCGAAGCCGAGGCCGCCCATCGCGCCGAAGTCGAACTTCGCCAGGCCCTCCAAAGCCAGGTCACAAAGACCGAGCACGTCCGCAACTTCCTCGACACCACCCTTCGCACCGTCGATCCCTGGAAGCACCCCGGCCGCGACCTCGGCCCGCTCCAGGAAATGCTCGACGGCGCCGTCAAGCGTCTCGAAGGCGCCTTCCCCGATCAGCCCGAAGTCGAAGCCGCCATCGCCGGCACCCTCGGCTGGGACTACCGCCAGCTCGGCCTCAATGCCCCCGCCGAAACATTGATGCGCCGCTCCTATGAACTCCTTCGCCAGGTAAAAGGCGACGAAGACATCGCCGCCATGAATGCCCTCAACGATCTCGCCATCCTCATGACCGACTCCGGCCGCCACGCCGAAGCCGCCGCCATGTTCGAGCGCCTCAGATCAATCCAGGAAAAAACCCTCGGCCCCGAACATCAGTCCACCCTCGTCACCACAAACAACCTCGCCCTCGACCTCGATTGGCAGGGCCGCTCCGCCGACGCCGAGGCTATGTACCGCAAGACTCTCGAAGCCCAGACGCGCCTCTTCGGCGCCGACGACATCGACCGCCTCAGCACCTTGAACAACCTCGCCTCCTGCATCACCGCCGTCGGAAAAGTCGAAGAGGCCGAGCGCCTCTTCAACGAAGTCATCGACATCAAAACAAAGTTATACGGCCCCGATCACCCCGAGACCCTCACCGCAAGGATGAACGTCCTCGACCTCCTCGCCGACTCCGGCCGACTCGCCGAAGCGGAAAGTCGCGTCCGCGAAATCCTCGCCACTTGCGAAGAGAAACTCGGCGCCGCTCATCCCCTCACCCTCGTCGCCCTCCAGCATCTCTCCCTCGTCCTCTCCCAGCAGTCCAAGTACGACGAGTCCGTCGTCGTCTCGCGCCAGGCCTACGAGGCACAGCTCGCCTTCAGCGGCCCCAACCATCCGACCACCCTGATCC
>CAZCGF010000047.1:10437-23192 GCA_964498115.1 uncultured Planctomycetaceae bacterium | reverse complement strand
TTGCGCCCCGCGTCGTCGCGTCGAATCGCCCGATCCGGCTCGAATTGATGACGCCGGTGTCGGGAGAATTCGCCGATTCGGAGGATGAAATCCTGACGCTCGGCATGACAGACGACCGGGCGGATTCCGACACCGATCACGAGACCGCCGACGAGCCGACCGGGCAGATGCAGATGATCGGTTCCGGTCCTCCTGAGCGCGACACAGAGAACGAGCAATCCGACAGCGCGGAAATGAAGCCCGTCGAACAGACGGACGCGACCGTGTCAGACGAAGTCTCCGATGGCCCGGCAATGCCTGCCGTCTCCGCACCGCGCATGCCGCGGGCTCGAATCAAGGAGTTCGGCGGACAGGGTTCAGGCGGCATGACCGATTTCGGCAGCGCCCTGCTGGCAGGCGGCGAGCCCGTCAAGATGCAGCCGGTCGCCGATGAAAACGGCGAGCAGGCCGCCAGTTCTAAGCCGGCCCAGATGGTCGAGGTTTCCGATTCGCCGGCCATCGGCGTTCTGGATCTCAGCCCCCAGGCGCCGTCCAAGCTCCTTCGACTTCAGTTGAACGAATCCCTCGTGATCAAGTCGCGCATTCGACTCGATCGCGTCGAAGTGCCGGACCCGTCCATCGTCGATGTCAGCGTCACGTCTCCCCAGGAGTTGACGATCATCGGCAAGGCGATCGGCTCCACGCAGTTCACCATCATGGGCGAGGGCCAGATTCAGAACTGCACCGTCATGGTCGGCCCCAACTACAAGCCGCTTCAGAATCTCATTCAGGCGGTCTCGCCGCAGTCTTCCGTTCGCGTCGACGGCCTCAACGGAACCATCGTCCTTTCCGGCCGGGCCCCCGACGCCGACACCGCTCGCAAAATCGAGGAGATGGCGAAGGTCTTCCAGGGCGGCGATGTGCTCAATCACATCTGGGTATCCGGCGTTCAGCAGACCATGCTCCGCGTCACCGTGGCGGAAGTGAACAAGGAAGCCCTTCGATCGCTGGGCATTAACTGGGCCATCGGCGGATCGAAACTGTCGCGCGACTTCTTCCTCGCCAACAACATCGGCCAGCTCAATCCGACGAACTTCGGCAGCAATGGTCTGCCCGATGTGACCACCGGACAGATGACGTATGCCGTAAACCCCGTCGGAACCAGCCCGCTGACCAACGTCACGTTTGGCTTTCCCCGGGCGGAGCTCCAGTTCTTCGTGAACGCGCTGCGCGAAAACTCGCTGGCCCGCACCCTGGCGGAGCCGACGCTGGTCGCCATCTCCGGCCAGACGGCCTCGTTCCTCGCGGGCGGTGAAGTGCCGATCCCGGTGACTCAGGGTGGTGCGGTCGCCGGTGCAATCACCATCGAATACAAGGAGTTCGGCGTTCGCCTCGCCTTCACGCCGACCATTCTCGGCAACCAGCTCATGCGCCTGCACGTGATGTCGGAAGTCAGCGACGCCGTTGAGACTTCCCGCGTTGTCGGAACCCTGCCGCTCTTCACGTTTACGACCCGTCGCGTGGAAACGACCGTCGAGTGCGGCAACGGCCAGTCGTTCGCCATTGCAGGCCTGCTCAGCGACAACGTAAGGGCCATCTCATCCAAGATACCCGGCGTCGGCGATATCCCGGTCATCGGGGCCCTCTTCAGCTCCGTCGAGTACCGCAACGACAAGACCGAACTCGTCGTGCTCGTCACGCCTGAGTTGGTCGAGGCCATCGATCCGCAGCAGGTCGTCACGCCGCCCGGGGCCGACATGAGACAGCCCGATGACTTCGAGCTGTTTGGTCTGGGCCTGCTCGAAGGCCGCACCGCGGACGCATCGGTGGGGGAGACGGATTCCGAAGAACCGACAGCCGGTGATACCGCTGCGACGGTGAAGGAACGGTCGCTCGCCGAGTTGCCGCTTTACGGTCCCTGGGGCAGCGAAGAATCAACCGTTGAGTATGCGAACTAGATCGGGGAATCAGAATCATCATGGACGGATCCAAAAAATCACTGGAAGATTTCGATCTCTCGGTTGGGTCGCCGGACACTTCGGTGGTCGGCATTGTTGAGCCGCCCCCGCCCAAGCTTCCCGAAGCGCTGGTCGAAGCGCTGAGTGGTTACCGAGTCATCCGCAAGATCAGCGAGCACCCGGGCAGCATCGTCTTCAAGGCCGAGGACCAGGATGCCGGCAAGCTTGTGATCGTGAAAGTGGTCGACGGCAATCCCGACCGGGCCGCGGAGTTCCCGATCTCCCGCAAGCTCGATATCGAGCGCTTAAAGCACATGCGGCACCCGTGTCTCGCGTCCATCGTCGATGTCGGGACCACCAGTGACGGCCAGCACTTTTTCGTCTCGGAAGCCATTCGCGGACAGGCGATGCTGGAATTCGCCAAGACCCACCACCTGTCGGTCGAGGAGCGAATCAAGCTCTTTGTGAAGGTGTGCAGCGCGGTCGAGCGACTGCATCAAAACGGCATCGTCCATCGCGACTTGCGGCCGTCGAACATTCTCATCGGGGCGCGGGGCGAACCCCGCCTGACCGGCGTCGGCGTTGCCTCATTGACGGACTTTGACCTCGGGTTCCCCATGGGTCAGGTTTCGCCGCGCGAATCTCGCATTTTCTACACCTATCGAAGCCCGGAGCAGGTGCGCGGCGTCGGCCTCGACGTCGATACGCGCAGCGACGTATATGTCCTGGGCGTTCTGCTGTTTGAGTTGCTCACGAATCAACCGCCCTACGACGTCGAAGTCGAGGGTAACAGTGAAATATTCAAGGTGATATCCGAGGTCGTCCCTGAATGCGGGGAACTGGAATCCGCCAAGTGGCCTCGCGGGGTCAAGTCGGTGCTGATGAAGGCACTGGAGAAGGTGCCGGATAAGCGCTATCAAAGCGTCGGAGCGATGATTCTCGATCTGACGCACGCAATCGGTGACCGCTCGGGCGGCATTCGCGTGGGCGCCAGCCAGTCAGGCGTCGCGCCGATCGTTCTCCTGGCCGCTGCGATGTTCATGCTGGCGGTCGGCGCCTTTGCCGCGGGCGCACTGCTGTCGCCGGGCGTGCGCGAGATGTTGCCTGCGAAGGTCCAGGCGATGATTCCGGCCACGACCACTGTCGCACCGGCCCTTCCGCCCGTGCGTATTGCCAATCCGGTATCGGAAGAGCTCAAGAAGCGAGCCGCCGAGCTCGAGGCCGCGCAACTTGTCGCCGCCGAGCAGCGCGACCTTGCCATCCGCAAGAGGGACGCCGAGAAGAAGCGCCGTCTTGCCGTCGAGGAGGAAAGCCAGCGTCTGGCCGCCACGATCGGCAAGCTGCAGAGCGAAATCGGCCAACTGAGCGAGAGGGTGACATCTGCACAGGCCAGCACCGATCAGGCCGCCGACATCAGCCGCTTCCTCGTCAACATCTTCGGCCTGCATGCCACGGACGAATTGAGTCTTCGATCGCCGTCCGCCATCGACTTGCTTGATGCCGCGAATGAAGAAGCCCTGCGCCGGTTTGCCAACGACCCGAAATCGCTGGCGACGATCCTGAGCCATCTCGGCGCCGCGTATGGCGGGCTTGGCGCTCACGGCAAGGGCGTGGAGCTGTTGCGGCGCGCTCTGGCGATTCGACAGAAAGAACTGGGCGACAATGACTCCGAGACCATCTCGCTGATGAATGATCTCGCGGCCCAGTTGTACAATCAGGGTGAACTGGCCGAGGGCGAGCCGATCTGCCGGCAACTGGTCGAGCTATCCTCGAAGTCCTTTGGCAACGAGGACGAGCGAACACTCACCGCCGTGAACAATCTTGCCCAGATCGAGTACGGCCTCGGTAAGCTCGACGAGGCGGAAAAATACTTCCGCCAGGCCATGAAGGGTCGCAAGAAGGCCTTTGGTGAAGGCGATGCCCGGACGGCGACGACCACCTACCAGCTCGCCGTCGTCCTCTTTGAGCGCGGCAAGCTGGCAAAGGCGGAGCCGTTCTTCCGCAAGGCCCTGAAGACCTTTGAAAAGACCCTCCCCTCCGGACACACCCTGATCTCGACCGCGCGAAGCAGCCTTGGCGGGATCATGGTTTCTCTCGGCAGATTCGATGAGGCCGAGCCGTTCCTGCTGAAGAGCTACGAGCAGCTCAAGGCCACGGTCGGTCCTGACCACCCAACCAGCCGGGCGACCATCAACCGGATCATCTCCATGTACACGCTGTGGAATAAGCCCGGTGAGGCAGCGAAATGGCGAGAGCGGGTCGGTCGGGTAACCGTCAGCGGCCCGGAGTCCTGAAACTGAATGATCCGGCGCCGGGCTCAAATGGAGACGGCGTAGGCTTGCTTGCCAATTCCTTCGATCATGAAAAAGGGAACCACTGAATTAACAGTGGTTCCCTTTTTTGTTTACAAGTTAGATCGAGCGATCTGATGCCGGATTACAGCATCCGACGTCGGCGAATCAGCATCGACGCACCGAGGAGCGCCAACACCGCCGTCGCCGGCTCAGGTATTTCGATCATGAACGCGCCATCAAGACCATTAGAAAGAGTGCCCTCGAAAATGATCCACTGGCCATTGTCACTCATGGAAATGTTGGATTCGACGCCGGAGATGGCGCTCAGCGTGAAACCGTCGATCAAGGTCACGCCTTCTTGGACGATCAATTGATCGTTCCAGAAGATCCCAGTGTCTCGGGTCGTGTCGGGGTCATTCCAGTCGCCCCACCAGACAACGTTGCCGCTGTCGTCAATGTTGATCGAACCGCTGCCGAAGCTGGTAAAGCCAAAGACACCGCCGATCGAGGCGAGGCTCATGCCTTCGCGGGCAATGACATCGACGCCGTTTCGGACGATGATCGCATCGTCGGTCGTGCTGCCGTCCAGATCAGCAAGAGCGGCCCACGCGCCGGAATTGTTCATGTTGATCGCTACGGGAGCAGAGCCCCAGTTTCGACCGCCGACGGCCGACGGCTGACCTTCCCGCATGAGAATGTCAAAACCGACACCGTTGTACCGGGCGGTCACACCATCATCGGTGGTCGCGCCGTCCAGATCGGCGACAAACATGATGTGGCCGCTGTCGTTGAGGGACATATCGTGCGGCCCCGTCTCAAAGTCGGTGATGGAGCGGCCCGCAACCAGGGTCATGTCGCCTTCGCCAAGGATTCGCGTCTGAACGAAGGAGAAAGGATTGACGGTGACGATGGCGCGATCGACGGTGCTGGAGACGTTTGGATCATCGACACTGGCCATGACCGCGACGAGGTTGTTATTGTTGATCTTGGTCTCGAAGAAACCAATGTACGGCGTGTTCGCGCCAAAGCCGGCGGCCGTCGCGATGTTACTCTCCTGGATCAGCAGATCGTTGTTGTAATACACGCCGGAATCGTTATTCGTACCGCCGGTATTGGCCAGGAAGTGGTTGTAGCTCGTGTTGCCGGAATTGTTGATATTCGCAGAATCGAACGAAGACAGCGTTGCTCCGGCCGGAGACACCATTGCCTGCCCCTGCTGGAGGAACAAAGCACCGGGAGTAAATCCCGTTGCACGAAGAATGACCCCGTCAATGGCCGAGTTCGGGTTGTTCGTATCTGTCTCCACCAGCCACTCGCCGGAATTGTTAACCGAGTGATTTTCGGAGGCTCCGAATCCGCTGCTGATGTTTCCAACGCCCGTGACCACATCACCCTCGAGCACGATCGGGTGAATCTGAACAACCGGTGGCACAGCCAGTAGGGGTGTCAAAGCGAGAGTCGAAACGGCAATAAGTGTTACTAATGAAAAACGCATCTTTATCTCCTCCGAAACTTGCAGCGTCGCTGACTTAATTACCTTTTCGGTGTCGCTTGAAATCCATACCGCACACCGAAAATGGAATCCCGTTAATCGCGAGTACCGGGAAATCCCAAACCTCAAGATTGTTAACGATATCCTAACGAATTATCGCACTGAATACAACCTTCGTGGTTGCCGTATCTTCCAACTACTTTCCTGCCCTAAAGAGCAGATGCTGATTTCCTGTAGTCTCTACCAAATAAGGGCTTACGGCACGACCGCATCGGTAAACGGCTGGACATCCAATCCGTCGAGCTTGCCGTCAAGGTTCATATCCGTCTCACAACTGCCAGTCCCGGCCAGGATTTCCGCCACGAAGGGGCCGACATCCGCGAAGTCCACGGCCCCATCGTGATTCACGTCACCGGGCCCGCAATGGACGCCGTTGAGTGTCACCACCTGATCGCAGGTGTTGCCCCCCAGATCGGTGACGCGAACCGTGGCCCTTCCGCACCCCTGCGGATTGACGAGGCTCACTTCATAAATGACGAGCTTCGCTCCCGGCGTAAACGGATCGACGTTCAAGACAACGTTGCAGGCGTCGTCCAAAAGCTCGATGGACGCAATGCCGAAGCCGAGCACCTCGTTGTCAATCGCCTCTCCCTGGAATCGCTCAGGGAAAGACAACGACTCAATCGTCAGCGACCAACTGTCGAACGAACCGATGTTGAAGCTGGCATCGTCAACGGCCTGCAGCGAATAGGACCCGGCGGCCGGACTGCCGTCCAGATTAAAGAGGATCGGTCCGCCCAGCGGCTGGAACCGTCCCGTGAACGGGGCCGCGCCCGAGCTGTCCGGGATCACCATCGCCGCCTCATCGTCCAGGGTCGTGTTGATGAAATCGTTGCCGGTCGAGCCGATGTCGCCGAACAGCGGCAGAAACGCCGGTGACGTCAGTGCCAGGTCGATGTCATCGTCGAATGGATGCGTAATGTTGATGGTCACGTCGACGTCGCTGATCACCGCCAGGTCGGGCACGATGATCGTCGAAACCACGCCGCCGGGGTTGTTGTCCGGAATCCCCTGCGGTAGATCCGTGCTGCGATAGCGCTTCGTCTTGCTCACGAATCCCGTGCAGGCCGGTTCCACCTGGTCGAGATGGACCAGAATGTGTCGCCGATAGCCAACGGCATCCGTCACGCGGACATATCCCCGGCCGTTCTGTGCGGGGTTGATCAGTGCGACGGCGAAGTCCACCGAGCCCGCTCCTCCCGGCGGATTGGGATTGACGCTTACTAGAGTCAGGTTCGTCGAGTAGGGGAGCAGATCGACCGAGACAATGCCCGAGTCGCCCGGCTGGTTGTCGGTGGCCGAGCCTTCAAACTGCTGCGTCATGGGATTGACCGCCCCTGTGACAATCGGAAGGGTCTGATCCGACAACGCGGCAGACAGGGTAATCGGGACGACCGTCATGTTTCCGACACAGTCGGTGATCACCACCGTTCCATTGCCGGGCTGGGTCTGATTGACCAGTGAAACGGCGTACTCAACTTCGCTGTCACCCGGCGTGAAAGTCGTGGCCAGGCTCAGGTTGGTTGAGCCGATACCCAGCGTCACCGAGCAAATACCCGACTGCGGATATTCGTCCTTCGCTCTGCCTACGTAGCGCTCAGGAGCGCCCGGCGACTTGATAGTAGCCTTCCATCGCCGGAAGACCGACTTGCGACTGCCGGCCCCCTGAAGTCGCCAGTCGGAGACGTACATGTCCCACTGGCCGGCGGAGTCCAGACCTTCCAGGGCGAACATCATGTTGTCGCGGTAGTCGCTGGTGATGCCTTCGCCGACATACTCACCGCGTCCGTCGGGCTGATGCAGGCCCAGGAATTCGATCGTTCCCAGCGCCGGCTCCTCATGGGCGTCGTCGGCGGCCGGTGCGTCGTCATCGAGCGTGATCTCGATATTGTCCTTCACGAGTCCG
This sequence comes from uncultured Planctomycetaceae bacterium, assembly GCA_964498115.1. Classification (GTDB taxonomy): domain Bacteria; phylum Planctomycetota; class Phycisphaerae; order UBA1845; family UTPLA1; genus UTPLA1. The sequence goes on along the minus strand of CAZCGF010000047.1, from coordinate 15,503 downwards.
ATGCCGCCGCGCTCGTCCATGCTGACGCGATTGAGCAGGGAGGCGAATTGACCGCCGTGGGTAAGCGTCGATGCGATCTGTCCGATCTCCAGCGAATCGACCGTAAGATCGACCTCCACCTCGCCGACCTTCACCGAGTCCGGCAGCGTAACAGACGAAACCACACCGGCCGGGACGGCCGACGGCACGTTTTGCAGCACCTCGCGGGCCAGTTCGATATTGCGACTCACATTGCCTGTATTAGACGGCCCGGTCTCGTCTGAGAGCCCGTTAAGCGAAATGGGCTGCTCGCAGGTATTGTCAGAGGTATCCGTGACGATCACCGTGCCCGATCCGTTCATGGCCGGATTCACCAGTCGAACAGCGTACTCGACGGTCAGGTCGCCCGGTACAAACGCCGGATCGACTTCCAGTACCACGTTGGTGGCGCCGGTCAGAACAATCGAAGTGATGCCGCCGTCGACGCCCATGGTGTCGGAGGCGCTGCCCTCGAAGTACTCCGGTGAGGGGACACTTCCCTTCACATCCAGCGACCACTTCACGAGCCTGGCCCCGCCGCCTGCCGTGCTCCCGCTTCCGGAGTCATCGCGAACGTTGATGGTCCAGTTGCCCATGGCGTTTTCCCCACTAAACACCGCCATGCCGCCCGCGCCCTCCGGCAGCCATGTGCCGGTGTAGGGTGCGTCGCTGCTCAGCAGCGACATGAGCGATGTGGCGTTGTCATCAAACGTGGCGTCGGTAATGTCGAAGCCGGAACTCGAGCCGCCGCGATCCGTCACGATCTCAAGGACCGTGCCCTCGGGGCTGCGCAGAAAGATGTCGATGTCCAGCGGGTAAATCGTCTCGATCGTCACCGTCACGTTCAGGTCGTCGATCGTGATCGAATCCGGAATAGTGATGACCCCGTCGATCCCCGGACCGGTCGGCTGGTTATCGGGAATGTGCTTTGGGCCGTGCGTGCTGCGGTATGTGCGTCGCGGGTCAAGCGAGGCGAGTCCCGAGCAGATCGGCGAGGAAGCGTCGATCTGCACGAACTGGCACGTCGTGTTCCCGGCGCAATCGGTGACAATGATCTTGCCCAGGCCGCTGAGCGACGGATTTACCAGTTCGATGGTGAATGACACGGTCGGATCGCCGTTGGAGAAGCTCGCGTCAATCGACAGGTTCGTCGAATCGGCGGACAGGCTCAGGTTGCAGATTCCGCTGTCGCCCGGGGCATCGTCGGACGCGACGACCGCGAGTGTGTCATTGCCAAAATCCGGCGTGATGCTGTCGATGACCGGATCAACTCCCTCCGACAGGCTCGGTGCGGCGTCGTCCTTGAAGATCGCCAGTCCATAAGTCTTGCCCGGACCGAAGTCGCTCGCCCCGCCGCCAGATACGGCAATGGTGTAAGTTCCGGTCTTCGGCGCCACGAAGGCGCAGACTTCGGCGGGATAGTCGGGAAGCTGTCCAGCTCCGACCGCGTTCGGGTCGTCCACGTCGCTGATCAGCACGTCGCCGTCCGGATCGCGGACCGCCAGTGCGCCGTCGAGCGCCTGTGCGTCGTCGTTCTCGTCGCCGGCGCTGTCGCGCTCAGGATCGCCGTCCAGTGCGATGAACACACGCTGCCCTTGGGCGGCCGCAAAGGTGAAGTGATCCACGTCGCCCGATGCGCTGATCGCGCCCGAGTAATACTCCTTGGCGCTCCCGTCCGCCGCCGGCGGCGTATCGTTCGGCTCGCATTCCGGCGAAGGCAGCCTCCCCGCGGGCTCGATGCCGAAGTGAAGCGCATACCTTGCGATGGTGTTCGTCGATCCGTCGTTTCTCGTCTGGATGAAATAGGTTCCCGTCGTCGTCAGCGGGACGCCCGCCACCGCAGCGGAAAAGGCGGAACTTCGCTGGAAGAGCGTCGGAATCGGCGAGACCGCGCCTTCGCCGTCGTCGTCGTCCAGCTCAATCATCGTGGTGCCGTTTGGCGCAAAGACACGCAGCTCTGTGTCGATGCCGGACAGAAGAACGTTGCCGTTGTCGCAGAATGCGTACAGCTTGCTGCCGCCCGTCGCCGTGAGCGAGTAATAGTCGATGTCGGCCGCGCCGGCGATCTGCCCGCCGTCCTGCATGCCGATGGTCACCGGTGTCGCAAGTCCGGCCGTGTCGTTCGGCTCGATCTCGCTCACGCCGTAGCCGGTTGCACGATCAATAATCAAGGCATACCGGGCGTTCGGCGTCGATGCCGTTGCCGCGTCCACCACGATGTAATAGGTCTTGTCGAAGTCCAGCGAAACAACGATCGCCTCGGCCTGGTTGGACGTCGCCGAACTGTGGCTCGCGGCCCCGAAGCAGCCCAGCGGGTAGAACGGCGGACAAGAGTCGACAATGTAGGCATAGCCGTTCCATGCGGTGCCCGCCGGAATCAGATTCACCATGTACTCACCCGCGTCCGATGGATTCGGCCCGGTGGTGAAGGCGTAAACGTGATCGACACCGGCCGTCGCGAGGCCGATGGAACTACCGACGTCGCAGCGCCCGGTCCCTTCAACGAACGAAACGTCGTCCGTGGCGCCGGTCAGCGTCCCGACCTGCACATGAGGAAATGTCACGCCGGCGATGATGCCCGTGCTCACGCAGTTCTCCCTGGAACCGCTCGGCGCCGCCGCCACCATCAGCATGAACTCGTATTGATTGAGCCGCGCGTCAGCAAAGACGCTGTCGACAATGATCTCGTACTCCGTGCCGCTCGTCAGCGTGGCGATCACGGTTTCAGGTTGATAGCGCGGGTTCGCGTCGGCCCCGCCGATGAACGTGCCGCTCAGCTTCGCACGGATGTAAACACAAAGGTCCGGTACCGGTACGGTGCCTCCCGTGCTTCCATACACAGGCACCTGGTTCCACGGAACCATCATCACCCAGTAAGAGCCCGTCACGCTGGGCGTAAAGCTGTAGAAGACATCCGGCCCCGGCACCGAGGCGAGCCCGCCGATGGTCGTGGCGTTGATGTCGTTGGTCCCAAGGACGTTGGAGCCGTACGCAATGACCGGCGCCGCCCCCAGGACTTCCGCCGTGGCCGACGTGTCGTTTGCCGGCGTCGGATAAGCGGCGTCGGCTGCGGATACCACCACCAAAAGGCAAAGGATCGTTGCGACGCCAATCCGAAGCAGACGGTGCACCGGGGTTTGGTCAGACTTCGACATGGAAATGCTCCTTGGCGACTCTATGGAGTCGACCTCTCCCCCTGAATGAAAATCTTGGCAGCGGGACGGAATTCTTCTTCCCCCCGCCATTGTTAACGTTATAGTAAAGATAATCGTTTCGGCTTAAAGACTCAAGCCGATTCTGACAGGCAATAAAAGGTCGGATGGTTCTCCGTCCCGGGGGCTACCGGACGGACCTCTCTAGAGCGGTCCGTCTTCGTTACATGTGCATTCTCAAAAGTTAGCTGACTGCGCGTCAAGCGGAGGTCGTCTCGTGAAGCACCATTTCAGAATTGTCTCGGCGCTCGTTCTGGCCACGTTCACCGCGGGGTCTCTGGTATGGGCTGTCGATCAACCGGCCGCGACGCCCGCCGCCGCCGCTCCGGCCCTGTTCATGTATCAGGGAGACGAGAAGCTCTCGCTCGTCGAGTCGCTGGACACGTTCGTCGTCAAGCCGAAGGCATCGCCAAGGCGAGCCGCGGGCGATCGACCCGCCGCATTCCCGGCCCTGGCTCGGCCCGCCGACCTGCCGGAATCCGTTTCGCGCCTGGAGGACCGCCTGCTGCAGCGCGATCTGCATCTCGTCCGCGGTGTCACACGCGCGGCAGTGGAGCAACTGCCCGACACCGAATACGCCCTGCCCGTGCTGTATCGCGTCGGCAGCGACGTTCCCATCTATCCCACGCTCCGAATCGTCACGACGATCGTCTCCGCCGATGCGGAGAAGGCCCTGCGAGATTTCGCCGACGCCGCCGGTTGCACCGTGGCAAAGGCCCCGCGCGGAGAGAACAGATATTATCTTCGCATCAATGATCCGAACGTGGAGACGCTCTTCCGAGTCGCCAATTCGCTCCACGAGCGCAAGGACCTCGCCCAGTACGCCCATCCGGATTTCTTCCTGCCCATGGTCGCCTACGCGCCGCCGGTCATCAACGACCCGCTCTATCACTCGATGCAGTGGCATCTCGACGGCGACACCAGCAAGGGCGCCCAGCCCAACGCCGATATCAACGTCGAGGCCGCATGGGACGACTCCAACGGGCCCAACGCCCAGGGACAGTCGATCGTCCGCGTCTCCATTCTTGATGAGTGCGTCGAAAAGCTGCATCCCGACCTGTTCCCCAATTGGGCAGCCGGCATCGACCTCGACAACATTCCACCCGATGACGATCCCAGTCCCGACGGCGGTCAGCGCCACGGCACCGCATGTGCCGGCGTCGCGGTCGCCAAGGGCAACACCATCGGCGTGCGCGGCGCATGCCCGAATTGCGGGCTCATCGGCGTCAAGTTCTTCGGTGCGAGCGTCGCGGAAATCGCCGAGGGCTTCTACTTCTCCGTCGACCCGGACGACAACGGTGACCACAGCGACGGCGCGGCCATCCTGAGCAACAGTTGGGGCTTCGGCGACGGCGTCTTTGCCCCGGCCGACACCGTCGCGGCGATCGGCTTCGCCGCCAACAGCGGCCGAAACGGCCTCGGCTGTATCGTCCTCTTCGCCTCTGCAAATAGCGACCACACCGTCAACGGTGTATCCGCGCTGGCCCAGCTTTCCACGACCATGGCCGTCGGCGGCACCAACAGCAACACCACCCACACCGAGTTCAGCGACATCGGCCCCGAAGTCGGCATCACCACGCCCACCAACGATCGCGGAGATGACGGCGTCCGCTTCGGCTGGATCGACATCACCACCGTCGATAACACAGGCAGCAGCGGCTACAACGGTATCCCCTCCGAGCCCGACTACACTAACGCCTTCGGCGGAACCAGTTCCGCCACGCCGCTCGCCGCCGGTATCCTTGGCCTCATCATCTCCCAGGACCCGACGATGACCGCCGCACAGGCCCGGGCGATCCTTCAGCACAACGCCGTCCGCATCGACGAGCCCTACGG
>CAZCGF010000047.1:0-10337 GCA_964498115.1 uncultured Planctomycetaceae bacterium | reverse complement strand
ACCGATGGCGTCAGCTATTCGCTCGGCCAGGAAGTTACGCCCGGTGTCACGGTCAAGTACATCGGCGCCCCCGGCGTGTACACCGACGCCGGCGCTCAGAACGGCGCATTCTTTTACGGGGCCTACCCCGTAAGCAGCCTGAATAGATACGGCTTCGGCGCTCGCACCCACATCATCCGAAACGGCGTGATTCTGCTGAACGACAACAGCGAAGGCGCCGACCCCGGCTGGACCCACGGCGGCATCAACGACGAATGGCAGCGCGGCACCCCGACCGCGGTCAACGTCTCCTTCAGTCAGGCCGTCGGCGGCAGCGGCCCCATGGCCGGCACCCGCGGCGTTCGCGCCATCGGCGGAAACAAGTGCTGGGCCACCGATCTGACCTACACCTACGACCCCGGAACCGATGCCTGGCTCCAGACCCCGCCGATCAACCTGACCGGCGTCACCTCACCAGTCATCCTCGAATACTACGACTGGTGCCTGCTCGAAACCTTCTACGACACCTGCACACTGGAAATCGTCGACTTCAACGACAACATCATCGGCTACCTCGATCCCGACACCGGCGGTGACTACGACTGGACCCAGCGCTCCTACGATCTGTCACCCTTTGCCGGCCAGGTCATCAAGGTCCGCTGGCATATCGTCAGCGACGGCATCTACCAGCGCGACGGATGGTTCATCGACGAGGTGAAGATCACCGTCGCCGAGCAGGTCAACCTGCCGCCCGTCGCCAAGAACAAGTCGGCCTCATCCCCGGCGAACATGACCACCGCGATCGGGCTCGTCGCCCAGGATCCGAATCCCGGAAACACACTGAGCTTCGTCATCACCTCGTTGCCGGCGCACGGCCAGCTCGTCGATCCCTTCGCCGCGGCGATCAACTCCGTCCCCTACACCCTGGCGAACAATCAGAACTTCGTGCACTACACCCCGGCCATGGATTACCAGGGGCCGGATTCGTTCACATGGGAGGCCAACGACGGCTCGCTCGCCTCGAACACCGCTAACGTGAAGCTCACCATCGGCACGCCGGTCATGATTCAGAATCACACGCTCGATACCGATCCCGGTTGGGCGCGAGAGGGCGGCTGGCAGTTCGGCCAACCCGGCGGGCAGGGGGGTGACCCCACCATCGGTTTCACCGGCCTCACCGTCTTCGGCTACAACCTCGCCGGCGCGTACCCGGATAATCTCGCGGCGAATTACCTGACCATGTCACCGCTCAATTGCACCGGCCTCTACGGTGTCACGCTCAAGTTCGCGCGCTGGCTCGGCGTGGAAAACGCCGCCTACGACAAGGCCACGATTCAGGTCTCCACCGACGCCGTCAATTGGACGACGATCTTCACCAATCCGACCAGCGACTTGTTCGAGACCAGTTGGAGCCAGCAGTCCTACAACATCGGTGAGATCGCCGACAACCAGCCTTTCGTCCTCATTCGCTGGGGCATGGGTCCGACCGATACCAATACCACCGGCGCCGGATGGAACATCGACGACGTCTCCATCTGGGCGATCGGCACCCCCTCCGGCAACATGCCGCCCTTCGCCAACAACGTCTTCGCGACGACCGCGGTCAACAACCCGGTCAGCGTCACTCTGAACGCAACCGACGCGGACATGGATCCCCTCACCTACTCGATCGTCTCGCTCCCCGTCGGAGGCACCCTGTCCGATCCGAACGGCGGCATGATCCTCTCGGTTCCCTATGTGCTGCTCGGCGGTGGAAACGTCGTGGATTATTTGCCGAACATGGGCTACGACAGCGGCGATTCGTTTATGTATCGTGCGACCGACGGCGACATCCCCTCAAATGCCGCCACCGCCGCCATCACGATTCTCAATCCCGCCGGATTCCCGTTCACCGATACCTTTGAGGCCGGTTCGCCCTTCAGCACCCACTGGATCGCAAGCCAGTCGAGCACCGGCCGCATCCTGGTGACCGGCGCAAACGGTCCGATCGGCGCCTATCACGTCACGATGGATTCGTCGTCCGGCTTCTCGTCGAATGAACTGACGCTGGTCGCCGATCTCGCCGGCGCGTCGAACGTCCTCTTCCAGTACGACTGGAAGGAATTCGGCGACGAGTCGAATCTGCTGCCGCTCTCGTGGACCGGCTCGGCCGTAGGCGATGGCGTGGCCGTCAGTGCCGACGGCGTCACCTGGCACCGGATTGCCAACCTGACCGAGGGCACGTCGACCTACCAGACCGTCCTGATCGATCTCGACGCCGCCGTCGCCAACGCGGGGCTCACCTACAACCAGACCTTCCGCATTCGCTTCCAGCAGTACGACGACAATCCGATTCCGACCGACGGCATCGCCCTCGACAACATCATGCTCATCCAGGGCACCAGCGATCCGCTCATTGCCACGTCGTCCCTGCCGAATGCCCCGCTCAATCAGCCCTATGCACCCTTGCAGCTTGCCGCCGTCGGCGGTGATCTGCCGCTCGTCTGGTCGATGATCGACAACTTCGGTGAGGACTCCCTCGGCGCCAACCAGTTCGCTACGGTCGGTACGCCGCGAGGTTGGCAGGCCGACGACGCCGCCTTCGACTACACCCTGCCGTTCTCCTTCCCGTTCTACGGGCAGAACTACACGCAGGTAAAAATCGCCACCGACGGCTGGATCAACTTCGGCCCCTACGTCGGCAGCACCTGGAACAACAGCACCACGCTCCTCCAGGCCAACAAGCGCATCGCCGTCATGTGGGACGACCTCAAGACCAACGTGCCCGGCGGAGACATCTTCATCGACGAGACAGTCGCCGGTCAGGTGACCATCCGCTGGCAGGGCGTCGTCCGCGCCGGCTCAATCCCCGCCAACTTCAGTTGCACTTTGATCGACGACGGCCGAATCGAGATGAACTACGGCAGCCAGAACTCAGGTCTGACCTGCACCATCGGCGTCTCCGACGGTGTCAGCCGGTCCTTCCTCGCTTCCTACAACGCGCAGGCCGCCCTGACCAATGTCGACTCCATCGAGCTGCTGCTCTCGCGGCTTCCGACGGGGATGATGCTGTCGGCCGGCGGAATGATCTCCGGCACCCCGACCGAGACCGGCCTCTTCAAGCCGATCTTCCGCGTTCAGGACCAGTCTGCCCGAACCGACACGCGCAAGTTGGAATTGCTGGTGCCCGACCTGATGTTCGGCGACTTCGATAACGATCAGGACGTGGACGCGGCGGACTTCGAGCAGTTCAAGCTCTGTTACACCGGTTCGGACAACGGCCCCGTCGCCCCAGGCTGCGAGGCAGGCGACGAATTGGTCGACGACGACATTGACTGTCTCGATTGGCGTGCCTTCCGCGCAGCCTTCCAGAACAGCAGCGGCTACACACCGGCCATGGAAATTGACGATTTCGTCGCTGTGTTGACCGATGACATGGACGTGACTGACCTCGACCGGTGCCTCGCCGACACCAACGACGACGACGTCAACGACGGAAGCGATATTCAGGGGCTGATCGATGCGCTCCTGAGCCAGTAACCGCGGGTGGTCCGCGCCGGATACGATCCTGTATCCGGCGCGAACCGCGCGATCGTGTCAGGAATCCTGTGACAGAATAATGACCGTGTACGCGCCGATTCCTACGTTGGCGTTGTAGCTCATGCCGTCCTTGGTGCCGGACACGGCGGTGGTGTCGAAGCTCGACCAACTCGCGAAGTCAGAGCTGTAGCCGTTCCAGTCGCTGTTGAACCGGACCTTCCACAAGCCCGCTCGCGGGAATCCCAGGTTGTAGCTGCTGTAAGTAGTGTTGGCGAAGTTGGCGACGATCATCACGTCGTCCCTGGCGCCGCCGTTCTGCCACCGGTGGAAGCCGATGACCTTGTTCGTGTTGTTAATGTGATGCACGTTCACATTCTGCCCGCGGAGTCCTCGCGTCGTGTCAAACCAGTTCCGCCGCAGGCGAATCAGGTCGCGATACATCGTCTGAATGCCCGCGTACGTCGTCAGCTTGGTCCAGTCCACCGGGTCCGTGTCCGCGAAGAAGCCGTTCTCCAGCACTTCCTGCCCCTGGAAGATCATGGGGATGCCCGGCGAGGTCATGACCAGCGCACCGCCCATCGTCGATCGCTTCTTCGATGCCCAGCTCCCGGCGTTGCCCGGCCAGATTTCCTCCGGCACGCGGGATTTTCCATTGGCGACTTCGTCATGAGACTCCGTGTAAATCACCCGCTCAAACGAATCGCTGTTGTACTTATGAACGATTGCATCCCGGACCGTGAACATGTTCCGGTTCGAATCGGTGCCGGTGATCAGGTTGTCGCGAATGGGATGAACGAACTGCGCGTCCCACTGGCTGTCGAACCCGGCCCCGCCGACGTTCGTGTCCTTCGTGATCCACTCGTTGTTTTGGAGGTCCTCGGCGATGGAGATCTTCCACGAGACGGCGGCGTCGATTTCGTTGTTGGCGTACTGCATCATGCTCCAGCCTTCAGGAAGGTCGGTGCCGACGCCGTTGTTGGTATTGCGGATGTTCACCGTCGAGTCCCATCGCAAACCATCCGCCCGGTACTCCTGCAGCCAAACCATGGCGTTGTCGCGGATGAACACGCGAACCTCGCCGCGAACGTAGTCCGGCCTCGTGTCGCCCCACGGCGTCGTCGCGCGGTAATCGTTATAGAAGTAAATGCCGCCGAGATTGTTCGCAAACCAGCCGTCATAGCGCCACATGTTCAAATCGCTCGGGCCGTAGTGGTTGTGCACCACGTCCTGGATCACCGCGATGCCCCGTGCGTGGCATTCATTGATGAATCGCTTGTACTCGTTCATCCCGCCGTAAATGGACTCAATCGCAAATGGATCGCTCGGGTTGTATCCCCAGGAAAAGTCGCCCGCGAACTCGTTGACCGGCATCACCTTGACCGCGTTGACCCCGAGAGAAACGAGCTGATCGAGTCGGGAAATCGCCGAATTGAAATTGCCCGGTGAGCCGCCGGCCGTATCGTTGAACGTCCCGATGTGCATTTCGTAAATGACCATCTCGTTCCACGGCGGCGTGGTAAAGGCCGGTGACTTCACCTTGCCCGTCAGGCTCACATCGTCGATGGCGACGCCGTCACTCGAAAGGGGGGAGTTGTCGTACTGCTGCCAGCGAATCTTGAAGGCCGAGCCGGGCGTGTAGCCCGCCGTCGCCGCGGCTGCTGATATGTTGACCACGCGCGTGCTGAACGACGAGGAAATCGCCGGGAAGGTGTCCACCTTCGTCCACGTCGTTCCATTGTTCGAGATGTAAACGCCGTCCTGGGAATGCGTCTCGTCGCCCACGTTTCTGATCTTGTAGGAAAGCGAAAGCGTCCCGTGATTGGAGGCGTTGACGGTCAGTGTCAGTTGGCTCGTCGCGTAGCTGCTGGATGTATGGCTGTCGAAAGCGCACCCGCGCGTCCCGGTGGCCTTGTAGGTCGTCGACGTCTGCACGCGCCACGTCCCGCTGCCGCTGGTTGCGAAGCCCGATACAAACCCGCCCGACTCAAACCCATCGGAGAACAGCGTCACCGTCGGACCATAGACCGACCAGTCAAACGTATCGCCGCGAATGATCGAATTACCCGCCGAGTTCACCACCGCCCGGCCGCGCGGGTCTTTCTTCCACACCGCCGTCCCGTTGGTGATGACGAACTTGTACTCCTGTCCTTCCACAGCCCCCGCGACATCGACCGACCAATTGCCGTTGCCCTCCGCGTAAAGCGGGTTCGCCGTCGCCGAGAAAGAATTGAACGTGCCGGCGACCGTCACGCTCGATGCATACGGCGCCCACGTACGAAACGTCACGCCTCCGGTGTATGGAATCGCCCCCATTCCAGGCTTCGTGGATACTTGCCCAAACGCCCCCTCGCAGACCATCGACAAGACGAGCAACGACAACGCGCACAAACGTCGGGAAGCTGACATGACCGATTTCCTCCGGCGGACTGAAATGCTGCGATCCACTGGATCGGGCCGGATTGAGCGATTGCTGGTCTCCGAAACCCGAATACACCACTTGGTCGCCGGCTGCGCATCACACCGTGGTAAATCGTTTTGTCAAGCAAAAAATGGGGATTTCCGCCCCGGTACCCCATTCCTGAGGTCCCGGATGAGTCTGGATGAGTCTCGCGATAGGGGGGTAAAGGCCGCGGTCGGATTCGAACCGACGAATCACGGATTTGCAATCCGCTCCCTTGGTCCACTCGGGCACGCGGCCGACTAAGCCCGCCGGAGGCTTCCGGCAAGACCATCGATTATCGTCTGCCCGGAGGATAGTCGTCAAGACGAGCCTCAGCCAAGGTCCGAATGCGCCGTACAAACATGCGGCCGGGGGCTCATTCGTCGCGGTTTGCTCCCCAAGCGGCTATTCTAAAGAGAGTAATCATGGTTTCTCTCACCCACAGCATTAGCCCGCCGGCGCCCGGCGAGTTCCTGCCCGTCTCGCGCACGCAAGCCGACGGCGGCCTGGTCAAGTTCTGCCAGCGCACCCCTGACGGCTACGAAATCGAGTCCGTCATCATCCCCATGGGCGCTCGAGAAAAGACCTGGCGAACCCTCTGCGTCTCATCGCAGATCGGGTGCAAACGGGGATGCACCTTCTGCCAGACCGCGCAAATGGGCCTCCTGCGAAACCTGACCGTCGACGAAATCCTCGGCCAGGTCCGCGCCGCTCGCAGCGCCTTCGACGCAAACGTCCGCAATCTCGTCTTCATGGGCATGGGCGAGCCGATGGACAACCTCGACAACGTGATCGAGGTCATCAAAATCCTGCACGACGACCACGCCAACCAGATTCCCCGCCGCCGCATCACCGTCTCGACGGTCGGCAAATGCGAGGGAATCCGCCGGCTCGCGGCCCTCCGCTGGCGCCGGCTCAATCTCGCCGTTTCGCTCAACGCCCCCAACGACGACATCCGCTCGCAGATCATGCCCATCAATCGCGTCGAACCGATGGCCCAGCTCCGCGAGGCAATTGCCGCCTACCCCGTCCGCGCCGGCGGCCACGTTCTCATCGAATACGTGCTTATTCGCGGCGTCAACGACGAGCTCGATCACGCCCGCCAGCTCGCCGAGTATCTCCGCGGCCTGCACACCTGCGTCAATTTGATTCCTTACAATCCCCGAGATGAATCACCTTACGAGCCGTCCGACGACGAGACCGTCTCCGCCTTCCAGCTTGCACTCATGAACGCCGGACAACTCTGCTTCCGCCGCAACACAAAAGGCCAGGCCGCCATGGCCGCGTGCGGGCAGCTTGGCAATCTCGAATTACGTCGCCGTGGCCTGGCTCCGCAATCGATCTGACAAGCCGCCGCACACGGTGTTGATCCGCCATGGCAACCTCGCAAGAATAGTTCGAAATCGGCGGCTAAAACCCATCATGGGGGCTTTACATAGGAGGCGGATTATCAAGAAACTCCACCATTCCGGTGCATCAGTCCTCCCACTTCGGGTGACCGGCTCACGGACGATGGGTCGCATCGTTTCGGCGATCCTGGTCCTGCCGTTCGCCAGTGCCGCCCTCGCCGCCCCGCCCAAGGTCGTGAAGGCCGTTCCCGATCACGGCGACACCGACGTCGATCCGGCCCTCACTCAGATCACCATCGAGTTCGATCAGGACATGACCCCCGACGGCTTTTCCGTCTGCGGTGGGGGGCCCACATTCCCCGAGGTGGTCGACAAGCCCGCCTGGAAGGGGCCGCGCGTTTTCGTGATCAACGTCCGCCTCCTGCCCGACCACGACTACGAATTCAGCATCAACTGCCCCGCGGCCGTCAACTTCCGCAGCAAAGCCGGAGAGTCCGCCGCGATCTACCCCATCTCCTTCCGCACACGCGCCGCAACCGCCAAAGGGACAAAGCGTCTTACGTCGAAAGAGAACGTGGCCGCGATGGAAGAATGTCGCCGCCTGATCGACGAGGCCTATTCCTACCGTAATCTTCGCACGGTCAATTGGAACAAGCAGTTCCGGCGATACACCACCAAGCTCAAAAAGTCCAAAACCCCCGCCGAGTTTGCGCGCACGGCGGCAAAGCTCCTCGCCCCAGCAAAAGACGTGCACATGTGGCTCCAGGTCGAGCGCATCTCCTTCCCGACCTTCCAGCGCCGATACAAGCCGAACTACAACCTCAAGCTGCTCCCCCAGATCGTTCCTCAATGGAACGACCACAACCCCGTCGTCTCCACCGGCCGCTTCGACGACGGCGTCACCTACATCCTCATCAAGTCCTGGGGTTCGAATAATCCGGCCGACCTCGAGCCCGCGTTCTCCGCCCTGTCAGCGGCGTCTCCCGAAAAAGGCGTCATCGTGGACGTCCGCCCCAATTCCGGCGGCGCAGAGCCGTTAGCCCTCGAATTCGCAGGCTGCTTCGTCCGCGAGCCCGCGACCTATTCGCAAAGCTCGTTTCGCACCAAGCGAAAGAAGAGCGGCTTCGCCAAACCCGCGCAGCGAGTCGTCGAACCGAACAAGGCCCGCCCGGCATTCAAAGGCCCGGTCGTGGTCCTGATGGGCAAAGGCGTGATGAGCAGTTGTGAGTCGTTCGTGCTGATGATGCGGCACGGCGCCAAAGCGCCGCTGATCGGCGACACGACCTACGGTAGTTCCGGCAATCCCAAGCCGCACGATCTCGGCAACGGCGTCACGCTTGTCCTGCCCTCGTGGAAGGACATGCAGCCCGACGGTACCGTGATCGAGGGAAAGGGAATCGACCCCGACATCCGCGTGAAGCCCGCCAAGGGCGACTTCAAGACGAGCGATCCCGTCATCGACGCCGCCATCAAGGAATTGAAAAAGAAAACCGCCGCCCGCTAGCGCCCGATCGCCCGGCTACTTCACCGGCTGCGCCGAAAGCAGCGCCGGACCGATCCGCTCCATCGCCCAGTCAATGTCGCCCTTGTCGATGATCAGCGGCGGGGCGAATCGAATGACGTCCTCGTGCGCGTCCTTGCAAAGGATGCCCTCTTCCATGAACTTCTCGCAGAACCATCGCGCCTTCGGGTAGTTCGACTTGATCTGAACGCCGATCAGCAGGCCGCGGCCGCGCACTTCCTTCACCGCCGGCGCGTTCACCGCCGAAAGCTTGCCGCGGAAGTACTCGCCCAGCTCCTTCGAGCGATGCTCCAGCCCCTCGTCGCGGATAATCTCCAAAGCCGCCCGCGCCACAGCGCACGCCAGCGGATTGCCGCCGAAGGTCGAGCCGTGATCGCCCGGCGAGAAGACGCTCATGATCTCCCGCGAACTCACCACCGCGGAAATCGGCACGATGCCGCCGCCCAGCGCCTTGCCCAGGCACATCGCATCCGGCCGCGCATCGGGCCCGTCATGCTGCCACGCAAAGCGATACCCCGTGCGGCACAGCCCCGTCTGAATCTCGTCGGCGATCATCAGAATGTTGTTCTTCGTGCAGATCTTCCGCACTTCGCGCAGATAGCCGTCCGTCGGCACCAGAATGCCGCTCTCCGCCTGAATCGGCTCGACAAAAAACGCGACCGTATTCGGCGTGATGGCCTTCTCCAGCGCGGCCGGATCGCCGAACGGCACCAGCGGGAAACCCGGTGTGTACGGCCCGAAGCCGTCGCGATACTGCTCGTCGGTGCTGAAGCTGACAATCGTGATCGTGCGCCCGTGGAAGTTGCCCTTGGCGCAGATGATCTCCGCCTTGTCCTTGGCGACCTTCTTCTTGTTATAGCCCCACTTGCGCGCCATCTTCAGCGCCGTCTCGCAAGCCTCGGCCCCGCTGTTCATCGGCAGGACCGTCTCGTATCCCGACAGTTCGCACAATTCCTTGCAAAACGGGCCGAGCTGATCGTTATGAAACGCCCGGCTCGTCAGCGTCACCTTGTTAAGCTGCTTCGTCGCGGCCGCGATGAGTTTCTCGTGGGTGTAGCCGAAGTTCAGCGCGCTATAAGCCGAGAGCATGTCGAGGTAACGATTCCCATCGACATCCGTGACCCAGCAACCCTCTCCGGATTCGACGATGACCGGCAGCGGGTGATAGTTGTGCGCGCCGTAAGCGTCGGCGATCCGGAGATGATTCTGCGTCTTCGATTCTGCGGCCGCGGTTGTACTCATATTTGGCTTGTTTCCTTCGAGTTTGCCTGGCTCTTTGCGATTCGCGAGGCCCCCGCGAACTACCCGGACGGAATCCTATCCAATCAATCTGCGACCCGCAACAATTTCCATCAGACCGTTCATCGTCGGTTGCAATTCAGGTCATTTCTCGCGAAATGCGGATACGCCCCGTCCCTTGCCCCTATCCTCGCAAGAGCTAGAATGACTCTCCGGTTCGGCAGCGACCGACCCCGCGAAGTCCCCGTAGCTCAACTGGACAGAGCGTCGGCCTCCGAAGCCGAAGGTT
>CAZCGF010000046.1:0-23438 GCA_964498115.1 uncultured Planctomycetaceae bacterium | reverse complement strand
TCCATGTAAAGCAGTTCCGCAATCTCCGAGAAACCCACGGCGCACAACGCGGCACGAAGACCGGCATCCGTGGGCCCAAGGAGGCACTGCGCCAGTCGGATGCCGCGGGCCGCCTCCTCGGCAAGCACGCCGCGCAGCATGTCCACGACTTGCAGCGCCGTGGCTGACTGCCGCCGGCTTTCCGGCAGGAACAGCATCGCGGTCCGGCCCGGAGACTCGATGCACGTGCAGGCACTGATGGTGCGCCCCGCGCTCTGCAGCAGCCACTGCCGGGAAAGATCGAGATTCATCGCCCGGGCATACTGGATAAACGAGCTGACGTGGCTCTCCAAGTCTACGGCCGACTGGTCCTGCGTCGCCAGAGTCATGCGCAGGACGCGGCGCGCGTCGGTCGGCCCGGCGAGCAGAGTTTGGCAGGACAATTCCGTCGGCATGGGGCGCTGCGCCTTTTACGGATGGGACGCGGACTCAGTCTGATCGACCGATTGTAACGGTACGCCGGTCTGAATCGAGTCGAACAAGTCAAGATGCGGCAATACTTCCGATACCGTCGGCATTCGAGGGGGCGAGCCGCCTTGCGAGATCCTGACGTTCTCTCCCAACGGTCGCCATATGGCCGGATTCGTCGGACCAAATAAGGTAAGGGTCTTGGCGCCGACGGCCGCGGCAAGATGCGAAACGCCGCTGTCGTTGCCGACAAACAGACCCGCCTCCGCAATGAGTCCGGCGAGCAGTTCGAGCGCAGGATTCTCGATGGTCTCGGCTGCGCCACGAAGCGACGCGATTTCATCTGCCGGGAGCCGTTCCATTTCAACCGGGCCGAGGACAAAAATCGGCAGAAATCCGCGACGTCGCAATACCTCGCTCAATTCGACGAAGCACTCGGTCTTCCAGCACTTGTCACGCCCGCCGCTGCCGGGATGAAGGAGGATCGGCCGATCGGCGACGCCTTCGCGATAGGCCTGAAGAACCTGATGCGCCTCGGCCCGAAACGAAACGGGAACAACCAGTCGAGGAGGCCCAACGTGGCCATTAACCCCATGGACCTTTAGGTCGCTAAGCCATTGATCGCTCACATGGCCTGATAGGTCTTCCCGGGGTCGAGGGTCGATGCTGATCGTGTGAGCGACGCCCGCGGCACGCAGATTTCCCGCAATGACGCCCTCGGGATCGCCGAGCGTGTTGATCGCAATGTCATGCGTGCCCAGCCACTCGCGCGCCTCGCTCGGCAGCTCATCCTCGCCTCCGAAGAGGCGATGAAATCCCCCAGCTTCGAGATCGCGCAGATCGTCAACCTCGCCGCATACGAGACAAAGTCGCGCGCTCGTCGGCCTTGCCAGCAGACTGACACGACGCGCGCCGCCGCGGCGAAGCGCCTCAACAAGACGCAGGCTCAAAATAAGATCGCCGAGGGCGCCCCCGTGGACGATCAGCGCTCGTTCGAAGCGGCGCCCCGTCTCTGCTCGAGTGTCCATAACAGGATGTTGTCCAAGATCTGATTCGTTGATTCCGGCAGGTAACCGATGCGATTCCAGATAAAGTGCCGATCCATCCCCGCGGACAGGTCGAACGGGCAGGCTATCAGGGTCACGCGATTCTCACTGCTTCGCAGATAAATCGGCGGCGCCGCATCCCCTTGTCTCAGCGACGCACCGGCATCCGTCGTTTGCAGCAAAGTGAGACGAGTGCCGCCCTGAAACGCGCCGGTGGCGATCGGATGATCCTGCGCGAGTATCTCACGGCGGCCGAAATCCAGGGCCTCGACCCATTGCGGTACGGCAGAGATGCCCGCTGACATCCCATCCGCGGCGTCGATCAGAACGACAGTACCGGCGCTCATCGCCGAAATAAGAAACTTGGCTTCAGCCTCGGTCGGCCCACGCGCGGTCGGCACTTTCACATGCAGGACGTCCGGCAAGCTCGAGCGATCAGCGACGCTCGCAGCGGTAATGACTCCGCGATCGTCGATCGAAATGCCGCAGCGGCTGTCGCTGCCACTGCCATATCGCCGCCACGCATTCGGGTGCCGGTCCCACTCACCGGCATGTTTGAATGTCCCCACCGATACTCGGGCCCGGCCAACGTTGGCTCGTTGCGAAGTCGGCCCATCGGCCAGCCTCCGTGGTAGCTGTTGGTACGGTGGGGCGGTGTAAACTCTCAGGTTCACAAAGATCCGAAACAGATCGACAAATCGCGTGCGCTCCTGATGCCAGGCCCCGGCAATATCGACCGGACAAAGAAAAACGGCGACGCGCGATCCATCCGACAAGCCTCGAAGCGGTGGCCGTTTCGCCCATTCCGAAGCCGGCCCACCGAAGTGGCAGTGAAAAACGGGATGGTCCTCGGGCAGCACCTCAAAGCGATATCCCCGATCACGAAACATCCGCTCGAAGAGCTTCGCGGCTGAGTCGGTGAACCGACCGCTTGCCCGATCGGCATGGAGAAACACTGTTCCGCCCTCGTCGATGTACGCGCGAATGTTGGCGAGCGTGTCCTCGGGCAGTTCGAGAATTCCGCTTCCCGAAAGATACAGAATCGGAGCGTCGCGCAGTTCATCAAGCGTGGCATGCGAACCGACAATCTGCCATCGATACAGTCGTTCAAAGGACTTGCTCAGAAATCGCGTGATGCCCGCCAGATCGCGGTAGTAGTAGTTCCACTCGTCCTCGTCGGCTCCGTACTGCATTTTTTGGATGAGGATGGGAGCCTGGCCGTGCGCAAGGAAGATAAGCGCAAACGCATCGGCCACGACGCTTTCTCCCCATTCGCGCCCCATGATGTTTTTGAGATTGCTCGCGTACCAGTCCACGCCGCCGATGCGCGCCCGACCGCTTGCAAGTCCCAGCCGCTCAAGACCGAATAACTCGTAGCCTTCGTGCTGACTGATGTCCGGGGGATTCGTGGTGAGGAACGCGTCGCCGCGCAGAATCGCGTCATAGACCCGCTTCATCGCCTCGCGGGCTTTTCGATTGGGAGAGATGCCCTCGAACAGGATGTACCGGCCTTCCCGAAGCGGAAAATAACGATCGAGAACAATGAAGAGACTATTGCACCCCGCAAGAGTCATCGAAGATGTAGGCAGTGAGTTCTCTTCGCGATACGACCAGCCGCCCGAGTCCGTCTGCGACGTCAGCCAATGATCACGCATCAAGGCCCACACGCTTCTCTTCGCGCTCACGTCTGCGAGCGCTCCCGCCCACAATCCCAAATTGGCGAACTGCGTGTTCGAGTGATCCCAATGAGGGGCGTCGCGCAAGGTATAGCCATAGCCGCCGTTGCCCCGGCCGGCGCCGGCGAGCCAGTTCACTTCCCGTCGTAGAAGTCGCGCGTACTTGGTACGCGTCGTCGGCGATAAATTGCGGTCCAATAGGGCGCTGAGCATCGTCGCGCGAAGGCTATGGACGTATGTGCCGGAATCCATGTTCGGCTCTGCGATCAGAGTCTCCAACAACGCCGCCATTTTCGGATCGTTATGGCCCACTCCGGCGCTCAGCAGGGCCAATCCCGCAAGCGCGGTCGGACCGCCGAGGTAGTAAGAACTCAGCTCGTTTTTCACATAACCGGAGCGGTTCCAGACCGTAATGGCGTCGAGCGGAATCTGAACCGTCCTGCCGTCCTTGTCCTTGATCTCGATCCACTTCTTCGTTCGCCGGCCAATGATCCCCTGTACGCGGACCGTCCGGCCGGGCTCGCCGGGTGGGTTGTATTGAATCTCATCCTCGAGCTGAATCGCATCAAGCAACGCGGCGATACCCTGACCAATCTCCGCGTCGACATCGGCGGTCGTCGGTTCCGCCATCGCAGCGCCGACCGTCGATGCAGACACCCAGATGGCAAGGAGCCACCCAAGCGCAAGCCTCGTGCAGACGTAACGAGTCAGGCTCGCGATGCGACCGTGGAAAGTTCTCTCAGGCATTCGATACAGCGATCTACGTCCTGCGGCGTGTTGAAGGCGCCGAACGATAGGCGGGTTGTCCCGCCGTCGGCATGGGTTCCAATGGACTGGTGTGCAAGCGGAGCACAGTGAATTCCCGAGCGACTTAGGATGCCGAACTCGCTCTCCATAAGCGATGAAAGCTCCTGCGGATCCAGCCCACCCAGTCGAATGCTGAACACCGCGACGCGAGCCGTCGGCTCCTGCGGTCCGTACACGGTAAGTTCCGGAATCTGTCGGGCCGCATCAAGAAACCGCCCTGACAATTCACGATCGTGCCGCGTCATCGCGTCCATACCCTTGGACGCTATCCACTCGATGGCCGCGCCAAGCCCGGCAAGGCCGATGGCATTGTGACTGCCCGACTCGAACTTGTCCGGCATGAAGTCCGGCTGCACAGGGTGTTCGCTCACACTGCCTGTGCCCCCTTCGATCAACGGTCTCAACTGTTCCTCTAGGCCCTGGCGAATGAAAAGCGCGCCGGTTCCCAGTGGACCCATTAATCCCTTATGTCCAGGCAAGGCGAGGAAATCGAAACACCCGCCTTGAACGTCTAGTGGAAGGTGGCCGGCCGTCTGCGCCGCATCGACGAGCAGGAGTACGCCCCGTCGTCTCAGTTCCGGCCCGATTTCCTCGATCGGCTGGACCGCTCCGGTGACGTTGCTGCCATGCACGACGCACACGAGTCGCGTCTCTGGTCGCAGAGCCGAAAGGATATCGCTTGGCCGCACAAGCCCCGTCGAAGCGTCGACATCCACATAAGTCGTCGTGATCTTGCCCTCGGCGGTAAGTCCGGCAAGCGGCCGAAGGACGGAGTTATGCTCCATCGTCGTGGCAACGACGTGATCTCCCTGAACAAGCAGGCCCTTGATCGCCTGGTTCAGGGCGGCCGAACAATTGTGCGTAAAAACCACCTCTTCGGGCCTGGACGCGCCGATCAATCGGGCAAGTCCGCGCCGACAATCGGAAACGATGCGGCCCGTCTCCACGGCCTCTCGGTAAGCGCCCCGGCCCGCCGACGCACCGATCTCCCGGGCATATGATTCCATGGCCTCGAAGACTTCCGGAGGCTTGGGAAAGCTGGTTGCGGCGTTGTCCAGATACAATCTCTGGCCCATGGGCTGTGGCTCCGGCTTGTGAGGCGGCATATGATCCTGCCCGAGCTATATTGTACGCGGGTGCGCGCCGATTCGCACCTCGCCAAGGGGTGATTAAATGCCGAAGACGGTTGATACCGAGCCGCTTGATGGTCGGGTGCGTTGCCTGTGGGCTGCGACCGACCCGATGCTGGCGGCGTATCATGATGATGAGTGGGGCGTCCCCATGCGTTCAGATGCAGCGCATCTGGAGCGGATGTCGCTTGAGGTGTTTCAGTGCGGACTATCCTGGAAGATTGTTCTGCAGAAGCGGCCGGCGTTTCGCAAGCTCTTCCACGGATTCAAAGTGGACCGCGTCGCGGCATTCAAGGCGAGAGATATCAATAAGATTTGTGATGATCCGGCAATCATCCGCAACCGTAGAAAGATCGAGGCGGTCGTCTTCAATGCCCGTGCCTTCTTGGAGATTGCCGGGCAGCACCGATCCTATGCCCGTTGGTTCGACCGATTGCCGGCCGCTACGCCCCGGGACCGGGCTGAGCTGTTTAAGGAATTCCGAAAGACCTTTAAGTTCATGGGCCCGGAGACGACGAAGTGCTATCTCATGGGAGTCGGAAAAATCGATCCCGAGCACGAACGCAAATGTTGGCGCGCCAAGACATAAATCACAGCCGCCACGCGGTTTATTTTAGGCCCCGGGGCGGCCTTAGTCTTGGCCCGACGCCCTGGAATTCAATGCCGGGCCTTGCCGAAACCGATACTTATGCTAAGATTTGTTCAGAAGGGCCTGCTAGGGAGTTCATGCTCAATTTCTCAAAAAGCGGGGCTCAGGCTCGCATTCTTTGAAGCTCACAGACAAGACTGACGAAGGAACGTGACAACCAGTCGTGACCAGGATGGTCGACGCTCCGGCGATAACAAACTCGCGGGGATTCAAGGCGGACAGCGCTGAGGCGCCGGGCATCAGTCCTTTCACCTCAACGCCGCATGGGCCGCCAAACGTTACAAGGGAACTGAAGATGAGAATGACCGAAGAAAAGTCCAGGCACGAGATCATTACGCGCGCCAAGATCAGCTACGCCGAGCAAAAGACGAACATGTCGATGCGGTCGTGGATTGATCGAGAGTTGCGTGAGATCGGTATGCCGGTCATGTCCGACGAGGAGTGCAAGACCTACGCCCTCAACGCCGGGCCGCGGATCTTTTAGACCGACCGCCAATTCATCGGCACTCGCGCGTAGCCGGCATCGAACGAGCCGCGTCTGCCGCGCCGACGCCTTACTGCCAAACAACGCCCGCTATTCAATCCTGAGTCTCAAACGTCGGCCCATGCCGTCCGTCGGCGTAGTCTGCACCGCGCGGAGGCCACCCGCTCCGATCACTTGACCGGAAGAGCGCCGATGTTGACCTGACCGGGCGTGAATGCCGTCCCGTCCTGGTAGAATCGAATCGACCTTCCAAACGTTAACTGAAACGTCGTATAGGCGTCGTCCAAAACGCCCGCGTTCACGCACGGACTGGCCCCGGTGAGGAAGTACGAATTGTCCGCCGGATTGCTCAAGAGCGGCGGCGTCTGAAGTGAATCGCCGCCAAGGCCGGTGGTAACGAACATATCCGGAGTCAGGAAAAAGTATCGGGTGATTCCAAATGGCGCGACAATCATGAACCGGACATTTCCGACGTCTTCCCAGTGCAGATTATGATCCACCGTGCTGAATGGAATGATCGAATTCGGCGTCATGTCCAGATGATGCCCGTCTACCCCGCTGATCTGCAGATAATTCTCAGTGAGATTGGCAATCAGGTTATTGCGAATGACGGTCGTGCATCGGTCGGGCTCAGTCAAGCCTGACGTTCCCCACCAGATGCCCTGGTCACACTGATAGATCGTGTTGTTGATGATACGGGTCTGAGTGAGTTTCGATTTGCTAATGGCGGAGCCGTTGGTGTAGTTGGGAGTGCCCGCGCTGAATACGTCGTGGACGACGTTGCCGACGATGTACGATCGACCGAACGTGCCGACCGGCATGGTGGGCGGGCTCGTGTGATCGATGCCTCGCTCCGTGTCATACACTTCATTGAACAACACCCAGATATTATCCGAGGCGGGCCAGTTGACGTTAGAGTCATTGGACACGATCTGTACGCCGTCTCCCGGTCCGGAGTCGGAGTCCCGCGAAGTATGCAGGATCGACTGCGACAATATCGAATCGCGTGCGTGCTTGAAGATAAATACGCTCTCCTTGCAGTGATGCATGTAACAGCGACCGGCGTATCCGTTCCGGCAAGGCGCCTGATCGGATAACGCGTTCGTTCGAGTGAATCCCGCGGCATGCCCGCCGAGGTGATGAAGGTGCGAATCCAGCAGCCACACATGCCGCGTATTCGACCCAAAATGCGGACCGGCGTAATCAGTGGAACCCGACGGGTTATTCCATTCGCCCAGGTTGCGGGCTTCTATGTCATAAACCACGAGGTTTTCCAGCAGGCTCGTCGAGTTGTTCGGCGATGACGCATCGTTAAGGACGGAAAAGTTGGTCGCTAGCGCCACTCCCTCATTCGGGTCTTTCGGCATGTCACGGAAAAGGCAATGCCGCACCGCGATATGGTGAAATACGCGAAGTGCCGGGCTCGTTTCCTCGAAGACGCGTACCATCGCCCCGACACCGTTGAGACTCGGTGATGCATAGTCGGAGTAGTCAAAATCGATGTTCTCCACGATCACATAGTCGCACTTCACCTGAATCGGCCGCCTCACGATAGGCTTCAAAGTTGCGCTGGGCCCGCGAATGAAGATCGGCTTTGCAGCAGAGCCGGTACCGGAAACGATCATCATGGCCTGAATGTCAAAGCCGGTCCCGTGCAGCTCAACCACGCTTCCGTCAGGTAACGACGCGGGAATCGTCTTTCGTGGCGAGGCGGCCGTGCCAAACGGATTCGGCGTATTAGAAGGCGGGAAATAGTCCACGCCGACGTTGCAATCTATGTAGTGCGTGTAAGGTCCGTTGCCCGCATTGCGATACGGCTCTGGGCCGCTCCCAAAGTCAAACGTCGCACCGTCATACATATGGTGCGATTCTTCTATCCCAAAGGGCGGCGCCGGAATGCCGATCGGAGGTACAAACGTAGGGGAAACCTTGAGTTTGACGCGTCGCTGCAGCGATTGAGCGCCGCTGGCCGCATGATAAATGAACTCATCATCCCCCGAAAAATCAGTTTCCGGCACATACACTAGATTCGGCGCCGAACCGTAAAGCGTGCCATGCGTCGGTGCTGCAAGGATCGTAAACGTCAGGGCGTTGTAATCGACGCCCGGCATCCACGCAGGCAGTCCAACGAATCGCTGTCGATTCGTCAGGACATACTGCGTGTACTCTCCAGTGGGATTGATTTGAATGGGTGCCGGCGGCGGATCCTCGGGATCGGTCGGCGTCGGCCCTGGCTTTTGAGTGTTGGAATCCGTTCCACCTGGGGGAAGTGGGTCTTCCAATCTGACCGACGTCTGACAGGCACAGGCCTGAAGCAGCGCAGCGGCAGCGAGCAGCACCCCCAAGTGTCTGGGATTGGCGTACTTCATTTCATTCATGATTGCGCCGATCGCTCGGGGCGGGGGCCAGTCAATTCGCTCTCAGGCGTCGCCTCGTTTCATGCGGCAAGCACCCATTGATGGAACACTTAAGCATCTGATTTCTGCCCCGGATTTGCAAATAATTTGGGCGGAGTATTCCATCTGGAACGCAGGATTGCCGCGTTTCCGATGATAAAGTCTGAGAATACAAGGGTTTGCACGTGTCTCCCCGCGACCCTTCAGGCTCGGCCGATTTTCTCGGAATCAATCCAGCGAGGTCCGAATATCCCGCGCAACCGACCCTTTATCGAGTTCCTTGGCACGCCGTAACACCGCCGCTCCCTCCTCCTTTCGTCCGACGATGCTGAGGACGCTTCCCGCATTCCAATGAACCGCCGCCTCGTTGGGAAATCGCCTCAACGCTTCTTCCGCCAGCGGCAAGGCGACCGTCATGTTACGTGTCTGGATATAGATGGAGAGCAGATTGACGTACGACGCGGGGCTTTCCGGCCTGAGATTACGCGATCTCTCCAGCACGTCGGCCGCTTCCTCAAACCGCTTCAACTCCGCCAAGGCTCGACCGAGGTTGTTCAGTGCGGACAGATAATCCGGCTCGACCGCCAGGGCCCTACGATAAAGGTCCACCGCCTTTTCAAACCGCTTTTCATCGAGCTCGATGTTTCCCAGATTGAACAACGAGGTCGTGTTGTCCGGCTGACCGGAAAGTGCCCTTTCAAGGTGACGTCGCGCACTGACATTGTCGCCGGCCGCGCGATACTCAGTCGCGATGATCGTGTTGAAAATCGTGGACTCGGGCGATGTTCGCAGAGTCGCTTCAGCAAGCACGCGATTGTTCTGCCAGTCCTTGTTGCGCGCTACGGTCCTCACCGTAAAGATCGCCGATACGAGAATGGTGACGCCGACCACTGCCGGCCGAAGCGAAGCCCGCCGCCACGCCATCGCCGGCAGCATGGCAATCGCGGCGATAAATCCGATCGACGGCGTGTACAGAATGCGC
The DNA here is from genome assembly GCA_964498115.1 of uncultured Planctomycetaceae bacterium. Classification (GTDB taxonomy): domain Bacteria; phylum Planctomycetota; class Phycisphaerae; order UBA1845; family UTPLA1; genus UTPLA1. Next base: position 13,821 of record CAZCGF010000046.1, on the reverse strand, counting down.
TCCGCCTTCATCACGCCGATGGCAAACGGCAGATTCGACACTGGAAACAGGGCGATCAGAAATGCACCGATGCCCCAGGCCAACATCGGGGCGCGCCGCCACGACCAGACCATCATGCCAACAAGCACCACCAGTACCGCGCCGGCTGCCGCCACCCCGGGCTCCGCGATGCTGTGCGCTAGCGGAACATCCGTGACCCAGTAATCTGCCGAAAGTGTGATCGGAGCCAGCAGCAGCCCGACATACTCAAGACAAACGCGAAGGCCCGTCAGCACCCGGTCGAAGTCACTGACGCCGACAAACCCGATGTTCTTGCTGACCGTACGGATCGCCTCCTTGCGCATGATGATGAATTCCATCGCGATTGCGGCGAATGATAAGAAAGCGGCAATCGTAGCCAGCGCCCGCCCTTGAAAGGCAATGCGGCGTTGGACTCCCGGTGTCAACTCCCACAGCACGATCAAGACCGGCGCCACAACCGCGATCTCCTTCGAGTAGCAGCCAAACGCATATGCGACCACGCTGAGCGCCAGCCATGCAGCGGCGGCGCCCCGCCTTGTCGCGTGCACGCCCTTGACATACCCCAGGCAGCAGCCCAGTACGCCGATCGCCGCCATGATCTCCGCGCGACCGACAATTCCGGCCACCGCCTCGGTATGGATCGGGTGAACCGCAAAAAGAATGCCCGCGATCGCAGCCGCAAGAACGTCGCCGAACATCGCCGCAAGCATCAAGACCACCAGCGCCGACGCAGCGCCGTGCAGAACAATGTTGACCGCGTGGTAGCCCCTCGGCTCATTCCCGTGAGCCGCATAGTTCAGGGCATACGAAAGAATCGTCAGCGGCCGGTAAAGGCTCTTGTCGTTGTACTTGGCACTATCCCCCCAATAGTTCGTCGTGAAATACTCTCGCCACTTACTCAGATCCCGTATGAGCGTGTTCTCCTGAATGATCGGCACATCATCCAGCGTAAAATCCGCGCCGAGCGTATTGCCGTACACAAGTACGCCCAATATGAATGCAAGTGCCGTGGCAGCGGCTAATTGCACCCGCCGCTTCGAAGCCGCCGCATGCTCGCCGGGCGCCATCCGGCTGCCGACTTCCTCCGGCGATGCTCCACTCGCGCCTCGTTTTTTCCTGCGTCCGCCCATGTCCGCGATAATATCCCCCTAATTGCCCGGGCGACAATCACACGTGCGTCGCCACACGGGATTCTCGAAGTTTCAGGGTATAATGGTGATCGTACCATTCAAGTTTCCGCCGGGCCGGAGGCACGGCGGCGGTGCCGTGTCTCAAGAGGCGGGAGCAGGCAATGGCCCTTCGGGTCAAATGCAAATGCGGCAAGGTGCTTCAGGTCTCCTCGAAGCTCGCCGACAAGCGTGTCAGTTGCACCGGCTGCGGGGCGGGCTTCGTCCTGCCCAAGTCTCGCTTTGTTATTGCCAAAAAATCGCCCAGTCCGGCAGGCCCAACTTCCCCCGGCTTAACAGGTGCCGCCCGTCCGTCACCCGCGCCGCCGCACCCAGTTCCCTCAGCGAGAATCCCGCGCGCCGATGAACTTGATAAGACGCCCGCCGATCTCAATCTGGAAATCGCCGACCTCTCCGGCACCATCTCGCCGATGTCCATCGACGACGGCGGCCTAGAGCTCTCCCTCGCCGCCGACGGCCCAAGCGTTGAGACTCCGCCGCCTCCTCAATCCGAATCGTCTGACACAGCGGAACTAAACTACGCGCGCGATCCGCGCCACAGACAGATCACCGGCGTAAAGGCGGAGCTGAACGTGGTACAGGGCCCGGTTCGGGGCTTTTGGTCTGATGCCGTCCAGAGCTTTGTCTATCCCGTGCGAAGCACTCCCAACATCGTAAACTTCGTCATCATCTGCATCATCTCCTTGATGGACATTCCGCTGAGTTTCGCCGGAATGCTTGGCCTTGTTGGTTCGCTCATCATCTTCGGCTGGCTCAGCGCCATGTACCTGTCGGTCGTCCAGGATACCGCCGTCGGTTCCGACGACATGCCCGGCATCAAGATGGAAGACGGCTTTCTTGAAGATGTCATCAAGCCGGCATTGAAGTACATCGGTGCTTATGTCTGCGCAATCGGTCCGTTTTCAGCCTACACCGTCGCGATTGTCGCAGGCGCGCTTCCAGACTGGATGCAGTCTCCGTTTGCGCTCCTGGCGTGGATGGCGGGCGGTTTCTTCCTCTGGCCGATCTTTGTCCTGCTCTTCGCCTTCAACGCACTCGGCATGATCTTTCGGCTGGATCTCATCTTTACGACAATCTTCCGAACGTTTCTCCCGTACATCGCCATCTGGATCATGATCCTCTTCGTCGGTTTCCTATGGACCCTTCCATTCGCCGCGATGGTCTTTGCCGTCATCGGCCTGGACATCCCGCTCCCGGAGTTTGAGGGCGCAGGCATTGCTATCTCCGCCGGGCTCAACGTACTCAATGTGGCCCTCACCATCGTCACCATGCGCCTGATCGGCCTCTACTACCTCCACTTCAAGTCCCGCTTCACCCTCGAATTCGAATAATCGCCGCAACGCCCACCCTCGCGCCGCCTCGCCTTTCCGCGGTCCAACACACCAATCCCCGATCGTGCTATACTCCGGCTCACGACGGGACGGATGGAACTGTCCCGCTGGGGCGCATAGTTGATGGACCTTTTTCGCATCGGCCGGCTGCCGTTCATGGCCCGGCGCAATTACCTCATCGAGATCCAGCATCTCTTTATCTGGGGCCTCTTCGCCGGCCTCGTCGAAGGCACCGTCTCAGCCGTCGTCGTCAGCAAGACCTTCGGCGGAAGCTACTTCCTCATCACCGTCGTCCAGGCGACCCCCGCCTTCGCCAATCTCGTCAGCCTCGTCTGGGGAGCCCTCATTGTCGGCCGTCGAAAGATTCCCGTCTTCATGGCCCTCGCCGCGGCGAGTGTTTCCTGCGCGCTAACCGTCTGCATGACCCCCGACTCCGAAGCAGGCGGTTGGATCTTCGCGATGCAGATATGTCTCGCTCGCGTGTTCATGTCCGGTGTCGTCACCACCCGTGCCAGCCTGTGGAAGAGTAACTACCCCAAGTCGCATCGCGGCCGAATCACCGCCGGATTGCAGATCGTCCGTACACTCGTCAGCCTGCCCATCATTCTCGGTTGCGGCGCCCTCTTCGATTTCGATCACCTCGCCTACAAGTGGTTCTATCCGCTGGTTGCCCTCACCGGCGCCATCGGCCTTCTCGTCTTTAGACGTCTGCACGTCCGCGGCGAAAAGTCCGCCGCCTCGACCCGCGCCGGAGGAGATCGCGACGCCATCGCCGAGGCCGGCCTCATAGCCCCGTTCTCTCTTGTCTCCCTGGTGACGCCCTGGCAGATCATCGGCCGCATGCGCGAAGCGCTTCGGCAGGATCCAAAATTCGCCCGCTACTGCACCGCTCAAATGTGTCTCGGCAGCGCCAACCTCATGGTCATGCCGGTCAATACGATCGTCCTCACAAAGGTCCTCGGCCTCTCCTACCTGTTGAGCAATGGCCTTCTCGACGGCGTGCCGCGCGTCGTAACGCTGCTGATGCTGCCCATTTGGGCGCGCCTCTTTGATCGAGTCGGCGTGCTCCGCTTTCGTGTGGTTAACTCGGTCTGCTGGAGCATGTCGCTGCTCTTCTGCGGTCTTGGAGCCATGGCGGCAATGTACGTCGACGGCGGAGCGGCATTCGTCCTCGTCCTCGCCATGGTTGCCTTCTCTATCGGCCGCGTCGCCGACGGCATGGCCCAAAGCGGCGGAGCCATCGCATGGAACATCGGCCACCTGCATTTCGCCGAGGACGACAAGGCCGAGCTGTACATGGGTATCCACGTCTCGCTCACCGGCTTCCGCGGTCTCTTCGCCCCGTTCCTCGGCGCGTTGCTCTATGACTGGATCGACTGGGGAGTTTTCGCCGTAGCCCTGATCGTCTCAATCACCGGTTACGTCCTGTTCTCGCAACTCGCACGCGAAGAAAGACGCGCCAAGCGAAAGGCAACGCCCGCGCCGGCCCCCGTACCATCTGACTGATCCTGTTCGGCCCCGCCCGTTCCCCTCACTCATCGAGAAACATGAAGTCTTCCTCGTGATTCGGCACTTGTCTGGCAAAGACAATCGCCCCCTCAAGTTGCTCTCGTCGAAATCGGATGAATACCGTTCCGGCATCCTGCAACTGCTTCGGCGGCAGGTCTTGATGGTGCAGCATGATCGCCACCAGCCCCTTGCGGTTTGTGTCGGCCTTGGCGGTCTCAAGTTCCCACGCCACCCACTCGTTAAGCCATGTCGTCGCACCGATCACACATACCAGCACGTCGGCCGAATGGATTTGCCTGCTCAGCCGCGCCTTGATCTCCGCCGCCTCGGGCGCATCGATCGGCGTCTCCACGCGAGCGCTATACTCCGCAAGATCGGCGTTCGTCCGATGCCAGCCGTCGATTCGCTCGGCACAAAGGGTCTGGTCCGGTTCGAAGCAGACGTATATGCTGGCTGGCGATGCGTCCTCGCCGCCCGGATCTTGATCTCCCTCGTCAGGTTGGGGTGCATGATCGTGCAAAGTTAAAGCTCCTTCAGCCCGTATGATATCGGAGAACCTCTCATGCTTGCGACTTTTTGCACTCTGATGGCGTCCTTGGGCACCGGTCACATGGTGGACGCGAATCTCGATTTCTACGTGACCGTTCCCGCCGGAACCCCGAAGGACGCCGTCGTCTACCTGTGCGGCAGCCACCCGGCGATCGGCGCATGGCAGGTTCCCGGCGTGCCCTTGGAGCGCATGGACGATGGCCGCTTCCATCGCACCATCGAATTGCCCGCCGGCGTTCAGATTGAATACAAGTTCACCCTGGGAACATGGGAGAGTGTCGAGAAAAGCGCGACTGGATTCGACATTGCCAACCGAAGACTCGCCGTCGGTGGTCCCGCGAAGGTCGAAATCACCGTCGCAAATTGGGCGTCGAAGTCATCGGGGCCCGCAGCCGGCCAAACTTCAAAGGGTGCGAAGCGCCTCAGCGGGCTCATTCGTTATCACCCCGACTTCCCCTCAAAACGACTCTCCAGTCCGCGCTCGCTCGTCGTCTACCTCCCGTCCAGCTATGAAGCCAAGTCTGCCGCGCAGAAACGCTACCCCGTCCTCTACATGCACGATGGTCAAAACCTCTTCGACGCCTCAACGTCCTTCCTCGGCATCGAGTGGGGGGCCGATGAGGCCGCCGAAGCGCTCGTAAAGGAAGGCAAAATCGAGCCGCTCATCATCGTCGGCATCTACAACACCCCCGCACGCATGGACGAGTACACGCCCGATCGTGACGACGAACGCAATGCCGGCGGCAACGGCGACCTCTACGCAAAGTTTCTTGTCGAAGAAGTCAAACCGTTCATCGACAAGACTTATCGCACCCTGCCTGATCGCGCAAATACCGGCGTCGCAGGCTCCTCACTCGGCGGACTCATATCGCTTTACATCTGTAAAGAGCATCCCGATGTCTTCTCCAAATGCGGCGTCATCTCGCCGGCCCTGATGTGGAACCACGCTTCACTTCTCGAGTCGCTCGCCAAAGACCCGTCGTGGATGAAAAATGTTCGCTTTTGGGTCGACATGGGGACGGCAGAGGGTCGCCAGGTGAAGGGTTTCTCCGAAGGCATTCGTCGAACGCGCCAATTGGTTGGCATCTTCGAGTCCGCCGGACTCAAAGCCGACCGTGACTTCGCATACCGCGAAATCGAAAGTGGCGAGCACAACGAGGCCGCTTGGCAGAAACGCTTTCCGGAGGTGCTCCGTTTTCTATTAGCGGACTCTTCCGTACAAACAAAACCTTAATCGAACATTCATTCGGCGCGTTTTCAGGACATGCCGCATGCCTTGCACCAGTTTTTGCCTGGCTCGCCCGCGCGCAACTCTTGGTCCCCTCTGTAACTGCACTCCGATCACCCGTTTGTATGATCGACATCAGGGGATTCCCCATAAACCCTACAAACGGACGTCACTGGCATGGAACCCGGCTAAATAGAGGGTCATCGGTGTGTCAGCGAGTTGAATCTCACAGGCGAATTTGATACAGTGACTGCGGAAGAAATCCCGGTCCGCTCGCTCCCCAGAGTTGCGGTGCGTATCCGCCGGGAAAGTTTTTGAAGCAATCGCACCCTTTTTCTCGATAAGAGAAACGGTGCAAACGGAAGGGTTAGGGCTTTTAATCATGCGAAGGTTTTTCTCCGCTGCAGCTGTCATTGCTGTGCTGCTCCCGACGGTCGCCCAAGCGGCGCCGCTGGGTCTCATCCTCAATAACGCTCCGGACATCACGTCGGTATTCATGGACGTTTCCTACAACGCTGGCTCCCAGTCGCTGGGCGTGAGTGGCTTCTCCGCGACCCTGGATGACGACGGTGTCGGACCGGCCATCGACTTCGACAACTTCGGCACCTTCGATATTCTCGCCTCGATTGATAACAGCGGCGCCCCGCTCGGCGGCTCTCTGACCATCACCGGCGACCTGACTTCCACGCTTGGATTGTCGGGAACTCTGCTGACCGGCACACTGACTGACTTTGGCTGGTTCGGCACCACGCGCGATGGATTCGAATTCCTCTTCCAGGTCACCGGTGGCTTGCTCGCCACGGCTCAGTACTACGGCCTTCCCGGTGCATCGGTCGGCGTCATCTACGATTCCGGCGAGGACGTCTTCAACGGTACATTCCTGAGTAGCTTTTCGAGCAGTGGTTTCGGTTCCGGGTATTCTGACTCGGCTCCCATTCCGGAGCCCACAACGCTTTCGCTCTTGTTTGCGGCCGCATTCCTCTCCCGCCGGCCGAAGAATCGATAGGTAGTAGGGTCTTCTGGGGTTGATCGCGCGGCTCTCGCACAGCCAAGCGGCTTCTATGATACCAAAATTGTAAAAGGGCTCGCATTGAAATGCGGCCTGTGAATTGACAAGGGGCTTGTGCGCACTCTTTGCGCCCAATGCCTGGGTCATTGTGGAGAATGTATATGATCGGGCGATCGAATCGGTTCTTGGTGGTTGTGGCTGTTTGGGCTGTGACCGGTGTCGTTAGTGTGTCATTCGCGGCACTGCTTGGCATCATGCCCGGCTTTCCGCTGCTCACTTACGACAGCAATGGAACTCTGACCTATAACGGCACGTCGAAAGCGCTCGACATCGTCGCGTCGCCGGTTGCCATTCGATTCACCCCTGTCTCGCCGCCTCGACTCGTGACGCCGACAGGCGTCCCCGCTGCCGAAGTACTGAAAGTCGGCATCGTCCTGGACGGCGCCGGCGCTGTCATCAGCGGCGTCCCCGGAGATGACCTGGTCATTCAGGGCCAGGTCGACCAGAACGGCGACACGATTCCGGATTACACCGGTATCCTCCTCACCGGCGAGATCATGGCTTTCGGTTTCGAGGACAGCGGACCCGCCACCGATCAATATGACTTCCGCTTCATGGTGACCGGCGGCGCCCTGGCGTCCTTCTATGCCGGTATGGACATCGGACTCACCACCGTCAGCGAGTCGTCCACCTTCGCCAACGACTTCAACGTCAACTTCGTCGGCGGTGCCAAGGGAAGTGTCGGCCCGATCCCGAGAATCAATCGACCACCCGTCTGTAACGCCAACGGCCCCTACGCCGCCGAGTGCGCAGGTGCCACCACCGCTATCGTTCTCGACGGCAGCCAGTCCATGGACGAAGACGGAAACCAGCTCTCCTATGAGTGGTCCACCAACTGCCCGGGCGCCACGATCGACCAGCCGACCAGCGCAACACCCACGCTGACCATCGAGACGGCCGGTATCTGCAATCTCAACTGCGAAGTCACGCTCCGTGTCAGTGACGGCGTCGCCCCTCCTCAGGAGTGCACCGCGATTGTCACTATCTCCGACACCAATGCACCGGACATCACTTGCCCCGGCGACGTCAATGTCGAGTGCAACACCGACACCAGCCCCGCCGTCACCGGCTCGGCCTCGGCGGTCGATGAGTGCGACCCCAACGCCGGCGTCACCTACGCCGACGAAGAGACGCCGGGCGCCTGCCCCCAGGCCAAGACAATCCGACGAACCTGGACCGCCTCGGACACCTGCGGCAACACCGCCACCTGTGTCCAGACGATCAACGTTTCCGACACGACGGCCCCGACGATCGTCCAGTGTCCTCCGTACATCCAGGTGAGCTGCGAGCAGGGAACGCTGCCCGCTGTCACCGGCACGCCGTCGGCGACCGACAATTGCGACCCCGCCCCCATGGCGGAGTACTCCGATGTCGTCGATCAAGGACAGTGCCCGGTCGTCTCGATCATCACCCGAACCTGGACCGTCTCAGACGCCTGCGGCAACTCCGCAACCTGTGTCCAGACCATCAAGGTGCGAGACACCAGACGGCCCACCCTGACCTGCCCGCCGAACAGGACCATCCAGTGCAATGAGTCGAAGCACCCCTCCAACACGGGCTTCGCAACGGCCAGCGACGGTTGTGACACCAATCCGCGAATCACCTACTGCGACGAGGTCTGCGGCTCTTGCCCGAAGATCATCCGCCGCACCTGGCGAGCCACCGATGACTGCGGCAACTGCGCCACCTGCGTTCAAACGATTACCATCGTGGATACTCAGCCGCCGGTCATCACTTGTCCGCCGGACAAGACCCGATCCTGCGGCCAGTCCACCAATCCCTGCTACACAGGTCAGGCAACGGCCGAGGACAACTGCGATAGTTGTCCCGACATCACCTACTGTGACACGCGAACGGGCTGCTGCCCCGGCCCCGTCACCATCACGCGCGTCTGGACGGCCCGCGATCGCTGCGGAAACCGCTCCACCTGCACCCAGATCATTCGCCTGACATCTCCGGAGACGTGCCCGAGATCGCCGGGATACTGGAAGAACCATCGGGAACGCTGGCCGGTGAATGAGCTCGAGATCGGCGGCGTCCTCTACGACGCCGGCGAGTTGATGAACCTCCTCCGCGGCCGCAATCCCAACGGCTCGCAGTGCGGAAGCGATGCTTCCACCGCGTTGGCTCGAATGCTCATTGCGGCGAAGTTCAGCATCCTCAACGGCGCCAGCCCGCAGAACATCGCCGATGAGATCGAGGAAGCCGATGACTTCCTCGCCGACTACCCGCCCGGTTCAGACCCGCGCGGCAGCCGGCGAAATCGCGCCAACTCGCTCAAGGATGACCTCGACTGCTACGTCAACTCGCGACCGAGCGGTTGCCGGGATGACTAGTGTGGCGGTTGCGGAACATAAGTCCGCATCTTGAAGACCCACGAGCCCCCGTCGGATGCAAGTCCGGCGGGGGCTCGCTTCATTTCTAGCCGCGCTTACTTGAGATTCTCAGGATTCAGCGGCGTCAATTCCTTCGCCACGAAGAGCCCGTCTTTTCGCACCAGCTCTCCGTCAAAGTACATCTCCCCGCCTCCACAGTCCGGCGTCTGCCGCAGCACCATGTCCCAGTGAATGTTTGATTTGTTCCCGTTGCTCGCCTCGTCGTAGCATGCCCCAGGCGTGAAGTGAATCGACCCGGCGATCTTCTCGTCGAACAAAATGTCCTTCATCGGCTTGGTGCAATACGGGTTAAACCCGATGGCGAATTCCCCGATGTACCTCGCCCCCTCATCCGCGTCGAGCACTTCATTCAGCTTGGCCGTGTTCGAACTCGTCGCTTCCACGATCTTGCCGTTCTTCAGCACAAGCCGGATGTCCGTATGCGTCTCGCCCCGATAAAGCGTCGGCGTATTGAACTGGATGATTCCGTTGGCACTTTCCCGTAGCGGTGCAGTGAATACTTCGCCATCCGGGATGTTCATCTTCCCGTCACAGCAAACCGCGGGAATCCCCTTAATCGAAAACGTCAGGTCCGTATCGCGCGGCCCGACCAGTCGCACCTGATCGGTCTTCATCATGCGCTCGGCCAGTGGCTTCATCGCACGGGCCATCTTGCCGTAATCCATCGTGCAGACGTTGAAGTAGAAATCCTCAAACGCCTCCGTCGACATCTCCGCCATCTGCGCCATCGACGGGCTCGGCCAGCGCATCACCACCCAGCGTGTCCCCTTCACCCGTGCCTCGATATGCACGCGCTTCCAGACCGTCTGCTCGTAAATCGTCTGCATCTCCGTCGGCACGTCGGACAGTTCGCTCACATTCGGGCTCCCCCGCGCCCCGATGTAGCACTGCACCTTCTTCATAACGCCTTCTTCGGTATCCGCGATCAGGTTCCATCCCTCACTCGTCCCGGCCCTGAGCAGTGCCCGCTTAACCTGGTTCGAGTCGAGCTTGATGATCGGGATTGCCCCCGCCGCGCGAGCGGTTCTGACTATTTCGCACGTAAACTCGTGCGGAACGTCGATCGCCTCGAGCAGCACCTTTTCCCCCGGCCTAACGGCGCACGAGTAGTTAATAAGCACGTCAGCAAGACGCGAAATCCTTGGGTCTAACATGGGCTTTTTTCCCTTACTCGTCGCCCAACTCGGGGCAGGAAAACGTTTTCGTGAAATCCGACCAAGCGGGTCGAATTGTTATCGGGGCATCCGCACGGCCGCGTTCGCGAGACTGCATCATCGCAAGTCCGGCTCGCGCACAGCTCAGCGATGAGGATACCTTCGTATTCGCGCGCCAACAATTCCCGTCGCTCGCGACCGGATTCCTCTTGCAATTCACAGCCACTTTGGTGAAACTTTCCGCCAGTGTCAGTCATGTGACAATTCCGCGACTGACACGCATCGAGGCTTCGTCGCCGGGCGGGAGACGAGATTAAACAACGAGTCCCCTCAATCAATTCAACCGCGGACTTGTATCCATCACGGAGGGGAACGGCTTTGTATGAGCAGTTCAGCCCCATTGATTCCAATTCACAACGCTTTCTCTGAAGGAGGCCTGCGTAGGTTTCCATAGAAGGTTGGCGGAAAATCAGACCACGGAGTTGATTCGCATGACACGACACATGCTTGCGGTCGCACTTTCGCTCGTTGCCTTGGCTGCCACATCGGCCGTCGCGGCGCCAATCACCAATTTCGCGTTCTTTACTTCCGTCCCGCACACCACCCTCACCTTCGATCAGAACGGCGCCGGGACAACACTCCTCAACCCGCCCAACAATTACACGTTTCCAAATACGGAATACGCTGCACAGGGCGTCACCATCAATCCCGATGTGCGCCTGGCCCGTGACAGCAGTTCCTGTTTCCGCACCGTTCAGGCGATCAACGGCTCCCTGCCGTTCGGCGTGATCGCCTCGCAGACCGCTTCTATCAACTTCAACCCTCCGGTCAGCGCCTTTGCGGTTGCCTTCGTCGCCACCCAGTTCCAGTTCGCGACGTTCACCGCCCGCGACGAAAATGACGCGATCATCGAGACCGCCGTCTTTGCGCCGCCCTTCGTCCAGGCCAACGGGGCTTGCGGTTTCCTCGAATACGGCGTGATCGGCATCTCCTCGCCGACCATTCCCATCCACCGCGTCACTATTTCCGCCCCTTCCGGCATTATTGACAATCTCACCTTCGCCGTCGGACAGGACACCGACAGCGACGGCATCCTCGACGGCGATGACAACTGCGTCGACGATCCAAATCCCGGCCAGGAAGACGCCGACGGTGACGGCCAGGGCGATGTTTGTGATCCCTGTCCGTTCGACGCCGACAATGACGCCGACGCCGATGGCGTCTGCGGTGACGTTGACAACTGTCCCGCGACGCCGAATGCCGATCAGGCCGACGACGACGCCGATTCGCTCGGCAACGCGTGCGATCCCTGCCCGACCGATCCCACCAACGACGTCGACAACGACGGCATCTGCGGCCAGTCGGACAACTGCCCGGCCGCGGCGAATGCCGATCAGGCCGACGCTGACGGCGACGGCAACGGCGACGCCTGTGACATTTGTCCCGGCGATGCCGACAACGACGGCGACGGCGACGGCCTCTGCGGCGACGTTGACAACTGCCCGGACGATGCGAATGCCGATCAGGCCAATGCCGACGGCGACGCGCTGGGTGACGCCTGCGACGCTTGCCCGAACGACCCAGACAACGATGCCGACGCGGACGGTGTCTGCGGCGACGTCGACAACTGCCCCGCGGCCTACAACCCCGATCAGGCCGACGGCGACGGTGACGGCCTCGGCGATGTCTGCGACGCATGCCCCGGCGATGTGGCCAACGATATCGACGGCGACGGCGTCTGCGGCGACGTGGACAATTGCCCCAGCGACGCCAACACCGACCAGGCCAACAACGACAACGACGCCCTCGGTGATGTCTGCGATCCGGACGACGACAACGACGGCCTGTCCGATGTTGACGAGGCCCTATACGGCACCGATCCGAACAGCGCCGACACCGACAACGACGGCGTAAGCGACGCCGCCGAGATTGCACTCGCCGCCGGTGAAGACTGCCCCGACCCGCTCGATGACGATTCGGACGGCGACACGCTTTCCGACGGTCAGGAGATTCTCGACGGCACCGATCCCTGCAATGCCCGACCGACGGCCGATGCCGTCATTGAGCAGCTGACCTCCATCGGCAGTCAGGCCGTCGTGCGCCTGGACGGCTCCGGCTCGATGGACATCGACGATGACGTTTCCACCCTGACCTTTGAATGGACCGTCGATAACGCCTTGGTCTGTACCGGCAACGACGTCACCTGCCAGACGATCGAAGTCCCGCTGGCCTACGGCACCCACGAAGTCACCCTCCGCGTGACCGACCCGGTCGGCGGCTATCACGAGGAAACCCAGTCGATCACCCTCGACCCGTCGGCCCTGTCCGTCTTCCAGATCGACACGGCCAAGGTCAAGTTCAACCCCAACCCCGGTCACATTCGCGTCACCGGTGAGATCGGCCTGCCCTTCGGCGTCGATTACACCGAGCTGAATCCGACGGCCCTGGTTGATCTCGTCCTCGCCGGACAGAATGTCGTCTCCGACGCAGCGGTGACCTTCGCCGTCTTCGCGAACGACGACAAGAAGTGGCGATACGAGAACTGCGCCGGACCCATCACCGAGTTCGACATCAACTGGAAGGGCTCGCGGTTCGACTTCTCCAACGAGTGCGTACCGATCACCATCCGCAGCACGATGATCTCGAGCAGCGAGACCACCCTGAACATCAAGTACCAGAGGCGGCAGATCAACGGCGCCTTCGCCATCAACTTCGGCAACGGCGCAGTCCTGAATGTCGATGCCGATGGGAATCCGACGGCCAACGTGCCGATGGAAATCGAGATTCCGCGCAAGGCGGTCACGATCACGCTGCCTTTCCCGGTTCTCGAGTCGTCGCAGTTCGTCATCAGCGGCGCCGTCAGCCGCACGATCAACGCGGCCGATCACCTGCGGGCATCCGTCGGCAAGTTCCAGATCAGCGCGAACTTCAACAAGGCCAACTACCCCGACCTTGTGGACACGACGCCGCGCACGTTGGAGCTTGGCGTCGCCGTCGGCTCCGAGGCCTACCCCGGCTCGGACTCGCTCGGCCCGGCTGATTTCACCGTGATCCAGAAGCGCTGGGTCCACGGGAAGGACGACTGATGTCATGACCTCACCTTCGCGGCGGCGTCCTAATTGTTTGGAGACGTCCCGCGAATGAATCGAACCCAGGCCCCGGGCAAAAAATCGCCCGGGGCCTTCGGGCGCGAGTCGTCACCGGCGGCTCGCGTCCTTTTTTTTTGTCGCGATGTCGCAAGAACCCAGGGTGACAATAGGCGAAAAAAGTTTTGGCGAACGCTCGTAAGTGTCGTGGTGGAAATGTATTGGGGCGCTTCGAGTTTTAGGTGGTTTTTGGGTGAAAAGGCGATGACATTCGGGGTGAAGGTCGGATGG
>CAZCGF010000045.1:19979-23528 GCA_964498115.1 uncultured Planctomycetaceae bacterium | reverse complement strand
TCATCTGGTCTTGTCGGGCGTGAGCTCGTCCGGCAGTTGCTCGACGCGAAGGAGGCCGTGCGCGGTCTCGACATCGCGGAAGCCCCGCGTGCGGGCCTCGATCATGTCCGTGGCGACCTGCTCGATCCTGCGGCGTGCCGAGCCGCCGTCACCGGCGCCGACGTCGTCATTCACACCGCCGCCCTTCAGCATCACAGCGGCCTGCCGCGATGGGGCCGACGCAAGTTCTTCTCGGCAAACATTGAGACGACGCGCAATATCGTCGAGGCTGCCGCGGCCGCCGGCGTGCGTCACCTCGTCTTTCTCTCCAGCGACATGGTCTACGGCGAGCCGCGCGGCGCACCGTTCACCGAGTCCGATCGGCCCAAGCCCATCGGGCCCTATGGCTGGAGCAAAGTCGAGTCCGAGCGCATCTGCGAATCCGCTCGCGCCCGCGGCATGTGCGTCACCATCCTTCGCCCGCGCCTGATCGTCGGCCCCGGCCGGCTCGGCGTTTTGCAGAAGCTCTTCGACCGCATCCGCGCGGGCCGAACCGTGCCGATCCTCGGCTCCGGCGATCATCGCTATCAGATGGTCTCAGTCGCAGACGTGGCGGCCGCCTGTGTCGCGGCAGTGCGCCGGCCGATGAACGAAACATTCAACCTCGGATCGGCCCATCCGCCGAGCGTGCGAGAACTCCTGACCCACGTCATCCGCCTTGCGGGTTCGGACTCGCGGCTCGTCTCGCTGCCGAGAGCTGCCGCCCGGGCGGCACTGTGGACCTTGCACGCATTTCGCGTCTCGCCGCTCGCCCCGGAGCAGTTTCGCATCGCCGACATCGACTATGTTCTCAATACGACGAAGGCACGCGACTCGCTGGGCTGGCAGGCAAAGCTGGAAGACGCCGACATGCTCTGGAGCGCATACGAAACCTACGTCGCCGCAATCAGCAATTCCTCCCTTACGAGACTGGAAGCTCGTTCGACCCTAAGCGCCGCACCTTCGCGCTCGGCCGTCTGACGAAGCCGCGCCGCGATGCAAAGTTGCCGGAGCCCCGCCGGTTCACTATATTGCCGCACGCGCCTGATCTCGCCGCTGACAGAAGGCCAAGTCCCCGAAAATGACCACCCAATTGCCGCGTCCCGCACCAAACCCGCCGACCGATGCCGACGCGCCGGCCGCCGGCGCGTGGTATCTCATTCGCGGCACGCTCACGCTGGCGATCGTCACCGCCATCCTGCACGGCTTCTCCCTTTTCGACGGAACGATCCTCGACGACTACTGGCACCAGAAGGGTCTGCGCGAGCACGGATGGTCGTTCGGCGAATTGCTCAGAACCCTCATCATCGCCCCGGGCGATTTCATCCACGCGTGGTGGCAGACGCAGGACGTCCGCTGGGATTACCTGCGCCCGTTCTTCATCATCTGCATGAAGACGCTGTACGTCATCGTCGGCAAGGGCGACCCAACGGCGCTTCACGCCTTCAGCATCGCCCTGCACTTCGTTTCCGCCCTGCTCATCTGGCGGCTGGCGTGGCTGCTCACGCGCAACCAGACGTGGAGCCTCGTCGGGGCACTGCTCTTCGTCGTCTATCCGCACACGGTCGTGACCGTAGCGTGGCCCTCCTCGCAGAATGTCGTCATTCAGACGACCCTGCTTCTGGGCACCCTGCTCTGCTACATCCGCGCTTCCGGGCTGACGATCGCCCCCGACGCCCAGATTTCTGCATCACCGGCTAGTCCCGTTTCGCTTCGCAAGGGCCCGCTGATTGGCGTCACGTTGCTGTGGCTGCTGGCGCTCTTCACCCGCGAGAATGCCATCCTGATGCCCGCCATCCTCCTGTCATTCGATCTGGCCTTCGGCGGTCTGCGTCACGCGTGGGCGCGGCGTTGGTTCTACGCCGCATGCTTCGCCGTCGGCTGCGCATTCATGTTGTGGCGACAGGGGCTCGGCATTCACCCATTGCCCGAGGTCTATTGCCGCAGGCCCGCCGGTGATTGGGGCGAGTATATGCCGTGGCTCGTCGCCAAGTTTCTCCACTACATCTGCGCCAGCGTCTGGCTCGCCCCGATGACCGTCGGCCCCACCGGACGATTCAACCCGTGGACCGAGGCGCCGGGCGACTGCGCGCTGATGCTGGCAATCGTCGGCGGATTGGCGGTGTTTTATTTTCTCGCATCGAGAAAGGCGCGCGGCTGGTGGATCTGGCCACTCTGGATCGCCCTGTTCATCGTGCCCGTCGCCGCGGTAATCGCCACGCCGCACTCAGGCTACATGAGCGCCGTCGGCTTCGCCCTGGCCGCAGCGGTCGGAACCTCGGCGGCCATCCGAACGCAATCTCGTCGCATCGCCCGCGCCGCCGTCGGACTCACTTTTTTCTACGCCGCGAGCATGGGATTCATGGCGGGCGTAAATCGCCTCCAATGGTTTGGGACCGACGCCGCGGAGAAGTACACGCCGAACTGGGTCATGGTCGATCCGCCGGATCAATCGACGACCAACGTCTTCTTCATCAACCTGCCGTTCGTGAATGTCTACTGCAAGCCGAACCTGACGGCGCGGCTGGGCCCGTGGTTCGACGACGTGACGGTCCACGCCCTCACCTTCGCCCCCCAGCCGTTTTCAATGGGCCGCGATTATCTCCCCGAGTCGCTCGTCCCGACCCTGCGCACAACGATAGAGCAGCAGGACGCCCACAGCTTTACGCTCGCCATCGAGGGCCAGCCCTACTTTTCGCGCCTGCTCGGTCGATTCCTGCTGGAGGCCTTTCGCGGAAAGGACCCTTTCGAGTCCGGCCAGGTCGTCCCGGGCGACTTGTTCGACACGACGATCCTCTCGGCCGACGAGCAGGGCGTCTGGAAACTTCTTTTCACCTTTAAGCGCCGCCTCGACGATCCGGCGCTGCGCTTCTACATGGTCACGAGCGGCTGCGGCGCGGCGCGCATCCGTTTCACCGATGTGTCCGCTCAGAAGGCCGACGCGATCTGGTCGCCGCCGACATTGATCGACGCGGCTTCCATGGTCGAGGCCGGCCACTCCGGCGCCGCCGAAATGTTATTCTCCGCCGCCGGTTCCACAGATGCCGAATTGTCATCGCAGGCCGGCCACCTCGTTCAACCCGTCGCGTATTTCATGTCAACCGTGCTCGGCGGGCCCTTTCAGTCCGAGCTTGCGACGAAGAATCTGACGGCGGAGCAATGGCGATCCTTCGCCGAATGGTGGCGCACCCACGTCGACGATCGGGCGTTGGCCATGAACTGGCTGCATCGAAACGACTTCGACGAGCTGATCTACCTGCGCAGCGAGGCGGATTGGGATCGCTTCGTCGCCAGCTTCGCGGTTGACACGGACCTGTATCTGACCGGAAAACCCTTCCCCGGACCCCGAGGGCATTGACGCGTGTTCGCCGACGGCATCGCCAAAATGACAAGACGTATTCTCAACCTCGCGGTGCTGCTGTGCCTCTCCGCGCCCGGCTGCTTCAACGAGCACTCCCATCCGCTTCAACCCGGCGACGTGACGCGCCTGAAGTCCACCGACCATTCGGAGCCCCGTTTACTGACCGCCCG
>CAZCGF010000045.1:17022-19879 GCA_964498115.1 uncultured Planctomycetaceae bacterium | reverse complement strand
CATGCGCTGGCTCTCGAAATGCGCGGCAATGGAGACACGGAAAACCGATACCCCGATGTGTACTATACCTTTGGCGCGCTGGAGGCCGGCGATCTCCTGGTCGTCTCCGAGTGGCTCCAGACAAAGCCCCACGTGCAGCGCATCGGCCTCGTCGGCTTCTGCTGGGGCGCCAATCAAGCCCTGACCACGGCATGGTTCGACAGCCACCTCGAAAACGACCCGAGCATTTCCGCGAAGATGGTGCCGCACCTGCGACCCGTAACTGATAAACAGCACTTTGAAGCAGGCGTCATGGTGTTCTCGCCAGTGCTGCGCTTTGAGGAAGTCATCGAGAGTCTGAAGAAGCCGCAGGACATGCTCGTGCATCCCGTGCTTTGCTCGCTGCAAGGCACGGTGGAAAACCGATTCCGCCAAAAAAATCACGAAAAGACGCACGTATTCAGGCCCGGCGATTCGCCCAGAAGCCTGCGCGAGCTGATCGACTGCGAATTCGCCCGATCGGAGATGAGCTATCCCGAAGCCCCCGACGACACGATGGACTTCTTTCGCATGCTGCCCTTCCGCGATCTGCCGGACAACGGCAAGCTGACGCGCACGCCGGTCCCGGTCGTCATCGTCCATGCCGCCGATGATCCGCTCGCCAACGCCAACGACGTCGCGGAGCTCATGCTGCGAACACCGAATCCCAACGTCGCCGCCGTCGTCCTTGCCGGCGGAGGTCACGTCGGCTTCGCGCCGTTTGCCCGCAAGTACTTCTATAGTCTCATCGTGAACTTCTTTGACCCGCAGACCGGCCCGGCGGCAGCGTCCCTTCCGCCGACAACCACCTCGAAGGATTGAGCGTGAAGCAGCTCTGGATACTCTTGTTCCCGACGGTCTTCGGGCTGATTCTCTTCACCGCCGCCGGGCGAATCGATCTCCCCTTCTTCTGGATCACGCTCGCCGTACTCACACTCACCATGTCGCTCGGGATAGGCGGCGTTGATTCCGATCTGATGAAAGAGCGAAAACGCCCCGGCCCCGGCGGCGTCGACCGAATGCTGCGCTGGCGAGCCATGCCGTTTATGCTGGCACAATTGATCGTCGCCGGGCTCGACGCAGGCCGCTACCACTGGTCGGGGCAGTTTCCGCCGTGGCTTCAGGCGTTGGGCGTGGTGATCTGCTGCACGGGCATGCTCATCTCCGGCTGGGCCATCCGCGTCAATCGCTTCTTCTCGCCGGTCGTGCGCATTCAATCAGAACGCGGCCATCATCTCATCACCGACGGTCCCTATCGACTCATTCGACATCCGGGATACCTGGGCACCCTGCTCGGTTCGCCCGGGATAAGCATTGCCTTCGGTTCGTGGTGGTCCATGCTCCCGCTGATCCCCCTGAGCATGCTTCTCTTCCGCCGGCTGCTCATCGAAGACCGCTATCTCAAGGAGCATCTCGACGGATACGCGCAGTACGCCGAGCGAGTCCGCTACCGTCTCATCCCCGGCATCTGGTAACGCGAACCCGATTCGAAAGTGACTTACTCCATCTTCCAGTCGGGAATGCGTCCCGGCGTCCATGGCGCGCCCGCCGCTTCCAGCTTCGCCTCAATACCCGCGAGGTCCTTCTCAATGAGCGATCGCAGATCCGCCAGCACCGGCGCGAATTCCTCGCCGGCATAGCGATAGGCGTCGAGCTGCGTCTTCGTCGGCGGGCTGGTGACAAACCACTGGCCATAGACAAGCGTCGAGACACGGTCGCTGATCGACGGCGGTGTCGGTTCCTCGCGACTGCCCAGCGTCGAGTCGCCGTTCAGCTTCGTGAGTAGATCGGTCAGCCGCTTCTGGATCGAATCGAGATCGGCCACCGCCGCAAGGTCTGCGTTCGGCGTGTCGATTAGCGCCTTTCGCAAATGGGCGATGCGCGTCTCGGCCTCGCCGGCGATGCGCTGCGCGCCGGTCACCGCGCGATGCAGTCGAGCCGACTTCGCCTGGAAGGCCAGCACCTCGTCGCGGTTCTTCGCGGCAAACGTGGCGATGTCCAGCGGCGTCACCTTGAAGGTTTGCGGCTCAGCCATTTCGGTCCACGCGCCGTCAACTTCCTTCGCCAGCGTCACCGTGTACTCGCCCGGCGTCGCAAGATAGCCCACAGGATCGACGTCCCAGTCGGCCCGCTCCTCCTGCGATTTGAGGACCGTCGGCGTCGTCGAAGGATAGCGCAGGTTCCACGTCGCGCGATGAATGCCCTTGTCTCGGGACCCGGCCACGCGTGCAACCGTCTGGCCCTCCGAGTTTTTCACCGTGAGCATTACCTGCGGCTCGCGCTCGGTGTCCTCGGCGCGAAGCTCCTCAATCGGCGGAACGCGCGGTGACTCGCCGGCCTCGATCGCCTTCTTCTCCGCCTCTTTGCGCCGCTCCTTTCGCGTCGTCAACTTCTCCTTGAGGTAATAAGTAAACGTCGCGCCAAACGGCGGATTCGGTGCGGTGTAATACGACGTGCCCATCCAGCCCCGACCGCTGCGTCCCGAAAACCGGCTCGTCTCAATGTATCGCAGCGCATCCTTCGCCGGGAATAGCACCGCGTCAGACTCGAACAACTGCTCGTCCGCCTGCCGAAGCGCCGCATAGTCATCGAGGATATAGAAGCCCCGCCCGAAGGTCGCCAGCACCAGGTCATTCTCGCGCCGCTGAATGTCGATATCTCGCACCGCGACCGTGGGCATCCCGCCCGTCAGTTTGATCCAGTGCGCCCCGCCGTCGACCGTGAAGTACACGCCGAACTCCGTGCCCGCAAAAAGCAGCTCGGGCTTCTCGTGGTCCTCCGCGATGCTGTAAACGATCTCGCGCTCCGGCAGATCGCCGACGATCGACTCCCACGTCTG
>CAZCGF010000045.1:0-16922 GCA_964498115.1 uncultured Planctomycetaceae bacterium | reverse complement strand
ACCAGCGGCGACTCGGTCATCGCCACGCAGTTGCCGTAGATCGACGTCGACCGATGCAAGGCGACCGCATCGACGCTCTGCACCTTGCCGAACACCTTGAGCTTGCGCCGATCCAGCTTGCGCGTCAGGTCGTCGCTGATGCAGGTCCAGCTATCCCCCTGATCGTCGGAGCGGAACACCTTTTGCGCCGCGAAGTACAGCCGCTTGCGATTGTGAGGGCTGATGATCAGCGGGCTGTCCCAGTTCCACTTCAGCGGGTCTTCGCCCGGCGCCTCGCGCGGCTTAATGTCGACAATCTCGCCGCTCCGCCGATCGTGGCGCACCAGTCCGCCGTGCTGCCACTGGCTATAGACAATGTTGGGGTCTTCCGGATCAATCGCCGGCTCAAAGCCGTCGCCCCCCACCGTGCTGAACCATTCTTCATTGGCGATCCCCGCCGGGCTCTTCGTCCGCGAAGGGCCGCCGAGCGTGTTGTTGTCCTGCGTCCCGCCATAGACGTAATAAAACGGCGCGCCGTTATCGACGGCCACGCGATAGAACTGCGTGATCGGCAGGTTCCCCTTGTGCGTCCAGTTGGCGGCGCGATCGAAGCTCTCATAGATGCCGCCGTCGCAGCCGACGAGCAGATAGTTCGTATCGTCCGGGTCGATGTAGAGCGCGTGATCGTCAACGTGGCGATTCTTGTTCGGCACGCGGGAGAACGTCTTGCCCCCGTCGTTCGTCACCTGCATGAACGTGTCAAGCGAATAAACCCGATCCGCGTTCTTCGGGTCGCACACCAGTTCGTGGTAATACTGAGGGCTGCTGGCGTTGTAGTCGCACATCTTCGCCCACGTCTCGCCGCGATCGGTCGAGCGAAAGAAGCCGCCGTCTTTGTCCTGCGCCTCGATGATCGCATAAACGATGTCCGGGTTCGCCGGGCTCACCGCCATGCCGATGCGGCCCTTGTCGCACGCCGGAATTCCGCTGCTAATCTTCCGCCAGGTCTTGCCCGCGTCGGTCGACTTGTGGATGCCGGACTCCGGCCCGCCGTTCACCAGCGTCCACACGTGCCGCCGGCGCTGATAGGCCGAGGCATACAGCACGTCCGGGTTCCGCGGATCGAAATGAACTTCGTTCACGCCCGTATCGTCGCTGATGTGTAGAACGCGCTCCCAGGTCTTTCCGCCGTCGATTGTCTTGTAAAGCCCTCGCTCGCCGCCGCTTCGCCATAGCGGCCCCTGCGCCGCGACATACACCACGTTGCTGTCGCGCGGGTCGATGATGATCTTGCCGATGTGCTCGGACTCCTTGAGGCCGAGGTTCTCCCACGACTTGCCCCCGTCGCGCGTACGATAGACGCCGTCGCCGAACGAGACGCTGCGCTGGCTGTTGTTCTCGCCGGAACCAACCCAGACCACGTTCGAGTTGTTCGGGTCCATCGCCAGGCAGCCGATCGAGTACGAGCCCTCCTTGTCGAACACCGGCTCGTAGGTGTTGCCCGCGTTGTCCGTCTTCCACACGCCGCCGGAACAGACCGCCACGAAATAGCGCGCCCGATTGTTCGGGTCCACCGCGAAGTCGCCGACACGGCCGGACATCATCGCCGGGCCGATACAGCGCAGCGACAATCCCGCGAAGGTCTCGGAGGTCATGAACTTCGGCTTCTCGTCAGCGCTCGCGTCGGCCGGCTGGCTGGCCGGTGCCGTGGTCGTGCTGATTTGCGGAAGCGCGGCGATGATGCAAAGCGCCAGGAATTGGAGCATGTCGATATCCCTCTTGTTAAACGAACGCGGCTCGCAGCGGTCCACCCACCCCCGCAGGCAGGATAGCTGTCACACAGTATCGGCCCTTACCCGACCGAATTAAAGACCCGCTCGCCCACTCCGCTCGAAAAACCCCGTTCCAAAGAGATCAGACGTGGTTATCAGACCATTAGCCCGCCGAAGTGACACAACTAAATGCGCTGAAAACCACTCGACGCCGGAAACGGCACCGGCAACACCAATGTGTGCGACGGTTCCACAGCCCGAAGGGCTGAAGGTTAGTAGGCAGTGGCAATGCCACTGTACATTCAGCCCCGTCGATTCTTCGACCTTGAAGGGGTCGCATCACTCCCCCGCCGCGAACGTACCCGAGCTCGCAAAACGCGCCCCACCGGCGCGAGCGCGGAGCAAGGTTTCATTCTTGGAGATCAATCCAACCATCGACCCGCGAGGTAGCGCGCAATGCTCCGAGCACCGGCAATCCGATCCTCAAGCCCCAGGCCGCAAGCCTCAGGACTTTTCTCCAAAAACCACCTAAAACTCGCATCGCCCCAACTCGTGCCCGCCACATGTGTTGGCACAATTTCAAAAGGCCTTGTGTCACCTTATGTCACCTTCGAATTCGCACTCAATCCAGGCCTCCGAACCCCCCGAAAGCCGCGACGAAACATCCTCGCGAAGGGTATGATTTCAACATGTCTCAGAACCAATCCAATTCCCGGTGCGCTTCCGTTTGCCTGCGTAATGTCGAGCCCGCCGACCTGCCCGCCCTTTGCGAGCACCAGCTCGATCCCGAGTCGAATCGCATGGCCGTGGCCAATCCGCGCGACGTCGAGGCGTTTCACGCACACTGGACGAAAATCATCAACGACCCCTCCGTCGTCGCGAAGGCCGTCCTCGCCGACGGCGAGATGGTCGGCTATGTCTCGTGTTTCAACATCGAGGAGAAAAAGTTCGTCGGCTACTGGATCGCCCGGCCGCACTGGGGCCGCGGCATCGCGTCCCGGGCCATGGCCCTGCTGCTCGAGCAGGTCACCACCCGGCCGCTCCACGCCCGAATCGCGAAATCAAACGCCGCCTCGCTCCGCGTCCTCGAAAAATGCGGCTTCCAGATCACCGGCTACGAACAAACCCCCGCCACCGAACGCTACCCGGCATGCGAGGAGGCGATCTTGATTCTGAAATAGGACAGGTATTGATCATTTCCGACTCGGGCGAAAGTGCTCAGGCTCTTGCGTGGGCGGCGGCAAAAGAAATGTCAGTCGCGAAGTCGTGGATTCATCGAAGGAGGAGGCTAAATCGGAGAAGGAGGATCGAATTGTCCGCCGCCGTCGGGCACTCCGCCGGTCGTTTCATCATCGCGATCAACCCGCCCTTGCCGGCCCAATGGGTTCCATGCCTGGACGTCGACATGAGAAACCGGAAATGCAAAGTCGTTCGGCGCGATGACCCAGTCCGGCAATTCGACCGGCCGAAGCGGATACTCAGCTATGCGATCACCCATCGATCGCGAGCGGCGGCGGCCGCCGTACGAGCGGTGCGACCATTTTCGCCATGCGTAATCCGTCGCGTACGACGTCAGGCGCTCAACATCGCGCGGACGGCAGCAGTCGGCATATGCACGGTTCGCCTTACGACCGCGGCGGCAGGGGCACGGCGACGCCGGGGCAATCTCGCACAGACGATGGTAATACGGCTGCAGAGCCACGGCCCTCGGCGACCAGCGCCGCAGAAGCAGCCAGACCGCGCAGCAGAACATCATTACGACCATCGCGCACAGTGCGAACTCGACCGTCAGCAAGGGGCCGTCGTTCATCGGAATAATGATATCACGCGTAAAGGCCCGCGACTTTTTGGCAACAGAGGAGAAATAGCTAGCTCGCCGAAAGGTGTAAACCGGCTCGCTGATCTGTCTATGACGTCACGCCTGCGGCGCGATCTGCTGCTGAAGCTCGCCGAGTCGTTCGTCGACCAGCTTCTTCGTCCTTGCCTCGATCGTCAGGTTCACTTCGCCGTTCGCCTCCGGCGACCGAAGGTTGAACCACCAATCGGGATACCGAACGGTGACGCCGTCCAGGTATTCGATCTCCGCCTCCTGATGGGCCGCCGCGATGGTCCGCATCGTCTGCTCGGGATCGTCGCACGGCACGCGAACCTCTCCCGAGGTGCGATACTTCGCCAGCGGCCGAATCAACTCGCTGAGCTTGCGGCCCGACTCGATGAGAAGATTGATGACGCAAGCCGCCCCCAACAGGGCGTTCTCGCAGAAAGAGGCATCGCGGAAAAAGTGCCGCCCGGACAGGTCGGCCCCGAAGACGGCCTGACGATCGGTCATCGTCTTCTTGATGAAGACATGGCCCACGCGCTCGCGCGCCAGAACGCCGCCGGCCCGCTGAATCTCCTCGACCGCCGCCGAACTGAATCGATGGTCGAAGACGACGCAGGCCCCCGGCTCGCGCTCAATAAATCGCCGGGCAATCAATGCGGCCAGCAAATCCGGCGGAACGGGCAGCCCTCGTTCGTCGATGACCTCGCACCGATCCGCGTCTCCGTCGAACCGCAGGCCGAAATCCGCGTGAAGTTCCTTGACCGCCTTGCGCAATTCGGGAGTGACCGAGCCGCCGTACATGTTCGGAAGCGGCGGCGCGCCCTCGCGCGGTTCGTTCAGCTTGACCGTGGTCACGCCCTGCAGATGACCGAGCGTCTCGTCGAACCAGTGCCCGCCCACGCCGCCGCCGGCATCGACCACGATCTTCAGCGGCCGCGGAAGCGCCGGAGCGCTCGGCACCGAACGCAGGATGAAGTCGCGATATCGTCCGGTCAGATCGAGCGAGGTGAGCAGCGCATCGACGCCCGTGCGATGCGGCGGAACGCGAACGGCCATGTCACGAATGCTGTAAAGGCCCGTCTCCGAGGCGATGGGAAACGCCTTGGCCGCGCAGATCTTGAAGCCGTTGTATTCGGCGGAGTGCCGGCCGCCGGTTACCTGAATGCCGCCGCAGCCGCCGAAGTGAACCACGGCGAAATAAAGCTGCGGCGTATCGACGACGCCGATGCGCACGACGTCGATGCCGGTGGATTGGATGCCGGCAATGAGCGACTTCTCCAGCTCTTCACTGTGCGGGCGGTTGTCACGGCCGACGACGAGCGAGCGCGTGCTGGGATTGGCGCGGTCAAATCCGCGCAGGCGACCGTGAAGATACTGTCCGCACGCATGACCGATGCGCCACGCCGCGTCATCAGAAAGCGGAAACGGATGGACGCCGAGGATGTCGTGCGGCCTGAAAAGCGATTCGATGACGGCGACGGACTTGGCCCGGCTCTGCGGCGACGAAGAAGTGGGCGCCCGGTTTTCGTCGTCGTTGAACTGACAGCCCGGACACTTGGGATAGTGCGCGTGGCGGCGGCCGCGACAGATCGCATTGGATAATTTGATCTGCTCCTCCCCGGGACAATATCGATAGTAGTCAACCGGTGGTTGGGCGCCGCTCATGGGGCACCATCTTACACGGCGAGTCGCCTGGAGACCATGAATAACGGGACGATTCACCTCACCGGCGCCGGCTCAAGGCGCCTCGGCGCGACCGGTTTCGCCGTCCGGATCGTTTTGCGAGAACGCCTCGATCCGGCTATTATTCATCAAAGATTCCGCTTGTTTGCCAGACTTCTGCGCGATCTCACATCTGCACATCCCGGAGGATCGACACCATGACGCAAGCTGTGAATGACTCAAAAACTCCCGAATCCGCGAAATACCCACCGCCTGAGGCCTTTGCCAAACAGGCCCACATCAAGAGCCTCGACGAGTATCGCCGGCTCTACGAGCAGTCCATCAAGGACCCCGAGGCCTTCTGGGAAGAAGTGGCCGGCGGCTCGCACTTCTTCAAGAAGTGGGATCGCGTCCTGAAATGGGAGCCGCCTTTTTCACAATGGTTCGTAGGGGGAACAACCAACGTCGCCTACAACTGTCTCGATCTGCAGATCGAGCGCGGCCGCGGCGATCACCCGGCCATTCTTTGGGAAGGCGAGCCGTGTGACGAGAAGGGTCAGCCCCGCGAAGTGCGCACCTACACCTACCGCGAACTGCTGCGAGAGGTGAACCGTTTCGCCAACGGGCTCAAGTCGCTCGGCGTCAAGAAAGGCGACCGGGTGACCATCTACATGCCGATGATCCCCGAGCTGCCGATCGCGGTCCTGGCCTGCGCGAGGATCGGCGCGCCGCATTCGGTGATCTTCGGCGGATTTTCGGCGCAGGCGATCGTCGATCGACTGACCGACGCGGAATCACATTACATCATCACCGCCGACGGCGGCTGGCGGCGCGGCTCAGTCGTTCCGCTCAAGGCCAACACCGACGAAGCCTGCGCGATGACCGACCTTGTGAAGAAGGTCGTCGTCTGCAAACGATGCAACAACGATATTTCCATGAAGGCCGGCCGCGACGTCTGGTGGGACGACGTCGTCAAGGATGCATCCGACAACTGTCCGGCCGAGCAGCTCGATGCCGAGCACATGCTCTTCCTGCTCTACACGAGCGGCAGCACCGGCAAGCCCAAGGGCATCCTTCACACCACCGCCGGGTACATGGTTTACACGGCCTACACCGCGAAGGTCATCTTCGATCTGAAGCCGGACGACGTTTACTGGTGCACGGCCGACGTCGGCTGGATCACCGGCCACAGCTACATCATTTACGGCCCGCTTCAGAACGGCGTCACCACCGTCATGTACGAAGGCGCGCCGAATTATCCCGAGTGGGATCGCTTCTGGGCCGTCATCGCCCGGCACAAGGTCACGAAGTTCTACACCGCGCCGACCGCGATCCGCGCGTTCATGAAGCAGGGCGCCGAGTTCCCGAAGCGGCACAATCTGTCGTCGCTCAAACTGCTCGGCACCGTCGGCGAGCCGATTAATCCTGCCGCATGGGAGTGGTACAACACTCACATCGGCGGCGGCCGGTGCCCGATCGTTGACACCTGGTGGCAGACGGAAACCGGCGGCGTGCTCATCTCGCCGCTGCCTGGCGCGACACCGACCAAGCCCGGCTCGGCGACGTTGCCGCTTTTCGGGATCGACCCGGCCATCATGACCAAGGAGGGCGGTCAGCAGAAAGGCGCGGCCAGCGGGCTGCTCGTCATCCGCAAACCCTGGCCCGGCATGCTCCGCGGCATCTACGGAGACGAGGAGCGCTTCAAGAAGCAGTATTGGTCGGACTTCCCGGGCTTCTATTTCACAGGCGACGGCGCTCGGCGCGACGAGGACGGCTACTACTGGATCACGGGGCGCGTCGATGATGTCATCAAAGTGTCGGGGCATCGACTTGGAACCGCAGAAGTTGAGTCGGCGCTGGTGTCTCACCCGAAGATCGCCGAGGCGGCGGTCGTCGGATTCCCCGATGAACTCACAGGCGAGGCCATTGCCGCCTTTGTCATCGTTCGGCAGGGCGTCGTGCCGGATAACGGGCTTGAAGCCGAACTGAAAAAACACGTCGCAGGACAGGTGGGGGCCCTTGCAAGGCCGAAGACCATTCGGTTTACGGATGCCCTTCCAAAGACACGCAGCGGAAAAATCATGCGGCGACTTTTACGGGAGTTGGCAACCAAGGGCCGTGTAGAGGGCGATACGACCACTCTGGAGGACTTTTCAACCATCGCAACGTCGAACACTGACGAGGGATAAGCCCTTCTCTACCGGGCGATTTGTGGTATAATGCCGTTCGTTCGTGATGGGTCTGATAACCCGTAGCAACGACGACCGGCAATTGGGCACCGGCGATCGGCTGTTCGGTTCGGCGGCCACCCCGACAGGGAGTCGCGATCGAATGGATCCAGGATCATTCGCAAGACTCGCGGCGCGGCGAACCTTGCGATGACGAAAAATAGGCCGATCGAGTATCTCGGTTCCCACTGATTGTTGATGTCAAGATACCTCGCCTCTGAATCAGGCAGGGCCCAATCGCGCCGCATAGATTAAGGGATTGAGATCATGGCGATGGAATCAGCCTGCAAACTGGAAGTCGGAAGGGAGCATTACGAGGGCCGTGTCCGCATGTCGGGCGACCACATCGACTTTGCGGGCTCGACCAAGTTCCGCTTCCGAATCAGCGAAATGCGCGACCCGGACCGCTCCGAGCAGAGCATCGTCTTCAACTTTCACGGCAATCCCGTGAACATTGAGCTGTCCAGCCTTCGCGCCGCGGAGAACTGGATCGCATATATCCTCCATCCCCAGACCCTGGCGGACAAACTGGGCGTCAAGGAAGGCCAGACCATCCGCGTCATGAATCTGGAGGACGATGACCTTTTGACCTCCCTCCAGAGCAAGAATACCAAGATGGCCTCGCGAGCCACGTCGCGCTGCGATCTGGTCATGCTCGGCGTCGAGCGATCGGCGGAGCTCCGCCAGCTTGAGGACATCAGCGAGTCGCTCCGGCCCAAGGGCGCCATCTGGGTCGTCCTGCCCAAGACGGGTCGCCTCGTCACCAAGGCCAACGTGTCCGCCGCCGCGCGAGAGGCCGGCCTGAATCAGGTCGACGTCGTCGATTACTCCGAGACGATGTCCGCCTTCAAAATCGTTCGCCCTAATACTCCCAAGAAGCGCTCCGGCGGTAACGGCAACGGTCACGATGCCGCCACGCGTCAGGCCGCGGCGAGCTAACTCTCTATATCATCACAATCCTGTCGTACAATGACCCCGAAAGTGTTGATCACTTGCTCGGCCGTTCGGGTATGCGCGGAAGTTCGCATGCCACTTTGCGACTAATAGGTTCAATCCGGGGAAGAAAGGGGATCTTCGCATGACCGTCGGGAATGCGCAGACGCGATTCTCCAATCGGGTGCAGGACTACATTCGCTATCGCCCGGGCTATCCGCAAGCGGTGATGGATTGCCTTCGCGACGAGTTCGGCCTTCGGCCGCCGCAGGTCGTCGCCGACATCGGCAGCGGAACCGGCATTTCGGCGGGCCTGCTGCTGGATAACGGTCATCGCGTGATCGCGGTCGAGCCGAACGCGGAGATGCGCGCCGCCGCGGAGGCGCGGTACGGATCAAACGAGGCTTTTCAAAGCGTGGCTGCGCCGGCGGAGGCCACGACGCTGCCGAATGCAAGCGTAGACTGGATCGTCGCCGCCCAGGCATTCCACTGGTTTGATGTTGAGAAGTGTCGGGTCGAGTTTCGCCGGATTCTGAAGCGCGGCGGCTTCGTCGCGCTGCTGTGGAACGACCGCCGAGACGACACGCTATTTCTCAAAGAGTACGACGCACTCCTGAAAGAGTACGCCATCGACTACGAAGCGATCGACCATCGCCACGCGGAAAGCGACGGACGAATCGAGCGGCTCTTTGCTCCGCACGCACCGGTTCGTCGAGTCTTCCCGAATCACCAGGACTTTGACTTTGACGGACTTCGCGGTCGAGTGCTCTCGTCGTCGTACATGCCGACGGCGGAGCATCCTCGTTTTAATGAAATGATCCAGGCGCTACGCGACCTTTATGACCGGCATCAGACCGGCGATCGCGTTCGGTTTGCTTATGACACCAAATTGTTCGTCGGGCCGGCAGGCGACTGAGTCCGTGGGTTACTCGCCAATATCGTCGCTGCTGGCGGTCTTGCGCGGATTGGCAGGCGCTTGAGCATCGTCGCCGGTTGAGGCCTCGGGGGATGCCTCGGAAGGCGGCGCAGCGGACTCACGCTGTGCGCCGGATTCCATCAGGCTCTTGCGCTGTGTCAGATCGACGACCTTGCCGGCAACGGCAATCGGGACGCGAGCCGACGGGCTGAAAGTCCGGCCTGCCGTGCGGATGCCGACGAATCGACCGATGAGGTGCTCGGGGTTTTCGTCGACCGATCGCGGAATGTCGACATAGGCGACGGTGGAGTCCGTCGCAGGATCGACCAGCCTGAATCTGCGGTTCTCGGGACCAAATGCGAGGCTTCGCCGCAATTCACCCTCGAGGTCGTAGGTTTCGAGAATGGCCTCGGTTCGCTTCCGCATGATTCGCATGCGTTCGGCATCCATGCCGGCGCGGTACTGTGCGAGGTCGTTCTCGATCGGCTTGAGTGCGACGTGTTCATCGCGGAGCGACATGCGATTCTTGAGCTGGCGCACGCGAATCTTCGCCACTTCCGCCGGAATGTACTCGGATTTCTGGGAGGCGATTTCCTCGTAGCGCTTAACGAGCGAAGTCGCGTCCTGCTCCTCAAGGGGCTTGCTCAGCAGGCTGACAAGCTCGCTTTCGCACATGGCCAGCATGGCCTCATATCGAGCGGAGCCGGGTTCAACCTTTCCAGCCGGAGCGGCGGTCTGCTTTGAAGGAACCGGTTCAAGGACCGGCTTCTTCGCATTGGTCGCGAGCTTCTGCGCTGGCGGCGTGGTTCCGTCGGCCACCGGCGGCTTTTTGCCATCGGCGGTTTCGGGCGTTGCAGCGGCCGGCGCATCCGGTGTCGTACCGGTGGCACCCTGATTGGAGGCCTGAGCGAGGCTCGGGTCTTTTGCGGCGGCGGCATCGTCGAGCGGCGGCGGAATCGTGACGGAATCCGGCGAAGCGCCCTGTGCGACCTGATCACCGGCAGGCGACGGCTCCAACGGATCGAGTTTTGTCTCAGCGGGGACCGGCGTATCGGTCTTGGCAGACGACGCATCGGCGGTCGGCTCCGCGGGTGCGGGTGGTGGGCTGTTCGAAAGGTATCGCTCCACCATGCCGGTTGTGAGCTTGGCCTCTACGGGCTTCACATACTGCTTTGAAATGTAGAGAGTCGCGCCGGGCGGAGGTGCGATTTTGAAGAACCCCTGCGCCTCGCCGAGAATCTCAACGGTCGAGCCCTTGTTCAGCACGACCTGAGTCGCACTTTTCCGCTGCTCGATTGCGCTGCCTGCCCGGACGTAGACCTTGTCCTGCTTGACCGTGCCGACCTTGTCACCGGGCTTGCGCTCCACCATCGCCATGTCGATGTAGCTGAAGCTGCTCTGAGGCGGCGTAATCTGATACCAGCCAAATTTGTCGCCGAGCACGAGAATGCGATCGCCGGCGTTCAGCTTCATCGTCGGGTACCAATTGGCGCCCGCTCCGCTGCGAACGTAGACGTTGGAACCGCTGACCTCACCCTCCCAGGGAAAGCCCGGCGTCTGGCCGAGGGCTTCGGCGGCGGAAATGAGCAGAATTCCAGTGACTGAAAATGCGATAAGTTTCGCAGCTGCCGAAGGCATGATTCAACCTCCCTGTTAACC
The DNA here is from genome assembly GCA_964498115.1 of uncultured Planctomycetaceae bacterium. Classification (GTDB taxonomy): domain Bacteria; phylum Planctomycetota; class Phycisphaerae; order UBA1845; family UTPLA1; genus UTPLA1. The sequence goes on along the minus strand of CAZCGF010000045.1, from coordinate 5,951 downwards.
CCCGCCGCGACGCGCGAGGCGATCCGTTTACGATGATATTCAATGGAAAAAGGTATTTCCCGGCACCCCAAATGTCAATCCGGCGGGATGGATTTGGCGCCCATCATAGTCCGGCAACTGCACTTGGCGGACTATCACCCGATCGCATGAGCGCCGAAATGCGATTTGCGCCGCCTCGACCGTGTGAATTCCTCGATTCGCTCGATTCTTGACAATGCCCCCCCACAGCCGTATGAATCCCTCCGGCGATTCGGTCCCTCAACGCTTTTTGGATGAAGCAGGCCGGTTCCGCCGACCCCCCTCGCATGGGTCAGTCGTCCGGCATATTCACCGAATTGCCCGGAAAACTGAGTCCGGTCCTAACCATCAATCGGGAATTGTTGTCTCTTGCAAGGAGTATTTGCGATGAAGCGAGCCTCAGGGCTAGTCGGAATGTGTCTGGTAGGGGTGCTGGCAGTTGGTTGTGGTCCGAAGACCCCGACCGCAACGGTGGCCTTCAGCCAGTTGATTGAGCCGAAGTCGCCCCTCAGCTCCCAGTACATGCAGATTGCGGTGATGAACGCCAATATGGAAGGCAGCAGCGACGAAGTCGATCAGTCGAAATGGGCCGGCATGACGGCCGATATGATGCAGCACTATCTCGAGCAGGCCTCGGAGAAGTACAACATTCCCATCAAGCTGGTCGATCGCGAGCACCTGAAGATCGCCATGGGCGAAAAGGACCTCGCCGCGGCGGGCATTACCGACAGCGGTGACGAAGTGGCCGCATCGCAGGTCAAGGGGGCCAGCGCCATTCTCACAAGCAAGGTCACGGTCAAGATAGACAAGCAGGTCGGTAAGCAGCGCAGCATTGATGCCATGAGCGTCTTCGCCAGTGCCTGGGGCGGGGGCGGCGGCATCAGCACCGAAGAGGTCGATGAGGAGGCCCGCAACATCACCGTCACCTGCCAGTTCCAGCTCAAGGATCCCGCGACGAACGACATCGTCGTATCGCACAGTGCCATGCCTTCGCAGGAATACGCCAAGACGTCGTCGAGCTTTTTCTTCGGTTCCAGCAAGACCGAGGCCGACATGACCCCGCGCGACAAGGTCATCGGGGCGATGATTGAGAAGCACGCCCAGGACTTTCTCGCCAAGTTCGTGCCGGTCGAGACGTTTACCGAGATTACGGTTGAGCCGTCCAAGAATGAGAACAGCATTGCCGGCGTTCGCGCTTTGGTGATGGACGAATATGAGTCGGCCCTGGCCAAGTTCAAGGCCGCAATCAGCGAGGACCAGAACGACGACGAGTCGCTTTTCGGCGCGGGCGTAGCCTGCGAGAAGCTCAAGCGCTACGACGAGGCCAGAAAGTACTACAAGCTGGCCCAGTCGCTGGACACCGAAAACGCGAATTACAACGCCGCCGTCGCGCGCATCGGCCGAATGGGCTGATGATGCATTCGTCATAATGAAAGTGTCGAGGCAGTCAACATATTTGGAGGATTTACGATGACATCATCGAAAAAACACATCCTGCTATTTGCCGCCATGGCGATGGCGATTCCGACCATCGCATTCGCCCAGGACGCGCAGAAGGATGCCCAGAACAAGCTGCTCGCCAAGCGCGCCGCTGAGGCGGACGCTTATCGCAAGCTCGGCGAGACGATTCAGGGCCTGCAGATCACGTCGGAGACCTACGTCCGCGATTTCGTCGCGGAATCGGACACGATTCGCACGGAGTTTGACGGTTTCGTTCGCGGCGTGCGCTTCGGCAAGCCGCAGTGGGACTCCGAAGGCGTCTGCATGATCGACGCCGAAGTAACGGTCGCCAAGGTCATCGAAGAACTCAAGTCGATTCACAAGCGACACTACAAGGGCAACACGCTGAAGGGCTCGGACTTCGAGCAGATCACCCGCCACGTTCAGAAGAGCGTGATCAAGGCCGTCGGCATGGGCGCTCCGCGACCTGATCTTCCTCCCGACGTACCCGGCGGTGACATCGCCATGCCCACCGGCATCACGGCTCCGGATCCGGTCATTCCCGCCTTGTGGAAGGCAGTCCCCGCTCAGGAGCGACTGATGGCGCAGCGCGCCGCCGAAGTGGATGCCAAGCGCAAGCTGCTGGAGCGCATCAAGGGCCTTCGCGTCAACAGCGAGACCCGCGTGCGCGACTTCGTCGCCGAGTCCGACGTGATCGACACCGAGGCCCAGGGCACCCTGGTCGGATCGCAGATCGTCGGCAGGCCCTACTTCCACGATGACGATCTCATCGTCGAAGTCACCGTGCAGGTGCCGATCGAGTCGGTCATCACCACCATCAAGACCCTCCATAAGCGGCACTACAAGGGCGACCGCGTCACCGGCATGGATATCGAGAACATCACCCAGACGCTCAAGAGCCAGACCTTTGAAGCCGTCGGCATGGGCGTCCCCCGGCCGCAGGCCATCAAGGTAGTCGTGGCCTCGACGAAGATGGACATCCCCGATTGGGCTGCGATGCCCATTCGCGCTGAGGGCAACGGTGTCCCGCCCGGCGACAAGGCCGGCACGCCTCAGGGCAAGCTGATGGCCGCACGAGCTGCCGAGCTGGACGCCAAGCGCCGCCTCGCCGAGGAGGTCATGGGCTTCCAGATCGACTCCAGCACGACCGTGCGCGACTTCGTCACCGAGCGCGACGAGATCAACACCCAGTTGATGGGCTATATCCAGGGCGCCTATGTGAAGTCGACCAAGTATGACAGCGAGGGCACGGCGACCGTCGTCGTGGAGATGCCTGCCATGCAGATATGGGAGATCATTCACACATACATCCGCGTCAAGCGAATGTAATCATTTGAACTCAACGGTCCGCGCCGACGACGTTGGTCTGTCGGCGCGGACCGCCAATATGAAAGGATTCAACATGCTTCGGAAAATGCTCAGCGTTATGTTCGTTTTCGCGGCCGCTTACGCCGTCAGTGGCTGTGCCGAGAACGAGTACAAGACCACGCAGGAGACCCAGTCGCAGACTGAGTCAGAGCCGCGCGACGTCGATCAGGGTACGATGATCGTCGAGTAAGCGACTTTACGGTATGTACATCAGTCAGTCCTTCAAATACCACAAGCCCGGGGCGACGACGCTCCGGGCTTCTCTATTTTCCATGTCTTCCCTTTTTCGATTCGCCCGAATCGTGCTCTTGGTTGCCGCGGTCCTTTCGGCATCGACATCGGCCTTCGCCTGTCGCAATGATCAGGCGATCATCGACCGCCACCAGGAGGCCCTCGACGCAGACGACGAATAGGCCATTGCCCATAAGGGTGACGGTCTAATCGCTGCGTAGCCGGGACTTCGATCACCCACCGCTTGAATCGCAGGGCGTCGCCGTGCTATTCTGAACCAACGACTGTGCCCACCGCCATTGCCGATGGGGTCGCAATGGCCCTGCCAAACCTGGGTCCCAACGGGTCATCAAGTCATGCACCTTTGTCGATGCATCCTGCAATTCAACTGGCCGCGTGGTTTCCGCCTTGCGGCGTTGATCATGCTTGCGATCGGGCCTTCCCGAGCATACACCGCGCAGATTGACTCAGTCTGGTCCGGCGGCGCGGGCATCTGGCATCTATCTGGCAACTGGAGCCCGGCGACGATTCCGACGAACAGCGCGATGGATACGTACAATGTTCTGATCGACAACTCTGATACCGGCAATTCGTCGATCGTCTCACTGAATCTCAGCGCCGCCATCGATAACCTGACGCTCGACCTCGGCGACACGCTGGTGATCGACAACTCGCGCATCCTGACGGTTGTCGGCGGCATGGGCGAAGGCGCGATCCTCAATTCCGGCCTCATCATGCTTAACTCAACCGGAAGTTTGTCCGGCATTACCGCGAGTGCCGGACCCGTGACCTTCTCCGGGGGCGGAACTCTGCAGATGTCGGGGAATGTCAACAACCGCCTCATCGGGACGTCCGGCGGCTCGTTTGTGAATCTGGACAATTATATTCAGGGCGCGGGCTTGATTGGCGTGGGCGTCACCGACTTTTCCAATGCTTGGACGATTCAGGCCGACGAGGCGGCGGGCATCACGATTGATCCAGCCGTTAGTCCGTTCGTGAACACTGGTACGCTACGAGCCGCCAACGGAGCGACCCTCCGTCTTCAACAGGGCTCGTTCGCAAACGACGGCGGGCTCATCGAGGCACTAAACGCGTCGCGGGTCGATTTGACGACGGCGACGATCACCGGCGGCACGATCGCCACCACCGGTTCGGGGCTCGTTCGCGCCGTCGCCAGTTCAACCAACGTCCTGGCGCAAGGCGTCACGCAGGTCACGAATCTCGGCAACATCGAAGTGACGAATGGCGCGAGTATTCGACTCGTCGGCACGACCTTTCAAAACGCGGGCGCGATCTCGCTCGTCTCTTCAGGATTCGCAACCGATCTAGCGGCCGATGGCGGAGTCGTCAATATGGCCGGAGGGGGCGAAGTGGTAATGGGCAACAATGGCAGCAACCGCATTGTCGGCGCCAGCGGCGGTTCGCTCGTCAACGTCGACAACACCATTCGCGGAGCCGGTCAGATTTGTGCCAATACGATGGATATGACCAACCAGGCGGACGTCGTCGCCGACCAGCCCAGTTCACTGACGATTGATCCAGCAGTGACTTTCACCAACCTCGGAACGCTTGCAGCGCAGGGCGGCGGCACGCTGCGATTGAGTAACGGACTCTTCGCCAATGAGACCGGACTCATCGAGTCGCGGGCGGGCTCGCTCGTCGAACTAAGCGGCGCGACGATCAGCGGTGGATCGCTGCAAGCCGTTGATGGCGGCGGGGTTCGCGTGATTGCCAATTCGAGCTTGAACGGAGATGTGAGCCCCGTCTCCCTCGCATGCGCCGTCGAGATGCCCAACGGCATTGACATCTTCCTCCGTGGGTCCATTCAGAACAGCGGGTCGCTTAATCTCAACGCCACCGGCTCGTTCACGGATGTTCAGGCCGCTGATGGCGTGGTGACACTGACCGGCGGCGGGATCATCAACATGGCCAACTCGAGCGCTGCCCGAATCATCGGCGTTTCCGGCGGCTCTTTGATCAACGTGGACAATACAATCCGCGGCTCCGGCGCCCTCGGCTCCAATACGTTGAGCATGACTAATCAGGGAGAGATTGTTGCGGACCAGCCGGTCGCGTTGACGATTGATCCGGCGGCAAACCCCTTCATCAACACCGGCGTCCTGCGTGCGACCAGCGGCGGCACTTTGAATCTCGTCAACGGTGCGCTCGACAATCTGGGCGGACTGATCGAGGCGCAAAACGCCTCTCTCGTTACGCTCGCGGGAGCAACCATTTCCGGCGGTGAGCTGACCACCAGCGGCACCGGCCTCATCCGCGTCACCACGACGACGACATTCGACGGGACGGCCAACATTCCGACCAACTCGGGCGTCATTGAGTTTCTTAACGACGCGGACGTCATCTTCCTCAGTGCATTTGAGAACTCAGGAACAATCCACCTCGCCTCGATCGCCAGCGTGACGGACTTTGAACTGCACAACGGTCCGGTCGTGCTCACCGGCGGCGGCATGGTGACCACGTCGAACCTGGCGACCAATCGCATCTTCGGCGTATCGGGCGGTTCGCTCATCAACGTCGACAACACGATCTCCGGCTCCGGCAACATCGGGCTGGGTATCACGCCGATCACCAATCAGGGCAGCATCATCGCGAATCAATCCGTCGCACTCGGCGTGAACCCCGACGGCGCCGTCGGTCTTAACAATCAGGGGACGCTGAAAGCAACCAATGCCGCAACCATGACCATCGGCGCAGGGCCGTTCACCACGTCGGGCAGCGTCATTGTCGATCCAGGCGCGAGCATGTCTCGGACCGGCGCCTTCACCCAGACGGCGGGCTCAACGATCGTCAACGGCTCGCTCAGTGCGACAGGGCCGATCCAGATTCAAGGCGGCACGCTCTCGGGCAGCGGC
>CAZCGF010000044.1:0-23645 GCA_964498115.1 uncultured Planctomycetaceae bacterium | reverse complement strand
AAGAAGCCCAGCGCCGCCGCGAGGAATTCGAAAGGCAGGTAGCGCGCGGGGCGGCAGCGGCTCGCGCTGACAGGGAGGCCACATCGGCCGGCCCCGACAGGCTTCACCCCGACCCGGACGCGTCGTGCCGCAGCGATGACACCACTCCAATGGTGGGCTGAGCCCACCCTACGGGAAGCGAAGTCCGGGGCTCGTCGGCGGAGGCCGACCCCACATCCGCCGAACCGCCAAGACTCCCCGGCACGGAGGCCCAGCGCCAGGCCAAACTCCGCGCCGACCGCCGCGCCGAATGGGAGGAAGAGCACAAAAAGAAATTCCCCGCCCCACAAAAACCCGAGCGGCCCGACACCCTCGACGACCTGCTCAAACCCAAAGACCGAAGCTGCGACCTGCCCAACTTCTGCGTGGACTGGAAGCACAAGTAACAGCGTCCCAGCGATCAATCCAACTGCTTGCGGACTATGGCGGCGAGAATCGGGACGATTCAGGGAATGAATGCCGCTTTCCGCATTTCATTTGTGTGCACACTGACACGAATCGGGCACGTTGGGCGGTCACGGCCCGGCAAACGGCGAGATTATATGCAGTTTGGTGGGGGCTACCCTCATTGACCCGGAAGGGCCGGAAAAAGTACAATGTAGGGATAGTGGCCCGCCGAAAAACCACTGAATGAGGGTGGGATAAGCCTTCCGACCCAAGGCTGACGGGATCCAGTTTACAGCAGAGCAGGCGCGTCGCGGGATGCGGTCCTGTGCGCTGAATGTGTACCCGGCGACGGGTCGCCGGCGTTTCCCCGCTTGGCCAAGGAGAATTCCCTGATGTCATTGCTACGTTTCCTGAGCGTCACGGCAATTATTGTCGGCGGCGCAGCGGCTTCGATATATACATTGGCGCCGATTGCCCCATGTGAACCCACGGCGTGTGTCAGCGACACGGCACCCCGGGCAGCCCCGGTCGTCGTCGCGCCGCAAACGGCGGAGGCAACGCCGGATCGCAATCAACTGATCGATCAGGACATCGTGGATCGCGCCGCGGCTCTGGCGGGTCCGACGGACGAGGCGACGCTGATCCTGGCGAGCAAGTTCAAGCGGATCGTCGACGGCAATCCGTACAAGGACACGTCGCCGCCGATCTTCTGCTTTTCGCCGGATACCTCGACCGAGGCGATGCAGCGCGTGTGGGAGCTTGTGCCAGAGTTAAATCCGCTCCTGCGATATCAGTTCAACGACGGCAGCCGGTGGGGCGGCGGCGGCCTTCAGGGCGACCCGACCACGCTGACATGGAGCTTTGTACCGGACGGACTGTCCGTGGACGGCGGGACCAGCGAGATCTTTGCAAATCTCGACGTGAAGTTCGGCAGCCGGGCGCTTTGGATCAGCCGAGTCCAGGACTGCTTTAACCGATGGGCCGCGTTGACCGGGACGACTTACGTTCGCGTCACTGCGCCGGGCGTGGATTGGGACGACGGCGCGCCGTGGTTCAGCCCCGGTGGCCCCAATCGCGGCGACGTGCGCATCTCGATGATCCCGATCGACGGCGGTTCGAACGTGCTGGCGTATAACTATTTCCCGGAAGTCGGCGACATGGTGCTCGATGCCGCCGAGGCGTGGGCCACCTTCTCGGCGAACAGCCACCGGTTCTTTCGCAACACACTGATGCACGAACACGGCCACGGACTTGGTTTCAATCACGTCTGCCCGATCTCCAACAAGTGGCTGATGGAGCCGTTCCTGAACACGGGGTTTGACGGCATTCAGCACGACGACCTGCGCGCGGGGCATCGCGGCTATGGCGACGCAAACGAATTCAACAACAATGCGGCGACGGCGACGAACGTCGGTACGGTCGTCTTCGGCTCGCCCATCACAATCGGCGCCGTGCCGGCCCCCGCGATTACCAACGGCAGTCTCCTGAGCATCGATGCCGACCTCGACGAGGACTGGTATCGGTTCACGGTCATCGCCGAGAGCACGGCAAGCGTGACGGTGAACCCGGTCGGTCTGATCTTCGACAACAGCCCGCAGTCGTGTTCGCAGAACCAGGGCAGTTGCTGTTTCGGCAATATCGTGGACAGCCGGATCGCCGCCAATCTCAACGTGGAGATTTACGACAGCAACGGGACGACGCAGCTCGGTTCATCGGCGGTCGCCGACGCGGGCCAGCCGGAGACCCTCAGCGACGTCGTGCTTCCGAATAGTCCGGGCAGCTATTATGTGCGCGTGACCAAGCAGGACGCGGGGAATACGCCTCAGTTGTACACCATCAATCTGTCGGTGGTGACGGTCGGCGCGGACGTCAACACGCCACAGCCGAACCCTATCGGCTTCGAGATTGCGCCGATGCCCGTGGACACGACATCGATCACGATGCGGGCGAATGAGGCGACGGACGCGACGCATCCGATCTTCTACCAGTTTGACTTCACAAACGGCGGGAGCGGCGGCGGGCCGGACAGCCTGTTTCAGGAGTCGCGGGACTACACGGACATCGGTCTTCTTCCGAATCGCAACTACAACTATCGCGTGCGGACGCGGGACAGCGCGCCGTTCCCCGGACCGAATACCGGTGCGTACAGTTCCGAGGTGACGGCGACGACCCACATTGAGACGCCGGCGGGTGTGAGTTTCGGGGCGGTCACGTCGACCACGGTGGACATGATGCTGATTCCGCCGCTGCCGAGCTTCTTTATCGTCGATCTGTCGGGCATTTTCTTCGATTGCGAGGACGATAGCGGCGACACCGGGCTTAACGAATGGATCAAAGTTACGACGGACACGGCCACGAATCTGACGCCGAACACGCAGTATGCGTTTCGAGCGCGGGCGCGAAACCGGCTGGCGGTGGAGACGCTCGGCTTTTCCCCGTCGAATAGCGTGACGACGCTGGCGGCGGTTCCGGCGGCGCCTGTGCTGGCCAATCCGTCGAGCGTATCGATGAAGATCAATCCGGACGGTGGGGCCAACCCGGGTTACACCGAGCTTTCGATTCGATGCGTGGCGACTTCTCCGTTCGACGCCAACTGGGACGGTCAATTCGTCGATGCGGCGGGCATGCCGACGGCGGCCGCGGTGTGGCAGGCTGACACGACCTGGGGCAACAAGACGTTGGTGGGGATGCAGTCGAACACGCAATACACCTTCGTGGTGCGGGCGAGAAACCTGAACAGCGTGGAGACGGCTGACGGACCTTCGTCCGTCTTGACGACGCAGGCGCCGGACTTCTGCGATCTGCTCGGCGACATCGACGACAGCGGGGTGCTCGACGGCAACGATATCGCGGGTTATCTGCGGGTGAAGTTCGGGATGCCGGACGGCGGCGACCAGGTGAACTGTGCCGATTACGGCAACGGTGACCTCATGCTGGATACGGAGGACTTTGCCGATGACCTGGTCGACTGATGAGTCGATTGGCTCGACGAACTCTCTATTGATGACGATTCACACGCGGCGTGACCTGTTGGTCACGCCGCGGTTGTTTTTACGACCTGGCCGGGGCATCGACTATAATCCGGCGCATCTTGCCCCCTTGAGCATCTACGGGAGCCGATACGACCATGATGATTCGAGAGCCTGCTGTGGCCGGCATGTTTTACCCGCGCGATGCGAAGCAGTGCCGGGCGGACATCGAGACGTGCGTGCGCGTCAGCGAGGAGCGCGGGGCGGCGGGGCGGGCAGAGTCCGATCGGATCTTCGGCGGGATCGTTCCGCACGCCGGTTGGATCTGCAGCGGGGCGGTGGCGGCCGGGGTCATTCGAGAGATTGCCGCGAAGAAACTGCCGGACGTCGTGGTGGTCTTCGGGGCGATTCACGTTCCCAATGTGACGCGGGCGGCGGTGTTTCCATCGGGGGCGTGGGAGACGCCGATGGGGCTGGCGCAGATCGAGGCGAGACTGTCGGATCGGATGTGCGGCCAGTGCGGCATCCTGGAGGCGTCGGCGCATGCGCACGATCGAGAGCACAGCATCGAGGTGGAGGTGCCATTTCTGCAGCACCTGCTGCCGGGCGTTCCGTTCGTGCCGATCATGACGCCGGCGGATGAGAAGGCGGTAGAACTGGGCGCGGCGATGGGGCGGGTGTGCAAGCACTTCGGCGTTGATGCGTGCTTTCTGGGTTCGACGGACCTGACGCACTACGGGCCGAGCTATCGGTTCACGCCGCAGGGGGTCGGGCCTGAGGGATTGGAATGGGCCAAGCGGGTGAACGATAACCGGATGATTCAGCTCATGCTGGCGATGTGCGAGAAGGACGCGGTGAGCGAGGCGGCGACGAACCGAAGCGCGTGCGGCGGCGGGGCGATCGCGGCGACGATCGCGGCGTGCAAGGCGATGGGGTCGCAGCGGGGCACGCTGCTGGAGCATACGACGAGCGAGGAAGTGCTGGTCGCGGCGGGGTATGAGCCGATGCAGGATTCGGTGGGGTATGCGGGGATTGTTTTTGAGTGAGCGGAGGGATGGGGCGGCGGAAACTTTGGCGCGTTGGATCAGAGGGGGCGCAGGTGCCAGAGTTGTTCGCGGTTGCCGCCGTGGCCTTGGAGGGGGCTTTCGGTTTCGGCGAGGAGTTGGAGCTTCATTGATTGAAGGGCCGCGCGGATGGGGGCGAGCGTTTTTTCCGTGAGTTGTTCGGGCAGGACGCCGTCGGTGAGGTCGGTTGGGTCGGCTTCGTAGTGCGGCTTTATGAGGGAGATGATCTGGCCGTTGGGGGCGAGGAGCGATCGGGCGACGGGGAGAATGAGCGACTGGCGCGTCCAGCCGGTGTCGATGGTGATGAGATTGACCGGCTCGGGGAGATGCACACGCAGGGCGTCGGTCCGTTCCATGACGACGACGCGCGGGTCGCGGCGGAGGCGGAAATCGAGGACGCCGTAGCCGCGCTCGACGGCGTAGACCTTTGCCGCGCCGGCGCGGATGAGACAATCGGTGAAGCCGCCGGCATTGGCGCCGAGGTCGGCACAGGTCCAACCGGTGGGGTCCACGCGAAAAGACGACAGGGCATGAGCGAGCTTCTGCCCCGCGCGGGAGGCGAAGTTGTCGTCAGTCGGCGTCGACATATGAGTTGGTAATGAGTCGCCGGGCACGGTCCATCAGACAGTGCCACGGGTCCGCCGCACAACTAGGCCTTGGCGGACTTGAGAGTGTTGAGGCGCTTGGCCATTCGGCTCTTTCGCCGTGCCGCGGTATTGCGATGCAGGGCGTGGCGGAGTGAATTGCGATCGAGAATGCTGGCCGCCTCGCGCATGGTCTTTTCAGCCGTGGCGGGATCCTTGGCGGTTACGGCGTCCTTGAATGCGCGAACGGCATTCTTGACGAGCGTCTTACGGACCTTGTTCTTGGCGGCGCGCTTGACGTTCTGCCGCATGCGCTTCATCGATGAAATTGAACGAGCCAACGCTAACTCCTGCTAGTGTGCGACTTTATTCCGGAACCGCGAACATCTACCCGGCGACGAGCTTCTGGAGCCGCTGGCGGGCATCGCGGTAATTGTAATCGATCTGGATCAGATGGCCATAGACCTTTCTGGCCTCGTCAAAACGCTGCAATTGCTCTAAGCCGCGGCCGAGCCAGTAGTTAAGCTCGGTGGCCAGTTTGCCGGTCTCGACGTCGATCCCCTCGATGGCGTTGCGGAGGGTTGAGACGGCCTGCTCCATGAAGTTTTTCTCGAAGAAGCAGCGACCAAGGTAGAGGCGGCTTTCGTGCTTTGAGCGACCGTCCATCTGCGAGAGCTGGAAGAGCGGAATGGCCTCGTCGAACCGGTTGGCCTTGAAGAGGCGAACGCCCAGTTGGAACTTGTGTTTCATGTCTGTGGGATAGGTCGCGACGCGCTCGGTGAAGATGGCGATTTCGGCGTCGTTCTGTTTGGCGGCGAAAGCCAGGGCCTGTTCCTGGGCCTGCTTGTTGGCCGGATCGGCGGCGGCGGCCTCCTTGAGCGCGCGGAGGCGACGATTGCTCATGCGGATACGAACGTCGTCGGCGCGGGCCTTGAAGATGTAATTTTTGCTCGACTTGTATTCTTCGTCGAGGAGATTGATCGCCTCCTGGTCCGACTGAGGGTCGTCGAGGCGCGTCATCAGGTCGATGACGGCGAGCAGCTTGTTGGGAACGTCGCGATTGGCCTGCCACTCGGCATGGGCCTTGGCGATCATGGCGCGCATTCGCTCTTCGGGACGCACGCCGGCGTCACGATCGCGAATGTCCTGCTGGGCTTCGCCGTCGAGGAGCGAATTCACGAAGGTGCCGTCCTTGGTGAATTTTCCCTTGGTGATGGTGAGCTTGCCGCTGGCGTCGCTTCTGACCTTGGGGGCCTCCATGGATTCGGGATAGTGGCGGTTCCAGATCTGGGTGACATCAATGAGGCGGCTGAGGATGTCCATCTGGATTTGTGCGTCGCCGCCCTGAATGGCGAGTTCGGCGGCGGCGTCCATGGCCTGACAGGCTGTTGAATAATTCGTCGCGGGCAGCTTCTTACCAGTGTCGTAGGCCTGGACGAGAATTCGCACGATCCACCATACGACGAGGTAGCGCCGCGCCTGGGTGGCGAGCCAGAGGATGTTCTCCATGTGGGTGATGGAGGAGGGATCGAGGCCGAAGAGGTGCAGGGCGTTGCCGAGATTCTTCAGGGGGTTCTTGTCGTTGACGGGGAGTTTGCGGGAAGCCAGGAAGCCGGCGGGCTTTCCGCCGTCGAGCTTTCGGGCCATTGCCGCGGCCCAGAGGGGCTTGAGGCCTTCTTCGACGGCTTCGGGCCAGATGGCCAGACCGTCGGTGTAGAGCTTGACGGCGTAGTCGTAGTTGCGGGTTTCGCCGGCCTTTTTCGCGTGCTCGAAGAACTTGCGGGCCTTGGCCTTCTCTTCGTCGCTGGCGGTGGAGATATTTGAAAGGGGGACGACCGATCCCGGCGTTAGTTTGGCGTTGCCCTCGGTCATGCTGGTGATTACTCGGTCAACATTAATTGGAGAAGCCACGTTGCGGGCATTCATGCGACCGAGCGTCATCGCGGCGGCCCACGGTGCCACGCTTCCCGGACGGCGTCGGATCGCTACAATTGATTATACACGGGGACCGTAGCTTGAGTGAGTACCCGATTTAATGGCGAGGTCGGCGGCCGACTTGAAGATCATCAATTATCCAGACCCCCGGCTGCGCAAGGCGTGCAAGCGGGTGGAGGAGTTCGGCCCGAAGCTGGCGGAACTGGCCGAGAATATGCTGGGCCTGATGCGCGAGGCGCAGGGTGTCGGTCTGGCCGCCCCTCAGGTGGGGATGCTTCAACGGCTGTTTGTGTGCAACGTGACCGGCGAGGCGAAGGACGACATGGTGCTGGTCAATCCGGAGCTTTTCGAACTGGAGGGGGACATCGAGGGGGAAGAGGGCTGCCTATCCATACCGGACGTGACCGTGACCGTGCACCGCGCGGATTCGTGCGTTTTGCGCGGGCAGAGTCTCAAGGGCAAACCGGTCGAGCTTCGCGCCGAGGGTCTATTGGCGCGGTGCTTTCAACACGAATGCGACCATCTCGACGGCCGGCTGATTATTGACGCCATGTCGGAGGCCGACCGGATCGCGAACCGCAAGGTGCTAAGAGAATTGGAGCGGAAGCACAGCCGCGGGGCCAAGGCCTCGTGAGGTTTTCGCAGGCCATTAACGGCGATGGGAGGGAGCCCTGATGCGCATCTTGTTTCTTGGCTCCGGCGAATTCGCAATTCCGACGCTGCGCTCGATATCCCATGAGGGGCACGAGATCGTCATGGTGGTGAGCCAGCCGGACAAGCCGCGCGGCCGGGGGAGAGATTTTTCGCCGACGCCGCTGAAGGAGGAGGCGCTACGACTGGGGTTGCCGGTGGTGACGCCGGTGGACGTGAACGCGCCGGAGTCGGTGGCGCAGCTCAAGTCGCTGGGGGCTGATCTGGCCTATGTGGCGGCGTTTGGGCAGAAGATCGGGGCAGAACTGCTGGGCAGTTTTCCGGTCGGGATCGTCAATCTGCATGCGTCGCTTCTGCCGGCGCTGCGCGGGGCGGCGCCGATTCAGCGGGCGGTGATGAACGGGCTGGACGAGACGGGCGTGACGATCTTTCGGCTGGTGGAGCGCATGGATGCGGGGCCGATTCTGGTGCAGCGGCGCACGGCGATCGGTCCGGACGAGACGGCGGATGAGCTGCACGAGCGGCTCTCGCGGATCGGCTGTGATGCCGTTCGTGCGGCACTGGCCGAACTGGAGAGGAATCCGGCGATGCCCGGCGAGGCGCAGGACGCGGCGAAGGTGACGTATGCCGCCAAGCTGACGAAGGCGGAGGGGGCGATTCGGTTCGATCTGCCGGCCGGGCGTCTGGCGAATCAGATTTGCGGATTGTGGTCGTGGCCCGGGGCGATGTGCCGATACCGGTCGGCCGACGGGAAGCGCGATGAGCAGGTGACGATCGCGCGGGCGCGGGCGTACATGATCCGCACGCGGCCCGCTGCCTCGCCGGAGGAGTGCGGGCGGATCAACGACATGATGCGCGTACAGGCGGCCGACGGGGATTTGGAGATCAGCGAGATCAAGCCGTCGGGCGGGCGGCTGATGAGCTGGCAGGACTTCGTGAACGGGCGACACGTCAAAGAGGGCGATCAGTTTTCGCCGATCGCGCCATGAGTCAGCGACTGAACATATCCCTGTCCGGGGAGAACTCGAAGGCCGATGCGCGGGAGCGGGCGTTTCGCGCGCTGGTGGCGTGCTACGACGGCGACCGCAAGGGGCTCGACGTGCTTTATGCGCTGGGCCATGAGGAGGCGCTGTCGAGCGCCGATGCGGGGCTTGCGGCGGAGATCGTGACCGGGGTGCTTCGGCATCGACTGACGCTGGAGCATATTTCGGCGCACTACTTTCGCGGGCGGTGGGGCGGGGTGAGGCCGTCGATTCGCACGGTTCTTTCGATGGGCATTTATCAGCTTTGCTGGCTGGATCGGATTCCTTCGCATGCGGCGGTCGATCAGTCCGTGCGGCTTGCCAAGCGGTACGGCGTCGGGGCGGCTTCGATGGCGAATGCGGTGCTGAGGAAGGTGGCGGAGTGTCGCGGCGATGTCATCGATCGGCCGGAGGACGTCAACCCGCGGCGCTGGCTGGAACTGGAGCCCGGCCGGGGACGGCCGCTGAAGGAGGATGTCTTCCCCGATCCGGCGAAACGGCCGCTGGAGTATCTTGTCGCGGCGACGAGTCATCCGCCGTTTCTGGTGGAGCGCTGGCACCGGCGATACAAGCCGAAGCTGTGTCATCAGATCTGCGAGGCGGGGCAACGACGTGCGCCGCTTGTGTTGCGGGCGAATCGGCTGCGCGTGAGCGAGGACGAGCTGTTTGAGAAGATGAGCGAGGCCGGGCACGCGTGCGAGCGGTCGGAAGGCTCGCCGGGCATCATCGTGCACGGGTCGCCGTCGGTGGTGGCGCTACCGGGGTTTGAAGAGGGACTGTTTCAGCCGCAGGACGGCACGGCGCAGGGGGTTCTGCTGATGAGCCCTCCGGCGGAGGGGGAGTTTGTCGTTGATTTGTGCGCGGGGCTGGGCACGAAGGCGACGCATGCGGCGGAGCTGATGGGCAATCGCGGCGATGTGTTGGCGTGCGACATCGACGGCGAGAAGCTGGGGCGCATCGGGGATAACGCGGCGCGGCTGGGGATCACGATCATTCGCACGTGCACGCTCGACGGGCTCGACGCTGAGTTGCAAAGGATTGGACGGGCCGTTGATCTTGTGCTGGTGGACGCGCCGTGTACGAATACCGGCGTGCTGGGGCGGCGGCCCGAGGCGAGATATCGCGCGACGCATGCGATGCTGGCGGAGATGGTGACGATCCAGCGGGACATACTCGGGCGGGCGGTTGAGATCGTGGGGGAGAACGGGCGCATCATCTATTCGACCTGCTCGATCGAGCAGGAGGAGAACGAGGAGCAGACGGCGTGGTTCTGTCAGGCGAATGAGGGATGGACGGTCGAGCGGCAGGAACTGGTGCTGCCGAGCGCGAGCCGGGGCGGGGGGTTCGCGGCGGTTTTGCGCAGGCAATCGTGACCGGCTGGACTACTGCAACTGGGCCATGACCTCGTCGGGCATGTCGAAATTCGAATAAACATTCTGGACGTCGTCGTGATCTTCGAAGGCTTCGATGAGCTTCAGGACCTTTGCGCCGGTTTCGGCGTCGACGGGGATGGTCGATTGCGGGCGCATGGTGATCTCGGCGGAGTCGGTGGCGATTTTCTTGTCTTCCAGCGCCTTGCGCACGGCCTCAAATGCGGGCACCTCGCAAAGCACTTCAAAGGCATCATCATCGCGGGAGACATCATCGGCGCCGGCCTCGAGGGCGACTTCCATCAGGGCGTCTTCGGAGATGGAATCGGCCTTGATGCGAAAGACGCCGAGGGTTTTGAAGTTCCAACTGACGCAGTTCGTTGCGCCCATGTTGCCGCCGCCGCGCTCGAAGAGCTTTTTGATCTCGGGCGCGGTGCGATGGGGGTTATCGGTGAGGGCGTCCACGATGAAGGCGACGCCGCCGGGGCCGTAGCCTTCGTATTGGGCGGGCTGGTACTCGGTCGCGCCGAGCTCGCCGGTGCCCTTTTTGATGGCCTTCTCAATGGTGTCGGAGGGCATGTTGGCGGCTTTGGACTTGTCGATGGCGTAGCGGAGGGTCAGGTTCATGTTGGGATCACCGCCGCCGGTCTTCGCGGCGACGATGATGTTTCTGGCGAGCTTGCTCCAGAGCTTACCGCGCTTGCTGTCGACGGCCGCTTTGCGGTGCTTGATGTTCGACCACTTACTATGACCCGCCATGACGACACCTCACGAATATCAAAAAAGTGGAGCCGGGGCTCCGATGGACTGCACTGAAATCTTAGCGAGCGATTATATCGCGCCGGGGCGAATCGTCCGAGACGCCTGCCGCGCGGGCGGATCAGCGAGACTATTCATCCGATTTTTCGTCGGCGGCCGGTTGAGTCGAGGGCTCGGGCCGAGCCAGCGGGGCGACCTGCGGCGTCTGCCCCTCATTGAGGGCGGCGAGTTTGAG
Source organism: uncultured Planctomycetaceae bacterium (assembly GCA_964498115.1). GTDB lineage: Bacteria > Planctomycetota > Phycisphaerae > UBA1845 > UTPLA1 > UTPLA1. Next base: position 12,630 of record CAZCGF010000044.1, on the reverse strand, counting down.
CTGCACGCGCTCGCGCAGGGCCTCGTCGTCGGGCGAGGGGAAGACGTTTTGCTCCGGGCCGCTGATCTCGAGTGATTTGTTCCAGTTCTCCCGGGCCTCGTCGGTGTTGCCGAGTTGGTAGAGGGCGTCGGCGAGGTGGTCGTGAAGCACGGCATCCTCACTTGAAGCGAGGAGAATTGCGCGGCGCAGGTACTTCACCGATTCGGCGAACTTGCCCTGCTTGTAGAAGACCCAGCCGAGGCTGTCGAGGTAGGCGCCGTTGAGCGGCTCCTCGCCGAGGGCGTATCGGATCATCTTTTCGGCGCGATCGAGATTGACGCCCTGGTCGGCCCAGGTGTAACCGAGATCGTTGTTGATGCCGGGGTCGGTCGGGGTGAGGGCGAGAATCTCCTCGAGCTGCTGATTGGCCTGGCTGGGCCTTTCGGTGAGCTGATAGACGCGAGAGAGGATCTGCCGCATGTCGATGACGACGCGGGGATCGTATCCATCGCTGATGGCGCGCTCGTTGAGCTGCCTGTTGAGAAGGTTCATCGCCTCCTTTTCGGCCTCCTGATAGCGCTGGGCCTCGATCAGAGTCTGCAGCAGTTGCAAGTCTTCACGGGAGCCGTCCGGTCCGCCGGCCATGCGGCGATACAACTCGGCGGCCTCCTCAAATCGGCGGGCCAGGCGGTAACTGCGGCCCAGCAGCGGGCCATAGACGCCTTCCATCCGGGGAAGCTCCATGCCGGTCTGGGCGAGTTCGATGGCGCTGTCCCAATCGCGAACCTGCCAGAAGAGGCGAATCAGCAGGTCATTGAGGTCATAGTCTTCGGGGTTCGCGGCGAGCCAGGTGAGGACGCGCTGCTGAGCCTCCACATGTTTTCCGGCGGCGCTGAGCTGACCGACGTACATGCGGCGCAGTTCGCTGCTGGTCGGATCGTCGGAAAGCCAATCGCCTGCCTGCTTGACGGCCTCGTCGTTGCGCTCGGCGCCTCTGAGGGCGGAGAGCAGCAGGACACGGCGGCTGATGTCTTTGGGCGCCGCATCGTACCACTGCTGCGCGGTCTCGACGCACTCATCAAACCGGCGGGCGAGCTTCAAGACGGCGACGAGCTGGGTGATGACCGGGGCCTTGAGTTCGTCGGTATCGGCTCGCTTAAGCTGGGCGGTGAACTGGTCGGCCGCGGTCTTCAGATCGCCCTGGGCGAGAGCGAGCCTCGCAAGCCTCTGGCTGTATGCGTTGTCATGCGGGCGAAGCTTGAGGAGGGTGGTCAGTGTCTCGGCGGCGGCATCGTATTCGAGGAGCTTGGACTCGTAATCGGCCTTGCGATCCAGGCAGTTGATGTCGAACGGGTCGACGGCGACGGCGGCGTCGATCTCCCGCTTCGCCTCGGGCAGATCGCCGGTGGCTTCAAAAGTCATGGCGAGGGCCAGATGGGTGGCCGATTCGTTGGGGTAGTCGGCGACGATCTTCTTCAGGGCGGCGCGATATTCTTCGAGGCGCTGCTTGCCCGACGGGGCGCTGCTTTCGGCCAGATTCATCAGTGCGCGGCAGCGCTCCACGGGCGCGCCGGTCAGGCCGAGCCTCTTAAAGTCGGCGAAGTACTCCTTGGCGCGCTTGCCCTTGCGTGTGTTGAGCAGGATGCGGATCAACTGTTCGCGGGCCGGGAGGTAGCGGGGGTTCACATCATCGAGGATGCGGCGGTAGAGATTCTCGGCGCGGGAGAACTCGCCGGCGCGCTCGTGCATCTCGGCGAGCTTGAACAACGGGTTGGGGTCGTCGCGATCGAGACGGAATGCCTCGAAGAACGCGGTCTCGGCCTTTTGCGACTCGCCGAGGGCGACGTATGCCTGGCCGATGACGCTCTGCAAAGCGGGGGATGAGATATCACGGTCGATGGCCGCGTCCGCCTTTTCGAGGGCCTGTTGCCAGTCATGCCTTTGCAGGGCGATTTGCGCGTCGAGGACGACGGCCGGGACGAAGTCAGGATGTTGAGTGACGATCGGGTCGCATGCCTGTTGAGCCTCGTCGGCGCGATCCGACGCGAAGAGGAACGCCGCAACGAGGAAGGCCGATGAGGCATCGTCGGGTTTCGCGGCGGCGCTGCGCCTCGCGGCATCGATCAGGCGCGGCAGCATGCCGGATGACCGGGCTTCGCTGATGAATTCACGGACGAGGCGATCGGCCGCGTCTTCCCCATTTAAGATTTGATGGAGGACCTCAATGGCCTGATCGGGCTCGCCGAGCTTCAGCTGCAGCCTCGCGAGCAGGACCCATGCCTCGGATTGAGACGGATCCGCCTCGACGACGTCGCTGAGGACTTTTGCGGCCTGACTCGATTGCTGCTCGTCGGTGAGGATTCTGGCGATGGTGAGCTTGGCGGAAACCCGGCTGGAGCGCCTGGCCATCGAAACGAGACGATCGACGAATTGCGACGACCGATCGGTGAGCTTGCAGACTTGCCTGAGCAGGTCGATCACGTCATCGGTGTTGTCGTCCTGCGCGGCGAAGTCATCCACGCGACGCAGCGCCTCGTCGGCATCACCGGCTCGGGCGAGCTCGAGGATGAGGGCCTTTTGAAGGGTCTTGTCGTCGGGACTGGCATCGACCGCCTTTCTGTAGGCGTCGACAGCCCGATCGTGACGACCCAGTTCCGACTCAATCTCACCGAGCAGGGCGGGCGCCTTGGTGCGATAGAGAATGACGACTTCGTGCAGTTCGCGGCGCTGATCCATCTCCGGCGTCGGGTTTTGGATGGCCGACTGAAACGCCCTGAGTTGGTCGGAAGCCGCGGCGAGGTATCCCTCCTCTCGCAGGGCCAGGGCCAGTGAGAGATGGGCCAGGACGCGCTCGCTGCGCTGGGGCTCGTCGGGGGAACCGGCGAGCAGGGCCAATCGCAAGAGCGCGATGGCGTCGCTGGTGCGGTTTTGCTGGAGCGCGATTTCGCCGAGCAGTTGATAGACCGCCGGATCGCGCGGGCGGGCGCGGACGACCTCCTCGAGGTGATTGCGGGCCAGCGCCAGATCGCCCTGCTGAATCGCCGTGCGGGCGAGCATGATGCGGGCCTCGTGCAGATCGGGCTCTATTTGGAGGGCTTTCTCGATGGCGGCGGCGGCGTCTGCCCAGAGCCCCTCATCGAAGCGCCGGCGACCGGTCTCCAGATAGCGCAGGGCCTGGGGCTTGGGCTCGGGCGCCGGCTGCACGGAATCTTCAGGGAGTACGGGGACGGGGGTGATCTTCTCCAAGGGCAGGAATGCCTTGGCGCTTTCCGGCGCGGCGGCGGAATCCGTGGCGTCGGTTTGCGGATTTGTGCAATGGGAGAGACTCAGCAGTGCGACCGAGGCGAGGCTCAGTAGAAGCGTTCGAAGATTCAAGCCGGTCAACATGGCGAGATCCATCTCCTGTCTGGGTCGGCTGCGAATGCAATCTACTGATTCTAGCGGTGGCGTCGCCGACTGCTCGTACTTCGTGTCGATCGGGCGGCAGACTTTCTCGCGGCGGACTTGGGCTTTGCAGCCGTCGGCTTGGCCTTTCGAGCCACCTTGGACGCCGCCTTTTTCGCGCTGCCGGTCTTGGGCGCGGCGGACTTGGCGGCGACGGCGGGGGCGGCATCGCGGGCCGGCTCGGGCTTTTCAACGGGGGCCGGGGTCGGCTTGGAAGATTTTCGCGGCGCATGGACCGAGGCGTATTTCTTGAACTGCGCGTAAAAGCCCGGGGCCTGCGACGCGCTGATCTGCGAGGCGAGGAATTTCTGGATCTCCTCGACCGAGGCATTGGGCTCGACACAACCTTCGCGGCGAAGAATCTCGCACATGGCGACATCGGCCGGGATGCAGTGAGACTTGAAGCATCGAAGCAGCACGGTCGCGCGGGCGTGGGCGTTGATCCCGTGGAGATTATTCAGGAAGGACTCGGCGGTTCTGCGGGCGGACTTCTTGAGGAAGGCGAGGTCCAGGTGATGCAGCTTGTTGAAGAGGACGATGAGGGCGCGACAAATGTCCTCGGCGGCGCGGCGACACGAGGGATAATCTGCGCCGATGATCTCGACGATCTCGGAAACGGGCGTGACCCGCAGTTCGTTGATGTCGACCACGGCTTCGCGGAGCTTGGTAAGGGCGGTATTGGCCCGGGCCTCGGCGGCGTGGTCAGTGAGGATGCCGCGAAGAAGCTGCTCCATCGGTTCTTCGACCGGCGGCAGGGCGGCGGCACTCTCCTTGCGAATTTTCTTGAGGAGCTTCTTGAACTCGCGTGCGTGCATCGAAGCGTTCTTCATTCATCGACTCCGTCGTGTGAATCGGGTTCGGTCGGCCGACCCTGCGGCGATGACTCCGGCGCTTCGCCGGGCTCGGCGGGGGCCGTATCGGCGATGGCCTCGTTGATCTGTTGGATCGTGCGGGCGGCAATTTTCAGTCCGTGGTCAATGTGGAAGCAGACCATGGGGCATTGTCGGATATCAAGGCTCTTGGCGAGTCGGCTGTGGATCATTCCGCGGGCGCTCTCGAGGCCGCGCAGGGTTGTCACGGCGTCGGCATCGGAGCCCATGACGCTGACATAGACATTGGCATGGCGCAGGTCGCCGGACATTTCGACGCGGGTGACGCTGGTGAAGCGGCTGACGCGCGGGTCGGAGATTTTTGAGGCGATGGCGTCGCTGACAACGTCGCGGACGACATGGCCGATGCGCTCTAGGCGGAAGGACATTCGAGACCTCGTGGGCGTGAGTGAGTCGGCGTCGAACTGTGGCGGGCGTGTTTAGAATAGCTCGATGTCATAATCCACCAGTGAAAGAGTGTGAACCTTTCGAACTTCGTCCACGATCTTGGAAAGGCAGGAGTCGGTGAATCGCCTGTCGTTGGAGACCATGGCCAGACCGATGACGGAGCGACGATGCTCGTCGAGGTCTCCCACTTCGGCGACCGAGACGTTGTGCCGGTGGGAAAGGCGATCCTTGAGTCCCTTGATGACTCGACGTTTGTCCTTGAGCGACATGGCCCCTGGGATCGTCAACTCCATCGTCAATACACCGATGACCACACCGATCCGCTTCGTGGTTAGGGATTCGACATCCTGACCCAAGACTTCGTGCGGGCCGTGACGACCCGGCACGGCGCCCGGTGACAATAATACGACACTCCATGCCGACCGGACCTACAGTTTCCGCGCCACTTTGATGACCTCGAAAGCTTCGATGACGTCGCCCGGCTTGAGATCGTCGAAGCCGGCGATGCGAATACCGCACTCGAAGCCGTTCTTAACTTCCTTGGCGTCGTCCTTGAATCGCCGGAGGGACTCAATGGCCGACTTATCCCGGACGACGACGCCGTCGCGAACGACCCGGGCCATGTTGGAGCGCTGAATGACGCCGTCGCGGATGAAGCAGCCGGCGATCTTGCCGACCTTGGAGATGTTGAACACCTCCCTGACCTCTGCACGACCGCGCGACTCGATCTTTTCATCGGGGGTCAGCAGGCCTTCGAGGGCCTTCTTGATGTCATCCAGGACGTTGTAAATAACGCGATAGCTGCGAATATCGACGCCGAGACCGTCGGCCATCTTTTGTATGGCGGGCTCGGGCACGACATAGAACGCGAGAATGATGGCCTTGCTGGCCTGGGCCAGAATCAGGTCTGACTCGGTGACGGTACCGACGCCGGCGTGCAGCACTTCGAGGCGCACCTGATCGGTGGGGAACTCGGCAAGGGTCTTGCGGAGAACGTCGACCGATCCCTGAACGTCGGCGCGAATGATGACCGGGAGGGTAGGAACTCTGCCCTCTTCGGCGCCGGCCAGGAGGGATTCGAGGTTGGTGGGCTTGGCGGTGCGCACCAACTGAGTCTCTCGACGGCGCATGGCTTCGTCGGCGGCGATTTCCTTGGCTCGTTGAAGATCGTTGACGACGTAGAAGCGATCGCCGGCCTGGGGGATATCGGAAAGGCCGGTGACTTCGACGGGGGTCGAGGGCCCGGCCGACTTCAGCACTTTCGCGCGGTCGTCTCTGATGGAGCGGACGCGACCGTATGCCGGTCCGCAGACGATGATGTCGCCGGTCTTGAGGGTGCCTTCCTGCACGAGCAGGTGAGCGAGATTTCCCTGTCCGCCGTCACGCTCGGCCTCGATGACGGAGCCGGTGGCGGGGATGGTGGGATCGGCCTTCAGATCGAGGACGTCGGAGAGCGTGGCGAGGTGGGAGAGAAGTTCTTCAATGCCCTCGCCGGTGGAGGCGGAGGTTTTGACGACGTCGATGTCACCGCCCCAGTCGCCGCTGGGCGTCAGGCCGTGCTCGGTGAGCTGGCCGTAAATCTTGTTGATGTCGTGGGGCAGGTCGATCTTGTTGAGGGCGACGACGATGGTGGTGTTGGCCGCCTTGGCATGATTGATGGCCTCGATCGTCGTCGGCATGACGCCGTCGTCGGCCGCGATGACCAGAACGACCACGTCGGTCATGTTTGCGCCGCGGGCACGCATCGCGGTAAATGCGGCGTGGCCCGGCGTATCCAGAAAGGCGACGTACTTGTCGTCGACCTTCGCCCGGTAGGCGCCGATGTGCTGCGTAATGCCGCCGGCTTCACCCCCGGCGACATTGGCTTTGCGAATGCGGTCGAGGAGGCTGGTCTTTCCGTGGTCGACGTGACCGAGGACGGTGACCACCGGCGGTCGGGTGACGAGCTTCTTGCGCTCGAGGGCTGCGAACTCGTCGCGAAGGACTTCGGTGGCCGAGCGGGCCTGGGAGACTTCGAGCTCGATGCCGACTTCGAGGGCCATGAGCTGGGCAATTTCGGTTGCAATCGCGCTGTTGATGTTGGCGAGTTGGCCGTGTTCCTGAATGAGTCGCTTGACGATCTCGGCGACGGGGATGCCGGTTTCGCGCGAGAAGTCTTTGACGATGATCGGCTCTGTCAGCTCGACCTTGTCCTTGCGGACGTGGGTCTGTGCGGTTCGGCCGACGGTTCGCCGGGTGGAGTGCTTACCTTCGATGGCCTTGAGGCCGCCGATGCCGCGCCCGGAGGCGTGAGCGAGCCGGTCTTTGCGCTCGATCAGGTCGCGATCGCGCCATTCGCGGAGCTTTTCGTTGACGTCTTCGCGGGTGTCGCGAAGGCTGCGCCTCGGATTGGCTCGGGCATCGGCTGCGTCGCCGGCGCGTGCGCCTTCCTTACCGCGAACAACGGGACCGCGGCCGCGACGCCGAGTCTCTTCTTCTTCCGCCGTCAGACCACGGACAGGGGGCGGCCCGCCGGCCGCCGGACGCGGAGGCGGGCGGTAGGTCGGACGCGGACGATGCACCTCGTCCGGCTTGTCGATACGAATGAGCTTGGGGCCGCTGAGCTTGGCGGGCTGGGGGACGTTCTGCGGACCAGCCACGTTCGGGACCACGGGCGGTTTTGCTTCCGTCTGCTGAGCCGCCGGAGCCAGTTCGGCGGGCGGCGCGGCCACATCGGGCTCCTCCGGTGGCGCCGGCGGAGCGACATCTTCCTGCGGCGGCGCTTCCCTGGTGACGACGGTCGGCTGCTCGACGACGGTCTCCTCTTTGGCGACCTTCGCGGCGGGCTTTGTCGTCTCTGCCGGGGGTGCGGGGACATGCTCGGTGGGAGGCTCCATCACGGCGACGCCGGACTGGGAGTCTGAATCGCGATCAGACGATTCCGTCTTCTTGGTGGATCGCTTGGGCTTGACGGTGACGGCCTTGATGTCGACGGGCTTGGAGTCCTCGATGGCGCTTGCGTGCAGACCGGGGGTGAACCACTCGCGAATCGTGGCTTCGAGGCCGGCCGAGACCACGTGCATGTGGTTCTTGATCTCGATACCTTCGGCGCGGCATTTTTCAATGATGGTCTGGCTCTTGACGCTTAGTTCCTTCGCCAGATTGTGCACTCGCACTTTTTTCTCAGCCAAATAATCTCTCCAAACCACGGTTCACAGTTCGCGGCGGATCGCTCCGCTCGCATTGGGTCTCTTTCAGGAGGGACGACCTACACCCCGGGGGTCGCCTCCTCTGTTTTCTCTGTCATGGCGGTGTCATCCGCGGCCGCGTCGGACGGCTTTTCTTCGGCGGAATCGGACGCAGTCGCGTCGCCTGCATCGGCGGTTGCGGACGAATCATCTGACGACTCAGCGGCGGCCTCCGGCGACTCGCCGCCTTCGGCTTCGCTCTTTTCTTCAGTCTGCGCTGCGCCGGATTTCAGGGCCTCGGCGGCCCGGCTTTTCTCCTCGGCACGCTCCACTTCGACGAGCTTGGCTTCTTCGGTGCAGCGGTTGACGATGATCTCGGCGAGTTCCTTGGTGAGGTCGAGCTCGGCGACGAGGGTATCCGGGCCGACTTCCTGAACGTCCATGACGCTGATCATGCCCAGGAGCGAGATTCGCTCGGCGATCATTTCGTCCATGCCTTCAATGGTGCGAAGGGTGGTGGCCAGGCGATCGAGGCCCTTGTTGTATTCCTTGGGCGTGAGGATGTCGATGTCCCAGCCGGTGAGGCGCGCGGCGAGGCGGACGTTTTGTCCGCGCTTGCCGATGGCGAGGGAGAGCTGCTCCTCCGGCACAACGACGGTCGCGCGACCAAGCTCGAAGCATAGCGCCGTATCCTGCACCTCGGCGGGCTTGAGGGCGTTGGAGATGAGGATCTGCGAAGACTCGTTCCAGCGGACGATGTCGATCTTCTCGCCGCCGAGTTCCTCGACGATGTTCTTGATGCGGCTGCCGCGGACGCCGACGCAGGCGCCGACGGCGTCGACCTTGGTGTCGATCGACGAGACGGCGACCTTGGTGCGATAGCCGGCCTCGCGGGCCAGGGCCTTGATCTCGATGATGCGCTCGGCCACTTCGGGGACTTCCACTTCAAAGAGGCGGCGGATGAAGTCGGGATGGCTGCGCGAGAGGATGATCTTTACCTGATGCGGGGCTTCGCGCACTTCGAGGATAAGGGTGCGGATGCGCTCGCCGGGCTGATGGGTCTCGCCGGAGATCTGCTCGCTGCGGGGCAGGAAGCCTTCGGTGCGACCGATGTTGACGATCAGTGCGCCGCCTTCAAAGCGGGAGACGGTGCCGGTGAGGATGGTGCCTTTTTTCTCGACGAATTCCTCGTAGATGCTGCCGCGCTCGGCCTCGCGGATTTTCTGGATCATGACCTGCTTGGCCGTCTGGGCGGCGATGCGGCCGAGGTCGTTCATGGAGATGGGCTCGCCGTTGAGGACGGCGGCAATTTCGCCGCTGAGGCGGTCGATCTGGACGGTGACCTCTTCCTCCGGGCCGTATTTCTTCCGGATGGCGGACTCCATGGCCAGTTCGAGATCGCCGAGGACAATGTCCTTGTCGATGTTCTTCTCACGGGCGAGGCCGTCGACGATTCTGATGAGTTCTGCGTTCACGTTTCGAGTTTCCTGTTTCGTTTTTCTTGCGTGGTAAGCCGGCGTCCACGCCCGCCTGAGTTTCGTTCCCGCGGGGAGACAACAAGCTCCACGCTCTCTAAAAACAAAAAAAGCGGGCGACCAGGCGAGCCCACTTTTTCAAACCGCAAGACGCCGGACGTCTCGGGCGAGTCGTCGATTCTTGAGGAGCATGCTTCAGCGCATAGGCTGACTCCCGCAAGCGACCCTGACCGCTCGATCCCATCGGATCCCGCGCAAGCTGACAGCCGGCTTATTGTTCACCGGCCGCGCTCCGTACGGGGACGACGGAAATGTTGCGGCCCATCTCACCCGGCTCGAAGAGATGAACGCGCGTCATGTCGATCAACATGTCGAGTTCCTGCCCTTCGCAAACACCGGCACGCAGGTCCACACGCCCGACCAGCTTCGTTCCCATTGTCGTGGTCATGTGGACATCCTTCCGATCACCCAGCGGTTCGACCTGCGTTACGCGCGCCTTGAGCTTCGCGTAGGGCAGGTTCTCGCCGGACTGCCGGACGCAAAAGGCATCCGGCCTGATTCCCAATACCAGCGGCCGCTGGGAAAAACCCGTTGCGGCCTGAGCAAGCTTCTGCGGCAGCGGCAATCGCTCGCTGCCGTGTTCGAAGGCGGCGTCGCCGTTCTGGCCGACGCATCTGCCCTCGATGAAACCCATTGGCGGCGTTCCGACGAAGGCGGCGACAAACCGATTCGCCGGGCTCTCGTAGACTTCCAGAGGCGAGGCCGCCTGGAAGATCACGCCGTCCTTCATGACGACGACCCGATCGCTCAGGGTCATCGCCTCTTCCTGATCGTGCGTGACGTAGATCGTGGTCGTATTCAGGCGCTTCTGGAGACGTCTGATTTCGGAGCGCATCTCCACGCGGAGTTTCGCATCGAGATTCGAGAGGGGTTCGTCAAAGAGGAACACCTTCGGCTCTCGAACGATTGCCCGACCAACCGCGACGCGCTGCCGCTGACCACCGGAAAGGGCCTTGGGCTTGCGATCGAGCAGATTCTCGATACCGAGCAGTGCCGCGGCCTCACGCACTTTAAGATCGATGTCGGCCTTGCTGAGCCCGAGCTGCTTACGGCGAAGGCTCAGGCTGAAGGCCATGTTCTTGTACACCGTCATGTGCGGGTACAAGGCGTAATTCTGAAAGACCATGGCGATATCGCGGTCTTTGGGAGGGGTCTGATTGACCACCCGTCCGTCGATCGCGATTGCGCCGGCACTGATATCCTCCAGGCCGGCCACCATGCGCAGAGTCGTACTTTTTCCGCATCCGGAGGGTCCGACGAGAACGACGAACTCCCGGTCCGCGATGTCCAGGCTGACCCGGTTCACCGCCGTCACGCCACCCGGATAAACCTTGGTGACATCTGTTAAAGTCACACGTGCCATAGGTTTATACCGCGGATCGCGTAACGACTCTGAGAATGAGGATTATAAGTCCTTATATGGGGCGGTCAATCGCAAATCCGCAGGCCTCGAAGTCGCGGAGGAAGGGGCCAAAAAGGGTGGATGGACTCGACTCGAAGTCGGCAGTCCGGGGGTCGGAGCCGTCCGATAATAGTCGCAATCGCCGCAATTCGCAGCATTGGGCGGCGTCGGATGTCAGACGTCGATTTGCCGCATCGATAAGAGTGATTGGTGATTCATCCCGGCGCGCTTTATGCCATTTCGCGCGACACGACGAAGCCATCCGCACTCGCAGCATTTCACAGACACATCAGGAACTTACGTTCATGATGCGCCGCGACCGGGTATTATTCTCTGCAAGTCGCAAGAACTTTCATTCGCACGGAGGCGCATTTCTCGATGTCGCACAAGGCCGCCGCCCCCTTTGTTCACCTGCACGTCCACACGCACTACAGCCTGCTCGACGGCGCCAATCGCATCGACGAACTGGTTAAGACGTCCAAGGACATGGGCATGCCGGCCGTGGCGATTACCGACCACGGCAACATGTTCGGCGTGATCGAGTTCTACCGCGCGGCGATCAGCGCCGGCATCAAACCGATTCTCGGCATGGAAGCCTATCTCGCGCCGGGTGATCGACGGGCGAAGGAGAAAGACCACTGGGGCGAAAGCAATTATCACCTTCTGCTGCTGGCGATGAACAATGTCGGCTACAAGAACCTGCTCAAGCTCTCATCCATCGGCTATCGCGAGGGGTTTTATTCCAAGCCGCGCATCGATCGCGAAGTGCTCGCGGCCCATCATGAAGGGCTCATCTGCACCAGCACCTGCCTCGGCGCGGAGATTCCGCAGGCGCTCATCCACCGCGACCGCGCGACGGCCGAGAAGATGTCGGACTGGTACCTGTCGCTGTTCGGGCCCGAGCGGTTCTTCATCGAGTTGCAGGACCACGGCATCGAAGAGCAGCGGACGATCAACCCGGAGTTGATCGACATCGCCAAGCGCAAGGGCCTGGGGCTGATCGCGACGAACGACGTGCATTACCTGCGGCACGAGGACGCCGAGGCGCACGACGTCCTGTGCTGCATTCAGACGAAGGCGATGCAGGACGACGTCGATCGCTTCAAGTTCCCAACGGATCAGTTCTATCTGAAGTCGCCGGACGAGATGGCGAACCTGTTTCCGCAGATCGGCGAGGCGATGACAAACACCGTGCGCATCGCGGACATGTGCAACGTCGACCTGGACTTCACGAAGCGCCACACGCCGGTCTATCGTCCGCCGGAGAAGCAGACGGCGGAGGAGTACCTTCGGAAGCTTGTGTTTGACGGCGCGATCGAGCGGTACGGAGAGGTGACGGACGAGCTGCGCGAGCGGATTGACTACGAATTGGAGGTCATCCAGTCCAAGGGCTTCTCCAGCTACTTCCTCATCTGCTGGGACTTCGTCCATTATGCCCGGGACAACGGGATTCCGTGCGGGGCGCGCGGCAGCGGTTGTTCGTCGGTCGTGGCGTATTGTCTGCACCTGTCGCAGCCGGACCCTCTGCGGTATGGGCTGTACTTCGAACGGTTCATGGACCCGGACCGCGACGAGATGCCGGATATCGACATCGACATCTGCCAGAACGGTCGCGAGCGCGTTATTCAGTATGTGCGCGAGAAATACGGTCACGTCGCGCAGATCATCACCTTCGGAACGCTCAAGGCCCGGGCGGCGATCCGCGACGTGTGTCGTGTCACCGGCGTGTCACTGGCCGAGGCGGACAAGATCGCCAAGCTGGTTCCCGAAGAATTGAAGATGACGCTCGACAAGGCCCTGTCGCGCGAGCCGGAGCTCAAGCGGCT
>CAZCGF010000043.1:3621-23777 GCA_964498115.1 uncultured Planctomycetaceae bacterium | reverse complement strand
AAATGACCCCGCCAACCGCGTTTTTCCCTGAATAACCCATTTGGAGGGCTTGAATCGGGCGAAAACACGGCTATACTGCAGACGGTCCCACTAGAGAGCCTCCTTTCTCTACTCTCCGGCCCGAGAGGTAGGGACCTAGGGCTGGCATCACCTGCCAGTCCTATTTTTTTGCGCACTGCAAGTCCGAACTGCGTCTTACCCCTATTCGCATTAGCAATTACCGCGAGTCACCAGGCGGCGGGGTCTTGCCTATAGAAGCGAGCAAGTGCGCTATAAAGGGCCAAATTAGATTTGCTCAATCGTTTTGGCTGCGTAAAGAAGTGCTCTGTGCAGACGGCAAAGAACTCTGCCGGGTTCGTGGCACCGTACGGATCGATGAACGTCCGGCGACCCGTCTGGACGTCGGAAACGTGGCTTCGGTAGGCCGAGGTCATCACCCGTTTCCACGTTTCCTCCTGCCCGGGCGATTCCATGGGGGGGCGGCCGTCGGCCTCGCCGGTCAGGTAATCCAGGGCATGGGCGAACTCGTGAAAAACTGTGTTGCTCCCACCCGCTGGGCTTCTTCGGGAGCCCTGCAGCCGGTCCCAGGAAAGCAGGACCGGCCCGCGGTTCCACGTCTCCCCAATCTTGTCCGGTTCGATCCAATAGGTCGTGCCGTCAGGCCCGATCGCGTCGATCCGGTCGCCGATCTCCGACGGGTAAAGGATGATTTCCTTGGTCTTCGGAAACAGCCCCAGGTGGGGGAGTCTGAGAATGAGCATGCAGGCCTGTGCCGCGACGAAGGCCTTCATCCGGTCCGTGACCTGAAGGTCCTGCGCACCCCAGAACTTCTTCTCAGCGAGGAACTGTTCAACGAGTGTCGGCAAGTGGCGCTTGTCGCGTGCCGGGAGCGACCAGAGCAACGGGTAGTCCGCGGCAAGATCGTCAAAGCTCCAATGGACGGCGGCCGTGTCGCGCTCGGTTTGCGGAGGCGATGTGGCGCGACCGGTCAGAAGCTCTCGAAGCCATCGGAACAAGCTGAAGATTCTCCTCGGGGTCCGCCGCCCGTCGCTCGACGGTTTATTCATGATCCGCCGCGAACAAGACGCCGGCGCCGGCGAGCACGACGGCCCCGGATCATAGTCAAACAAGCGGCGTGAGCATCATGACCACACGCTGTGCAGTTCCGGGGTTATAATCCGCTTCGGGGCTTGCATACGGAGGTTTTGCCATGGCCGGCCTGACACCTCGAACACGCGAATCCATCACCGTGGGGGACAAGGGCACATTTCAAAAGGTCATCACCGAGAAAGACATCTTCCAATTCGCCGATGTCTCAGGCGACTTTAATCCGCTGCACATCGACGAGGAGTACGCCAAGAAGAGCCGGTTCGGCCACCGCGTCGCCCACGGCATTCTCATGGCCGCGATCATCTCCACCGTCCTTGGAAGCGAGCTGCCCGGTGTCGGCACGATCTTTGTCGAGCTGCATATCCGGTTCTTAAAGCCGGTGTTCATCGGCGACGTGATCAACGCCAACGCGACGGTCATGGAGGTCGTCAATCCCAAGCGCGTCCGGCTCATGGTCGCATGCGTGAATCAGCACGCCGAAGACGTGGCCATCGGCAACGCCATCGTGGTGCCGCCGGAATTGACCAAGATCATCGCATAACAAACCGGTTCCCGACGAGCGGCGATTTCATGAAGCTTCTGGTGATCGAGGACAATCCGAAGATGGCGGGGCTCATCCGGCAGGGCCTCGAGGAGCAGGGCTACCTGATCGAGGCGGCCGCGTCCGGCCACGACGGCGAACACCAGGCGGCGTCCAACCCTTACGACCTCGTGATCCTCGACGTCATGCTGCCCGACATGGACGGCATGCAGGTCTGCCGCAATCTTCGCCGGCGCGGCGTGAAGACGCCGATCCTGATGCTAACGGCCCTCGCGACCACCTCGGACAAGGTCTCCGGCCTCGACGCAGGCGCCGACGACTATCTGACCAAGCCGTTCGAGTTCGACGAATTGATCGCGCGGGTCCGGGCGATCCTCCGCCGTGGGCAGGCCGCCGGATCGACGACCCTTCGCTTCGCCGACCTCGAAGTGGATCTGAATCAGCGGCGCGTGACGCGCGGCGGCCGGCGCATTCGACTGACCGCCAAGGAGTTCTCGCTGCTTGAGTATTTTCTTCGCAACCCGAATCGCGTGTTGACGCGAACGGCCATCGCCGAGCATGTCTGGGACATGAACTTCGACGGGGACAGCAACGTCATTGACGTCTACGTGAGCATGGTTCGCCGCAAGATCGACAAGGGATTCGATCAGCCGCTGATCCACACGGTCATCGGCAGCGGCTACGTGCTCAGCACCGAGAGCGTCGATAGCTAAGCCGGGTGAGGACCTACGGGAGAGCTGACGCCATGTGGAATCAGGTCCGCACCCTCCGCTTCAAGCTGACGATGCTATTCCTCACGGTGTTCGGCGTCTCGATCACCGTTCTGAGCGTGGTCGTGCTCACATTCTGGGAGTCCAACGTCATCGCAACGGTCGACGGCCGCCTGGAAGATCGCCTCGAAGTCGCCCTTGGGCAAATCGAGCGCGACGCCAACGAAGGGCGAGAGTCGCCATTTGCCGAGGCGGTCGAAGCCCCGTTCAAGTCGCTGCGCGGCTCTCGCTATTACATTCAGCTTCGCTCGGCGACCGGCGAATCCCGCAACCGATCCCAAAACCTGCGCAACGTCCGCCTCCCCATGCCCGCCGACCTCTCGACGATCAGAAAGTCAAAACGGCCCAAGTTTGAAACGATCGAGGGTACCGACATCGCCGCGCTGCTAGGGTCCGACGGTCAGATGCGCCTGCTCACGCGATACTGCGAGGTCTCCGGCGTCTTGCCGTTTTACATTCAGATCGGGCTCAACCTCGGCGCCTTCGACACCAGCCGGTCAAACCTGCAGCGAATATTTCTGATCGTCATTCCCTTCGGCATGCTCGCCGCCGGGCTCGCGTCGTGGTTCATCGCCCGGCGCTCGCTGGCGCCGATTCGCAAGATTGCCCGTGAGGCACAGGAGCTGACGGCGGCCCGGCTCGATCGTCGGATGCAGTTGCCGCAGGCGCGCGATGAAGTCGGTGAACTGGTCATCACGATCAACCAGATGCTCGACCGCCTTGAGGCCGCCTTCATCGCCCAGGAGCGTTTCGTCGCCGACGCCGCCCACGAGTTGAAGACGCCCGTGGCGGTGCTGCTCGGCGAGTTGCAGGTGTTTCGGCAAAAGCCGCGTTCGCCCGAAGAGTACGATCGCTACATGACAGGCTTGCTCGACGAGTTGCGCCGCCTCGCACAGATGATCGACAGCCTCCTCACGCTGGCCCGCGCAGACGCCGGGATGCCGCTCGCTTCGACCGAAGCCGTGTCGATCAACGAGACGGCGACGGACGTGGTTCAGCGCTGGCAGCGAATCGCCGAGGAAAAGGGAATCCGCCTCGTGTTGTCCCTGGCCATGCCGAGCGGCGACGAGCCGGACCCGCTCGTCAAAGGCGACGCGGACCTGCTCGAGTCGCTACTGGGCAACCTCGTGCAGAACGGCGTGAGGTATTCTCCGGCGGGCGAATCGGTCGAGGTGAAAGTGAGCATCGAAGGCCAGATCGTGCGCGTGTCGGTTCGCGATCGCGGCGCCGGCATCCCGCAGCAGCACATGGACCGCGTCTTCGAGCGCTTCTACCGGATTCCGCGGGTGGAGGAGGGCGTCAACGGCACCGGCCTGGGCCTCGCCATCGCCAAGGGCGTCACGCGGCTGCACGGAGGCAATATCTCCGTGACCAGCCGGGAGGGCGGCGGTTGCGAATTCGTGGTGGATCTGCCGCTGGCGCCCGAATGATCAGGAAGCCGCGGCCACAGACTGCGGAATGACCACCGCGTGCGGGCGATGAACCGGCTCGGCCGTCGGCTTGCCGACCAGGGCGATCGACGGTTGCAACCCGGCAGGCTTCGCCGCGACCCGAGTCATCCACACGCTCTTGTGAGAGGTCATCAGGGCAAAGGGCCACACCCATGACACGAAGAGCGTCACGTAGTAGCTGTACACGATGCCGAAGATGCACTCGGTGCTCTTCTCTCGCACGGCGAAGAACAGCGTGGAGAAGAGGCCGCCGGTCACGCAGGCCGCAAGCAGCTTGAGGCCGAAGATCGTCGGATACACGGCCGACATCGCCAGGGTGAATCCCAGAAAGATGTACGGCAGGACCAGACCAATCGCGCTGTTGATGAAGTTGAACCGCACGCCGATCTGATGGCCGGGGCGAAATCGCGTGAAGATGTAGCTCGCCGTGTGCACCGTCTCGCGGACGTTGCTGCGACCCCAGCGGAGGAACATCTTGCAAAGCGCCGAGTAGGTCTTCGGGCTCTTGGTGAAGACCTTGGCCGTTCGCTGGAACTTCACCTTGAAGCCCTGGCGAATGATGAAGTTCGTCATGGCGTGGTCTTCGCCCGCTCGGGCATGACCGCCCAGATAGGTCTGGTGCAGCCACTGATCGAGGATCGGCATCACGGCCTTGCGGCGATAGGCGGCGAGGGCCCCGGCACAACAGAGCACCGTGCCTCCGCCCATCATGCTCTGGGCGGCGCGCTTGAAGTCAAAGGTCATCACATATCGAACGGACAGCATCCGGGGAATGATGCCGTCAAACTTGTTAAGCACGCGGACGTTGCCCGCCACGCCGCCGACCTGGCTGTCTTCGACCATGGGGCTGACGACCGACTTCAAAGCGTCCGGCTCGATGAGCGAATCGCTGTCGACCGTGATGAAGACCTCGCCCGACGCGCGTCGGAAGCCTTCCCACAGCACCCATCGCTTGCCGCGGTTCTCTTCAAAGTGCAGCGGCAGAATCTTGACCATGGAGGAGACTTCGGCGGACGCCTTCTGAATGTGGTGCCAGGTGTCGTCGGTGCTGCCGTCGTCGCACACGATGATTTCAAATCGATCGACCGGATAGTTCGCCCGGGCCAGATGGCGAATCGTGTCGCCGACGAGCGCGCCTTCGTTGAAGGCCGGCACGACGACCGTGATCTTCGGGAGACGCGAATCGGCGACGATCGGTACCGGGCGATATCTCACCGCCAGGACAAATCGCCATACCGACCAGATCGTCGAGATACCGGCGTACGAAGCGCCGAAGATCATGACCGGTCGCAAAAAGGGCGACTGCCACATGATGCGAATCGCCTGGTGACTCGAATCAAACCAATATGCAGCCGAGATAACGGCGATGCAAAAGGCGACGAGGCCGAGCTTCGCGGGGATATCGCGAAGCGACTCGCTTTGATCCTTTGTGCGCGGCGCGGCGGACATCTTCGCTGCGTTCCACAAACCACTGAGTGAGATGACGGACAAGTTTCTGCTCCTTCGCATTCCGGAGGCCACACGTTGCAACTCAAGTTCGCTTAGAACCGCCAACCCGCTCGAGGTTGGCTGCATCGGTGGGAAATTCCAAAATCGGGCAGGCGAGTCCGATCACAACGGCGTGATCGGTGCGGCGGGGGTCCGATTACACATGGACCTCGTCCCTGCCAACGATGCGAATACTATGGCTGGTACAGTTGAAAGACGGGTGAAATGCGGATTAAAAAGGCTTAATGCCGCCTCCGGCGCAGGCCGGCGCGTCACAGGCAGACAGATCGACCGATTCTACCGGCGGGGGCGTTTCGCGCGGCTCAGCCGGCGGCCGCCTGAAGGGCCATGGGACGCGAAAAACGGCCTTCTGACGCCTCAGAGTTCTCCGGCCGCCTCGCTCGAGGGCTCACGGCCAGTCCGTCCGTCGGAACGTGGGCGATGGCCCAATTCACCTCGCGCGAGGTCTGGATATCGACCATGGGAATCCGGGCAGGCTGGAGGCCGTCCCAAATCTCAATGGGTCCTTTTTTCAGTTTTCTGGCCCACCAGTAGAGCTTCGGGAAGGTCATCACGATGCCGATCTGCCCGATGATCTGGAACAGAAATCGGCGAAGGGCCAGCGAGTCGTGCCGCCAATTCAGGACGATGCGGAGCATGTTGGCCGGGTTATAGAAAGTCGCATAACCGCGGACGACGTTCATCTGTCGTTCCCACGGCCGGGGATGCTTCGAAGCGGCCACGTGATTGCCGTCCTGGAAGGCCTGGGGAATCTTCATCCCCGCCACCGTCTTGAACAGCCGCTTCTCCTTCGCCGCCGGCTCGAAGTCCAGCGTACCAACGGCCGGGCCGAGGTAGGTGCACTGGTACGACACGGCGCCCTTGTCGAACATGTACTTCGCCTGATTGACCAGGCCGTTAAGCGTCCCGTTCGGAGAGCGCAGAGGCTGGTCGTCATTGTGGATCATCATGCACATCGGCTCGATGCCGAGCTTGCGCAGCGCGTCGTACACGATCGTCGTCTTGCCGGGCGTCTGGCCCTTGTTGACCAGCTCGGCGGTGATGTCCTCGATGCCGAACCAGATCGCCGTCATGCCGGCCTTGCGGCACAGCGGGAGGATGTCCAGGTTCTTATGGACGTCGAACTCCGTCGCCTCGGTGTAGAAGCGGATCACTTCGCCCATCGGCTTGCCGCGAATCTTGGTGTTCGCCATCGCCGTCATCAGCTCGACGACCGTCTCGCGGCTGTTGAAGAAATTGTCGTCCGTGCCGAAGAACTCGCGGATGCCGAAGTTCTCGTAAATGTGCTTGATCTCTTCGGCCATTCGCTGCGGGCTCTTGTGCCGCCACGTCCGCTGATTCACCGCGGGGATCGGGCAGTACGAGCAGGCGAACTTGCATCCGTGAGTGGAAATGATCGAGGAGACGATCGACACCTTGCCGACCTTGTGCGCAGCGAACGGCGCCGCCGCCAGCGTATGTCGCCGGTGCGGCGGCTCGATCATCCGATACCCCGCGTCCGGCATGGGCATCTCGTCGAGGTTGCGCAGCAGCCGCTGCACGCCGGTGTTGATGGCGTAGAGCTTGTCAGCCGGCGCATCGGGCGGCAGATAGACCAGTCCGGCGACGTCCTCCAGCGCCCCTTCATCCCGCGCGCGGCGGAATGCCGAGAGGCACGAGTCCTTCTCGTCCTTGTGGTCGAGGATCTTCTTGAGCAACTCCAGCATGACATAGGCCTCGCCGGTCGAGACGCAGTCCGCGCTCATGCCCGGCTTGGGGCCGAGGTCGAAGAAATCGACCGGCTCGTAGATCGCCTTGGGGCCGCCGGCCAGAACCAGCGGGCGGGCGTCATCTCCCATGCGGATCGCGTCGCGAACCATGTCGTAGGCCGGCTCGGCGTGAACCTGCATGGCCGAGACCATCAGGATGTCGAGCGGCTTGCCGTTCAGCTTGGCCTTGCTCGGCGTGAAGTTCGGCGTCCACTGCTGAAGGATGATGCGGACGTTCTTGAAGCCCGCCGCGTTGAGGCAGTCGCCCAGGGTGCGCACCGAGCAGGGCGCCATGCGCCGATCGGCGTACCAGTAGGGCAGCATCCGCGTGCGGAAGTCAAAGGCATAGACGATGGCGATGGCCAGATCGTGCGCGTCCTTGCGCTCTCGCAGTTCGCTCAGAATCTCGGTAAACGCGCCGTCCGGAATATAAACGTCGTTTGGCTTGCGGCGGGGAAGTTCCACTCGATTCTCCAGGTGTACCTATAGGCATGCCTCACCGCGCAGGAGGCTATCAGCCCGACACGCCGCCATAATACGGCCCAAGAGCCCTGATCGCCACTCGAATTTCCGCCCTTTGGGGTTCCCCACGGCCTCTTTGCCGCTTTTCTCAGTCCGCGTCCAGTTCCATTGCTGTTTGCGATGCGGTCACCGCCGAGAATCGGCGCGCACAGGGAGCAAGTGTGGTCATGCAGGGGAGCGCGCGGACATGCTCAAAAACAGGATTCATCGATCGACGAAGGACACGCGAATTGCATCGGTCGTTTCCTGCCGATTTCACCTTTTTTCACCGTGCCCCAAACTCCGACCGTCACAGCGCTTGCAATCGTCCGCGCCAATTTTTTTCGCCTATTGTCACCTTGGAAATACGCGGCCCCGACCCGAATCCCGTACCGCCAAACCGCTCATGTCCGACGCGGATCAATCCCTAAACGTCACTTCACCCCAGCGATTCGGAACGTGCATATCGATCAATCCCTGCGGAGACCACACCCAGTTATTCTCCGGCCGGCCCGGCACTCTGGAGTATTTTCCCTGATGAATCTCGTGTTCCCATTCCACGCGCGAAAAGTTCATCCGCCACACGTCGCCTGCCTCAGGCGGGAGCTTCACCGAAGTAAGCCCCTCGAACGCCTGCCAGGGAATCGCCGCCTCCACCGACCAGCCGCGATCCCGATCCGACGGATCGTTGAGCGTCCCGTCGACGGCCACGGCGCTGCGCAGGCCCGGCACATTCCACTCGTGAATAGCAGGACCCTTGTCTCGGTAGGTCCGCTTGAGCAGCAGATCGAAAATCGTCCCCAGCGCGTTGAGTTCGATCTCGACGTAGTTCCGCGTGTCGCCGTCGGGATCGATGAATATCTCAAAGTCGTTGTCGTTGAAAACGATTTCGTCCCGCTCGCGCAGCGTGGCCCAGACGTGCGGCTCTTCCAGTTCGGCGGCGATGTAAAGGTACTGGTCGTCCCAGAGCATTTTCGCGCGTGTGCGATAGGTCGGCGTCAGGCGCTTCGCCCCTTCGATATCCACGAAATTCGCGGTCCAGGCGGCCCGTTGCCACGGCGCCTCATCGAGTCGCCCGTCAATTGCCGGGGCCGATTGCGTTCGCAGGCATTCATAGGAGCGGCGGGACTCGCAGCCGCAAATGAAAACGATCGTCAAAGCCGCAAGGCACGCCGGCCATGCGCCGAGCGTTCGGAGATGTGGAAGTCGCATCACTTCGGCAGCGTCCGGCGAATCTCTCGCAGGCTCTCGGTCGGCTTCGGGTGCCGAAAGATGCCCGACGAGACGACCAGGATGTCCGCCCCCGCCTCGACGAGTTTCGCGGCGTTGTCCTGCTTGACCCCGCCGTCCACCGTGATCGTCGCGGCCGAGCCTGTCTCGCGAATGTTGTCGCGAATCTCCGAGACTCGGGCATACGTCGTATTCAGTAGTGCCTGCCCGGCGAAACCGGGCGCAATGCCCATGACGCAGACGTTCCCGACGAACGGGAGCAGCGGCTTGATCGCCACGGGCGGCGTCTCGGGATTCAGCGCGACGCCCGCCTCCATGCCGGCCTTGTTGATGGCCTGCACGAGGCCCATTGCCCGCTGGCTCGCCTCGATGTGGAAGATCATCCGAAACTGGCCCATGCCGTTCATTCGCGTGACCCAGTCCTCGGGGCGCGTGACCATCAGATGCACTTCAGTCGGGATCTTCGCCACCTCGCAGGTCCGGCGAACGACCTCTTCACCAAAGCTGATCGTCGGCACGAAATGGCCGTCGCAGATGTCGAGCTGGAGCAGATCGGAGCCTGCTTCCTCGCAGATGCGGATGGCCCCCGCGAGATCGAGCAGATCGCCCGCGAGGATGGAACCGGCGAATTGTGTCGGCTTTTTCGCTGCCATAGCGGTGCCATGGTATCGCAGGGGCAGTTGGTTTGCGACTGGCACGGACGGTCTGTCCGGGGGCAAGGGCGGTCGTTCGAGCCGCCTCCGATTCAAAGCCGATATCCGCGATATGGACAGTGGCCTGGGTCGGCATATCGACGTGGTTCTCGGCGACGAGTCGAAGGAGCGGGGCGGGTCCGATGGACGTCCGTGGATCGGCGTGCTGTTTGAATGCTGCGGTGCCTATCTGCGGATTTATCGCGATCCGGCGGTTGATCGGTATGAAGGCAAATGTCCGGAATGCGGACGGCATGTGCGGGTGAAAGTCGGCCCCGGCGGCGTGAAGTCGAGAGTTTTCAGGGCGACGCCCTGCTGATTCGGTATGTAAAAAAAATGAGGTGGGCCCGCCTCGCACTCGGACCCACCCCTTACACAACCGACCCATTTCTGGGCCTGGCACGTTTGAACCGGGGAGCACTCGATCGCAGCTTCCCGGAGATTTTCGAGTCTCGTGTGATTCAGGCGTTTGCCTCGTCACACGAGATTCACATAAGCAACGGTCGTGCCACGGCCCAAGAGGTCAGGGCCAGGAGCCCAATGCCAGCGATGTAACATGTTTATTTGTAGTTACTTATGATCAATCTGCTCCGGCCCCGACAAGAATCCCAAGGTCGGGCAGATCAGCAAAATGGGTGAATCTACCCAGGTCCGGCAATTCCCCGTGGGTTCGCTTCCCCAATTCCCCACTCCAACTCAATCGCCGGCCCCGGCAACCCTTCCGCCCCAGGGCTCAGGAAAAGCGACATTCCAATAATGCGTCCGACTTCGCGGACATTTGAACCATATCCAGAGATGACTGGCCGCATCGGCGGGGCATAGAATGGGGAGTTGATGGTTCGTTTTCGCGGGGGGCAGCCATACCCATTCGGGGCAATCTCAATCCGGGTCGGGCTGTGCGAGGGGAACAAGGGATGAAGCGCAATCACGTAATCTGTTTATTCGGCGCGTTGTGCGCCTCCATGGGAATGTCGGCCGGCGGCTGCCCGTCAATCGGGACAGGTCTCGCGCCGACGTCGTCGCCGATCATCATTCCGATCGGCGCGTCGGAAAACACACTGACGCGCACCTTCCGGGTAGACCTGCGGCGTCATCCACAGACGCGACATATCACCTGGGACTTCGGTGACGGTGGAGTCGCGGCCGGGATGCCGGTCGCCACCGCGCAGACCATGACTCACGTCTTCGCCCGCGCCGGCACGTTTAACGTGACAGTCCATCTGTTCAGCGAGGCCGACCCGGTGACAAAGTCGCCGCCGGCGCTGATCGGGACCGGCATGTTGCCCGTCGATGTACTGGGTCCCAACGCGCTGCCCAGCGCGGACTTCACGGTGGGGCAGTTGCTCGACGCAAACAGCCAGCCTGTGGCGGGGGGTCGCACATTTAGCGCGCTTTCAAGCCGCGATCCGGACGGCAGCATCTCGTCGTTTGTCTGGGACTTCGGCGACGGCACATCTTCAGAGGGCGTCACGGTTGAGCATACTTATCAGGGCAGCGGGCGCTTTGTCGCGCGATTGACCGTCACCGACAATCGGGGCGGCGCGGGAACCACGACGCGATCGGTGCTCGTCAACTTCGCGCCTACGGCGACATTTGATTTCAACATCACCGGCGCCAACCTGCTGACCGTCAACTTTGACGCGTCTCAAAGCGCGGATACGGACGGTGCAATCACCTCGTTCAGTTGGGACTTTGGGGACAACTCCGCACCGGGGTCGGGCGCTATTGTTTCGCACACCTATGCATCGCCGGATAGCTTTGTCGTCCGGCTGTCGATCACGGACGACTTCGGGCAGGTCGTGACGACCACTCGGACGGTGACTGTGGTGGGCATCGAGCCTTTCGCACGCAGTGCCGACCCGGCCTTCGGCGAAGTCGATTCGCCTTCATTTACGATCGTATTGGACGGAGAGAATTTTGAATCGAACGCGACCATTCAGCTCCGGCGCGGCGCCACTGTCATTGACGCAACGTCGGTCGCATTCGTCAATGCCCAGTCGATCCGCGGCACCTTCGATCTGACCGGCGCGGTTCGCGGCGACTACGACATCATCGTGAATAACCCGATCGGCGGCTCGACGACGCTCGCGGCGGGCTTCCGGATCGTAACGCCTGACCTCGTTCGACTGCGAACGACGCTGGGAGACGTGGTTGTCCAGATGGTCGCGGATGCGCCGATCACGACGGACAACTTCCTTCAGTATGTTGAGGACGGATTCTACAACGGCACGATCTTCCATCGCGTGATTCCGGGCTTCGTGGTTCAAGGTGGAGGCTTCCTGCCTGGAAACGTGGTGCCCAGCGGACTGCGTGGGCCGATTCAGAATGAATTCAGCCCACAGCGGAGTAACATTCGAGGGACGGTGGCGATGGCGAAGCTGCCGAACGACCCGAATTCGGCGACGTCCGGCTTCTTCTTCAACCTCGCCGATAATTCCGCAAACCTGGACAACCAGAACGGCGGCTTCACCGTCTTCGCCAACGTGACCGTGGGTCTCGATGTGGTTGATGCGATGGCGGCGGTCCCGCTCACCGGGGAAGTGCCCGACACCGACATCATCGTCATCAGCGCGGAACGTGAATAAGCAAATCGGATCTGTCCAATTCCAATGAGTGCGTCAGCGCCCGGGGCTCATCGTGCCCGGGGTGAAGACGAGAGGCAGATCGGCCGGTCTCGGTGCCGGCTCCATGTTGAGTCGGGGCAGGACATACACGTCGATCAGCGGTTTTTCCGCGTCGTTGGTTTCAACGCGAACGATGTCGCCGTATTCCGGCGGCCGGTACTGGCCGAGCGGCAATCGCACTTCAATCTCGCGGGTCTTGGGGACAGATGCATTCAGGGGGAGCAGCTTGATGCGAAACCCGGGATTGCTGCATGAGACGGACGTGATCTCAAAGTGCTTGCTGCCGTTATTGGTGATGCGCAGAGCGCGAATTGGCTGAATCGGGTACTTGGGGTCAACAATCATCTTGGGCGGGACGACCTCGATTCTTGCGGGGACATAGGCATAGGCGCCGATGTTGAAGGCCGGGTTGTCGCTGATGTTCGTACCGAACATGATCGTGCCGGAGTTGTAGCCCTCGATAAAGGGCGGCTCGCCGAGGACGGTGAGTTCGTATTCGTCCTTTGGCTTGGTTTCCTTGAGCTCGGCGCGGAATCGCTCCGATCCCTGATTGACGCCCAGCAGCTTGAGCTCCAGCGGACTCCCACTGGTATTGGTCATCTTGATTACGCGGCGCAATCGCTGGTCGGCGGTGACGCGTCCGAAGTTCGCCCCGAGGTTTCGAATGTCGGCGAAGGCACTGGTTCCGACGCGGGCGACGCTGTCCTCAATGACCTCAAGTTTGCAGACGGTCTTGACGAAGCCCTTCATCTCCAGGGTCATGTACGGATTGGTGGGATCGTTGGTCTTGACGACGATGGATTCTTTTACAGCGCCCGACTTGGATGCGGTCTGCAGCGTGAAGGTAATGGTTCCGGATTCGCCCTGGGGAATCTCTCGCGTGTAGTCGTCGGCCACGGAACAACTGCAATGGGGCTTGGCCTCGATAATTTTGAGAATGCCGACGCCCTCGTTGCGGACGACGAACTTGTTCTGGACGACAAGACCCGCCCAGGCCGTACCGAAGTCAAAAAGGGGCTCGTCGAGAACCCACTTCGGTCCGGTCGCCGGAGGCGAAGCTGCCGGCTTGCCGGGTTGTTGAAATGCGTGAAGTTGGGATGCGGCCGCGAGAGTCAGCGACACGCAGAAACCGGTCCAAATCGGCTTTCGACAACGATGCATCTTGAAACTCCCCAATACCTACGAAAGACCAACGCCGCGCAAAGGGCGGCACGCTCAGGCCAACAGGCGAAAAGCGCCCAACAACAGGGCTCCAATGAGCCCCATGGACGTCAGAATCATCAGACAAAGGACCACGCTCGCGACCGGAATCGCTGAAAGCTTCTCGCAGCGCATCGTCTTGTAGACAATGCTGATGCTGAGAATCAGCGGCACGAGCATGCCGAGCCGCCAGAAACCGGTCACGTCAATCGGTTGGACAAATAGTCCGGACAACCAACTCTCCATGAATCAGGCCCTTCCTCCGCTCTTGGGCGGCGGACGCGGCTGCGCAACCGCCGTCATCGACTCAACCCGGGCCAGGACATCAATGATGACCAGCAGATTGAGCAGTCCGGCGACACCGGCATAGACGACCGCGATGTTCGACGCGGGCCACGAAGCCTTGATCTCATCCTTGTGCTGGGAAATTCGCTGGTTGCTCCAGTAAAGCGCGGCCAACGCCTGCGGACCCATGCACAACTGGGCGGCGATCCAGGCGCCGTTTTCCCGGGGAGTGACGGTGGTACGAACGCCGCCGACCGCCACGCCGGTCCAGAATGTTCCCGTGATGACGGCGAGGAAGATGAAGGCACGCGCTCGCTGGCCGATCCACCAGTGTCCGAGGCCGGGCAGCATCCACGCGAGCAGAGCCGCAACCGGGGCAGAGGGAGCCGTCGTATCCGAGTGGGAGTCCGACTTGGCGGTCTTCACCATGAGCACATTGTCCTGTTGAGCATTACATTCCGCAGGGGCCTGACGGGTCACCACAACGACCGCAGCCGCCGGCCGGGGCCGGAGATCGAGCGGGCTTGCCGCCGGGCTGAGCGGCGAAGACGCTGATTTTTCGCGTCGCCTTGCGCTCGCCGCATTTGGGACATTGGACGGCCTTGGCCGATCCGGACGAGGAAACCAGCTCCTCAAAATCCCGATCGCAGGCCTCGCAATGAAACTCAAAAATCGGCATGTTCACCGCCTGCACATGATCCCGAGAGGCGGCCAATCCGCATCCCGGGAGGATATCCTGAGTATATCGGTGGCCAGAGCCTGTCGCAATGAAGCGACCCGAGATCGACAGGGGCGACTGCGCCGTCCGCGTCGCCGTCACCGGCCCGTGTGGCACACTGAGAAATGGCCGACGTCGAGCCGTTCATCGACTCGGGCGAATGATCGCAGCGTCATTTGCTTCCTGATACCATCCCCTTCATGCCTGTCGAGCATCGCATTGCCATGTGGTCCGGCCCGCGGAATATCTCGACCGCGATGATGCGGGCGTGGGGTTCGCGCGGGGACACGGTCGTCTGCGATGAGCCGCTGTATGCCCACTACCTTATGCTCACCGGGCGCGATCATCCCGGGGCGGAGGAAATCGTGGCCCAGTGCGAGACCGACTGGCGCAAGGTCGTCGCCCAACTGACCGGGCCGATTCCTGACGGCAAGGCGATCTATTACCAGAAGCACATGGCCCATCATCTGCTGCCGGGCATGGACCGAGACTGGGTGCTGAAGCTGTCCAACTGCTTTCTCATCCGCGAGCCGAGTGCCATGCTTGCGTCACTGGTGAAGGTGATTCCCTTTCCCGGGGTCGAGGAGACCGGCCTGCCGCAGCAGGTCGAGTTGTTTGACATGATTGTTGCCGCGACGGGAGGCGAGCCGCCGGTCATTTTCGCGCGCGACGTGCTCGATAATCCCGCCGGAATGCTTGCCGCGCTTTGCGAGCGACTGGGCGTGCCGTTCTCCGACGCAATGCTGCGCTGGGAGCCCGGGCCGCGGGCTACCGACGGCATCTGGGCCAAGCACTGGTATGCGAATGTCGAGAAATCGACGGGGTTCGAGCCCTATGTCGAAAAAAGCGAATCTCCGCCGAGCCACCTTCGAAGCGTGCTGGAGAAGTGCGAGCGGCTGTTCGACAGGCTCTTTGCCAAGCGGCTCGCGCCATCGACGACTACACTCCCCGAGTGAATTCGACGAGACGGCGGGATTTGACCCGGCGATGAACCGTCCGCAAGACGCCTGCGTTAGAGATGATGATGTCCGACACGCCCCCCGCAACCCAGGATTTTCCGCTGAGTCGACGGCCGAGCGATCGGTTCTATTCCCGCCTGCAATGGCTCATGCTGGGCGTGCTTGCGCTGCTCCTTCTTTACTCCTTCGTGTTGTCACCGCACTACCCGGTCTCGCGGCGAGTTGGGTTTCGGCTGGTCATTCTCTCGCTGGTTTGCCTGAACGGCATTTGGTGGAGTGTGGCCGATCGGCGATTTGCGCGATTCATCTCCTCCGCGCGCTTGTCACGTTGGCTTCGATACGGGACCGCCGCCTTCAGCCTCGCCCTGAACATCCCGATTGCCTACATGCTCATCACCGGCCGGATGCCGCAATTCCTTCGCAGCCCGACATGGTATGCCGGCGCGGTCACGCTCTGGCACCTGGGACTTGCCTTCTGCATGCCAATCGTCGCGGGGCTGCGCCTCTTTGCAATTGCAGCCCGCGGGGTTTGGCGAGGCGTTCGAAAAACCAGACCGTCGTCATCGGATGCCGCATCGAATGACGCCGAACTGCTGACCCGCAGAGCCGTCCTCAAGACCGCCTTCGCCACCGCGCCGGTCCTCCTTCTCACCGGGGCCACTGCATATGGGCGCGCGGAGGAGGGCGAGTTGGTGATTCGTCGCCACAAGCTGCCCGCGCCCTGGCTGCCCGATCGACTGCGCGGGCTCACGATTACTCACGTCAGCGACCTACACGTCGGCCGGTTGTATCGCCCGTATCTGCTTCCCCGCCTGGTTGACGTGGTGAACGGGCTGGATAGTGACATCGTCCTTGTCACCGGCGACATCATCGACAACTCCAACGACATGCTGCCGGACGCGGTGTCCGCGATCGGGCAGTTCCGCCATCGCCACGGGCTTTTCCTCTGCATCGGTAACCACGACGAGATTGACGATCGCGCCGCATTCATTCGCTACACGCGCGATCATTTGCCGCTGCTCATCAACGAGCGGCGGTCCATCGAAATCGACGGCGAGCGGATCACCATCGCCGGGCTCGATTATTCAAGCAGTCCGCAGCCGCGCGGCCGTCGATTGGGCGATGTCGCCGCCGCCGAGGAGATGCTGCTGGGCCACCGCGTGGAGCGCGAGGGGCCTGTGATCGCGCTGGCCCACCACCCTCACGCATTCGACACGCTGGCGCCGCTTGGCGTCCCGCTCACGCTTTCCGGGCATACCCACGGCGGGCAGATCATGTTCACCCCGCCGGGAATGCGGCCCGACCTCGGATTGGGTCAAGTCTTGTTTCATTACATCCGCGGCTTCTATCGTCAGGGCGCGAGCGACCTGTTCGTGAACAGCGGCGTGGGCAACTGGTTTCCGCTGCGAATCCATGCGCCGGCGGAAGTCGTGCAGATCCAACTCGTCTAAGCGAATTGTTAACCGAATGTGTTGTCGGTTGCGTACCTAAGGTGCGTACGTGAAGTTCACGTGGTTG
This sequence comes from uncultured Planctomycetaceae bacterium, assembly GCA_964498115.1. Taxonomy (GTDB): domain Bacteria; phylum Planctomycetota; class Phycisphaerae; order UBA1845; family UTPLA1; genus UTPLA1. Next base: position 6,921 of record CAZCGF010000043.1, on the reverse strand, counting down.
ACGCCGTGACACGTCAAAGTGCAGGTGCCGGTGAAGTTACCTGTGTCGATGAAGAGCCGCTGTCCGCCCACGACGGTGAGGTCGAAGTTGATGAGATGATCGTGCCGCGCCTGCGGGCCGGTGACCCCGTGGGCCGCGTGGCAGACGCTGCACGGTGTGCGCTCGGTGACGATGTGGCGATTGTGGAAGCGGAAGCTCTGATCCCCGAGGATCGAGTTGCGATCGTGGCACCGATAGCAAAGCGCGTAGGCCTGGGGCGATTCGATGGTGAAGTCGGCCGTCTCGTACTGTGCCGCGAGCAGGAAGTCGAACCTCGAGCCGTGCGGGCCGTTGGGGCCAAATCCGCCAAGCTCTCGGGCATCGGGATTGTTGTGGCAGTCCTGACAACCGATGACGGGCCGGGCGCGTTGCAGCGGCACAAGGCTGGGCACATCCATGCCACCGCGTTGCGGGAAGAGGATCGGGTGGGCCGATGCGACGGTCGGCAGCAATTCGCGCCGAATATTTCCGATCGCGTCGCGCTGACGAATGATGCGCCGATCGACCGGCACCGGATTGTCCGCATGACAGCGGAAGCACACTTCGTAGTAGTACCGAGCGCGATCAATCTGATTGCCGGAGGCCGTGACGCCGGGGACGAATTCCATGCCCGGCGGAATGAGCGCGGCGGGGGCGGCGGTGAGGCGCGTCTGCGCCAGCGGGTTGGCCTTGACCGCATGGGGATTGTGACAGTCGACGCAGTCGACGTGCGGCCGCATGGTCAGCGGGTTCTCGGTCGGGTCGTGCAGATCGAAGAATCGGGCAGTGCGATGGCCGCTTCGCTGGTTCATGAGCCCGGAGATGTCCCGAGCCGGAAAGCCGCTGTGGCAGTTGATGCAGATATCGTAAGGGCGAGCGCGCAGCAGGCGTTCGCGGTGCGGAGCGTTGTGCGAAAGGTGGCACGTCTGGCAGGCGTTGTCGAGCATGGAGTTGAAAGGGGCGGCGACGCCGTTGGTCACGGTGAAGGGCACGGTCTTGGAACTGAGGGCATGGGCACTGTTTCGCCAGCCGTCCATGCGGTGACAGGTGTTGCACAAGGCGCCTTCCCGCTGAGTGATCCGCAGGAAGTTGCCGAGCTCGTTGTTGTGGGCGTCGTGACAGGCAGTGCATTCCAATTCGCCGCGGTCGCCGAGCTTGATGCGATGATCGACGAGGTCCGGCGAGCGGAGCTGTGAGTCGCGATTGGAAAGCTGGCGATCGAAACGGAAGCCGATCGGGTGATCGTCGGACAAATCGTTGGTCAGGTTGCTCGTGCCGGTCGGCATAAAAGGCTGATTCATGGCGATGGGATCGGTGGGGGATCGCGAGAGGACCAGTCCCAGCGCGATGCTGCCGTCGTGGCACGAGAGGCACAACTTGCTGGGCCCGCCGGGCTGGTCGATTCGCGCGTCGGTCGTGCTGCTGGTATAGATGCGGTAGTGGGTCGTGGGGTTGTAACGGTTCCAGAGCGGGGCCTGTGGATCGGCATTGTGGGGCGTGTGGCAGAAGATGCAGACCTCGCCCTCGTTTAAGGCTCGGACGGTGCCGCGGCCCGCGGCGGAGAGATTGTGCGGCGACAGGACCACGCTCTCATCGGCGCGGGTCGGGGGAAGTGGCGCGACGGCAAGTAGCAGGGTCGGGAGAATGAGCAAACGAGCGCGCGCCCTGGGTAGGGTGCGTCGGTCCGCGTCAATATGTTTCGAATGAGGCTTCATTTCGCTTCTTGCTCTTCGGCGGCGGTCACGCTTTCTTCTGGGAGATATTGAAACACCTGCACCCGGCGGTTGTAAGTGTCCGCGATCCAGATTCGGTCCTGGGCGTCGATTGAGATACCGGAGGGCAGATAAAACTCGCCCGGCCCACGGCCTTCCTGTCCCCACGCCATCAGCAGCCGTCCATCCGCGTCAAACACCTGCACATTCTCAAATTGATTGTCGAGGACGTAGATATGTCCGTCGGAGTCGGTCGCCACGTCGCGCGGGAGAGAGAAGTCACCGGCGGCGTCGCCTTTTTTCCCGAACATGTGCGCAGGCAGGCCGCTGGCGTCGATGGTTTGAACGCGGAAATTCATGGAGTCGGCAATCAGCGCGCCAAGTCGATCATCACAGACCAGTCCCGCCGGATAGTTGAGTTCGCCGAGGCTCTCGCCGCGCTGGCCGAATCGTGATTTCTCGGCGCCGTTTTCGTCGAAGATCACGCAGGCATGAGCCCCCGTGTCGAGAACCCAGTATTCGCGGCGCTGAGGGCTCCAGCCGACGGCCGAGGGTCTCTTCAGTGTCCCTTTGCCAATCGTGCGAACGTCGGCGCCGTCCGTCGTCATGACAAAGACCGCGGCCCGCTTGCTGTCCGCGATGGCGAGTAGCTGATCGGCGAGCGTCAGGTCAATCGGCCAGCCAAATTGCTCGCCGTCGGCGCGGGTGATGGCGCGGAAGTCGCGCGTGGTGAGGTTCAGGTGATAGACCGCCTGATTCTGACCGTCGCAAACGAAAAGGTCGTCGCCGCGCGCCGCCACGCTGGTGGGAGTGGAAAAACCGATGGTCGGCTCCGGTCCGGCGAGCAGCGACTTGAGCGTAACCGGCTTGGGCTTGTTAAGACTATCTTCGCCCGAGAGCGAACCGATGTACGCGATGCGCGGTCGGTCCGGCGATGGTGGCCATACGATCTGCGGCTCATGCTTCTCGAAGACGGGGCGCAGCGGTCCCTGGCAGCCGGTAAGTGTGGAGAGGAGAAGGAGCGCTGCGGCGATTTGTGATGTTCGTGTCATCCGCGCGGCCTCCCGATGATTGGAATCTCCCGACGCACCTTGAGCCAGATCCCGAGCGAGTCGTCGGATGAGTAGGGGAGCTCGAGCATGTCGTACTCCGCTTCCACGAAGATGGTGAAGTACCCGATCTTGTAGGAGATCGAGGCGGTCAGATCAACGCCGTTGGTCTCGCCGAAGAGCGAGTCAGTCTGGTAGCGGTAGAGGGCCGCCGAGTTTGCCTCCAGGCGTGGGCCGAGGGCGTAGCGGTGAGTCAGGCCCAGATCGACAAGAGTGGTGTAGCGCTCCTCCAGAAACTGCTGCCCCTCGAATCTGAAATGCGACGCCGCCCCGCGGATGTTGAGCTGTTGTCGATCGTTCTGAAACAGGATGGCATCGGCATTGGCGTGCAGGGCGTGATAGGGGTCGATGGAGTCGTCGTTGAACTCGTATTCCGGTCCCGCTGACCACTTATCCCTGCGATAAGTAAAGCCGATGCGATGCCGGTTGATGTTTCGGTCGCGGTAGAGGAGATAGTCCTG
>CAZCGF010000043.1:2346-3521 GCA_964498115.1 uncultured Planctomycetaceae bacterium | reverse complement strand
TGAATCGAGCCGACATCGACATTGGGATGGGCCAGGTAACTCGACAGCGGGTCGCGAAAGGTGACGGACTCATCGATGACGACGCCGCTTTGCCGTCCGTCGTCGGTTGAAGTATGCGAGTGAAGATAAGACAGGTTGCTGGAAAAAATGCCGGATTCGTTCTTCTTGCTGTAGGCGAAATTGGCCAGGGCGCCCAGCTCGCTCAGGTCGGCGTTTTCGACGGCCGACTGCTGCAGGCCGTAGAAGCCGAGCGAAGATGTCAGGATGTCCTTGAACTGGTGGGTAATCCCCCAATCGCCTCGCCAGGTATCGGTCTCCAGATCGAAGTAGTTTTCCTTCAGATACTGAGCCTTGTAATTGGTAAACAGCGATTCGGTATGTTGCAGACGCAACTGCGGCGCGAATTCGAAGACGTCGCGCGGCAGGTCGCCCCGCTCCTCTTCCACGCGCAGGAGCGTGTCCAATCGGCTGCGATTGTCCCGGCCGAACTGGATCGTGTCGTTCAGCGAGAAGTAGTTGCGCGTCGTGTCGAATCGGGTGTTCGTCCCGGAATACTTGTCGCTGCGGCGCTCATGCTCGAACTCGAGCGACAGGGCATGATTCTCCGTCGGCTGCCACGTCGTTTCGTAGCGAAGCGAGTCCTCGCCCTGTTCCTGGTCGTCCTGCAGATAGTTCGAGCGGCTGGTGATGTCGTCGAACAGGTGGTCGAATGTCAGCCGCATGGGCAGCTTGGGATCGTTGTAGAACAGACCCGCCCCGTACTTTTCGCGCGTTCGATCGAGGCTCGGGAGGAAGGGCCGAGGAATTCGATCATCGAGCTTTGACGCGTAGCCCGAGCCGGAGACCTTGCCGACCGGGAAGGCCTGGAGCCGCAGGTCGTATTCAAAGATGGTTCCGTTGGGCGAACTTCCTTTGTCGAAGAATAGGCTCGAACTGTCCTCGGTATATCGTTCCTGCGAGAGCCCGCCGCGGATCATCGCATCGTAAAGAAGCACGCGTTCGTCGATCAGGCTGCCGCGTCCGGTGAGGCCGAGCGTTTCCTGGAAGCGATACTGCTTATTCGTCTGGGCGAATCGGGGCCGGCCGCGACCGAGGGAGTCGGTGCGGACGGTTCGCTTCTGAAGCTCGGACTCAAACCCTACGTCGGCGGTGAGTTCGTCAATGCTCATGAAGCG
>CAZCGF010000043.1:0-2246 GCA_964498115.1 uncultured Planctomycetaceae bacterium | reverse complement strand
GGTGCCTTAACACCCGTGTCGTTCGCTGTTATATTTCGACGTTCATGAGCCTGACGCCGCATGAACGACCAAAGTCGCACCCAGGGCTCATGTCCAGGCGATTCCGGCTGCGTTTCCGCTCAGTCTTTTTCCATCCTGCCCGAGGCTGGGCCATTCTACTCGCGGCAGCGTTCCTCGCATCGTGCGTTCAGAATGGTGAGCAGGCTGATAAGGAGCAAGGGCCCGACGGTGAAGATTCACCCGCAGGCGCGATCAGCTCGATCGCCGCGCCGGACGCAAGATGGGCGCGGGGGTTGATCGGAAGCGCCCATGACTTCCGGCAGGCTGACGGCGCCGCGCTCGATCTTTGCACGCCGTGTCACACACCGCACGTTTCGCTGGGCAAAGCGCCTCTGCTCGACCGGCGGCCGCAGGTTTATCAAGCCGCACGCTCGTATGAGGCACGCGGCGTGGAGCTGGACGCCAGTTCACTTCTCTGTCTGAGTTGTCACGACGGTATCACGGCCCGGGATGTCTATAGCTATGCTCATTCGGTCAGGGGGCCGGGAAAACTCGGCGGATCGTGGATCGGGACCGGCAGTCTGACCAGCCACCCGATCGGCGCCAGGTACCCGCTGACGGAACCGACCTATCACGACCCCGCATCCGTAACGGCAAGCGGCCGGATCAAGCTGCCCGATGGCCGGGTGCAGTGCATATCCTGCCACGATCCGCACAATTCGCACCGGGTCGAGGGCATGCTGGTGGATCGCAATGACGCAAGCCGCCTGTGCCTCGCCTGCCATCGGTTGTAGACTTTCATATCGTGAAGATTTGCATGAGACGCACGAACCTACGCTTGGCCCTGGTGGTCGCGGTTGCGATCGGCGCATCCGCCGTCGGCTCCTGCGCGGACTCCACCGAGCGATTGAGCCAGACCAGCAGCCGCATCTATCCGCCCTCGCCGCAATCGCCGCGTGTGGTGGCGCTCGGAAACCTGCGCAGCGGGCCCGGGGCGAGCGAGTCCGAGCGGCAGTTGGCCATCATTCTCTTCGGCGAGGAGCCCGAGCCGCCGATGTCGTTCGTCCGGCCGCTGACGGTTTCCGCGGATGTTGGCGGGCTCCTGACGTGCGACGCCGCCCTTGGAATGGTGCTGCGATGGGATCAAGGGTCACGCGCACTGGGGGCGCTGGAGATTTCCCCGCGACCCTCCAGACCGGTCGCCGCCAACTCGACGCCCGACGGTGACTGGCTGATCGCCGACGGCGGCGGCAGCGGCGCGGTGCTTCGATTCAGCCCGAATGGTCGCCTGGTTCGTCAATACGGCGTGAGCGATCGACCGTTTCGCCCGGCGGGAATGCTCTTCGTCGGTGAAGAACTTTGGGTCACCAATGTCCTCGGACATCGCATTGAGATATTCGAGGCCGTCACTGGCAAGCACCTCCGTTCAGTAGGAGACCGCGGCGCAGGCGACCGACAATTCGGCATGCCGCTCGGTTTGGCCCAAACGCCGGCCGGCGACATCTGCGTGGTCGACCAACTCAACAGCCGCGTGCAGATTCTCCATCCCGACGGCGCATACGTGCGCTCGGTCGGCGGTCCGGGAGACATCGTCGGCACATTCGGTCGGCCGAAAGGTGTGGCCGTCGGAGATGACGGCGTCATATTTGTCACCGACGCGGCTTCTCAGCGCGTGCATTGCTTCGACTCGCGCGGCCAACCCCTGATGGCATTCGGCGAGCCGGGAACGGGCGTCGGGGCGCTGAGCGTTCCTGGCGGGGTCTGCGTCACAAGAGATTGTCCGATTGAAAGCGCGCAGCTCCCTGAAGGCTTTAGGGCCGAGTATTTTGTCCTGGTCGCCGAACAGCTGCTCCGGCCGGGAATTCGCGTTTACGCGTGGGGCGGATTATCGACGATTGCGGTCGCCAATCGCACAGTTCAGCCAACTGGTTCGGCATCGGTCGGCGCCGGCGAAACCATCAACCCGCACTGGTCGGCCGGCGACTGCAAAACGTGCCACAGTCCGTCCGGCACTGGCGCTCCTCGCGCCATACTTGCAGCCGAAGTGGACACACTCTGTCTTTCCTGTCACGACGGGAAGAAGGCCCGGGCAGAGGCGCACCCGGTAGGGCGGCTTGCCGTCACGCGAGATATCCAGCCGCCCGGCGACTGGCCGCTCAATGACGGACGCCTGGGCTGCCTGACCTGTCACGACATTCGCCGGCATTGCAGCAATGACGCGACTCGCCCCATTCAGAATTCGGGGA
>CAZCGF010000042.1:23949-24186 GCA_964498115.1 uncultured Planctomycetaceae bacterium | reverse complement strand
GCGCGAGTGGCGGAACTGGCAGACGCGCAGGATTTAGGATCCTGTGGGGAAACCCGTGGGGGTTCGATTCCCCCCTCGCGCAGTGCGCTTTCCTCGTCGGTGGTCTCAGCGGCCCCAGGCGCCGGCCGCGGCCGCGGCGCGGCGATCGAGTTTCGCCGTTACATACTTGAACAGCAGCAGGGCCAGAAGAGATACCACACCGATCCCCGCGTATACATACCAAAGATAGTGCGCGCT
>CAZCGF010000042.1:20267-23939 GCA_964498115.1 uncultured Planctomycetaceae bacterium | reverse complement strand
CGCGCTGGATTGAGGATCTTGTGGGGAAACCCGTGGGTGTTCGATTCCCCCCTCGCGCAGTGCGCTGTCCCTATCAGCCGTCTCAGCGGCCCCCGGCGGCCGCTGCCGCCGCGCGGCGGTCGAGATTCGCCGTCACATACTTGAACAGCAGCAGGGCCAGGAGAGAAACCACCCCGATCCCCGCGTAGACATACCAAAGGTAATGCGCGCTGGCATACGCCTCGGGCATCGCGCCATTGCCCGCGATGGCGTCCTGCCATTGTGCATATGCGGCAGGGTCGATTTCCTTGAGCTTGTTCGGATCGGGACAGTACCGGTCCAGCAGGAATCCCGAAAGTACGAATGCCACAAACCACGCAATACTCGAGTGCAGGTTCTGAAAGCCGAGGTACAGCCCCTCTTCGCCTTTGGGCGCCTGCTTCGAGGCATACTCCATGAACTTCGGCGAGAGGAAGCACTCGCCCAGGCCCTGCGCCGCGATGCCGAAGATGGCCATCACCGTGATCGGATGCATGGCGAACCCGAGGATGTCGATTGAATTACCCGTCGCGCGCTGAAGAATGGGTGCGAGCGCCATCGACAGGGCGGAAAAGGGGATGATGGCCAGCGAGATGGCGATGGAGTTCTCCGGCTTCACGTTGCGCACAAGGTGCGTGACGAACACGACGCACGTCACCACCACGAATGGATTGATATTCGCCAGCCACTCGGGCCTCGCCTGCTCGCCGACCAATCGAATGATGTAGGCGGGCATGGCGGCGTATAGCTGGCCCTGAATCGTCCAGAACCCGGCGACAATGACGATCAGGCACATGAATCGGCCGTTACAAAGCACGCGAACGAACGAATCAAAGACCTCGGAGAACGACCTGCCGACGCCGGCCGTGTCGGGATTGCGATAGGCGATGACGACAATGATCAGCGCGATGAACGCCATCGCCGCCGCATAGAAGTTCACATATCGGATACCGAGCTCGAAGTGGCCAAAGCCGGGCAGATCAAAACCCTGGCGAATGAATGGAGCGAAGGTCTTCCCAGAGAAGGAACCGATGTTGACCATGAAATAGAAAATCGAGAACGCTCGGGCACGGTTGAATTCGTCGGAACATTTCGCGGCGGTGCCCGAGATGACAGGTTTAACGATCGCCCCGCCGAGAACGACGAGGGCAAGGGCAACGACGACGGTCGTCTTGATCTGAAGCGCTCCGAGCAGGGCATATCCACCCGTGAGAAGCGCAAAGGCGAGGATGAGTGCGGCTCGGAATCCGATCTTGTCGGCAAGGGGCCCGAGGAACGCAGGCATCAGATACAGCAAGAACGAGAAACATGCTGATACAGCGCCGGCGGACACATCCGTGAAGCCGACCTCCCCCACGAGATAAAGCTGGAGGCTGATGAACATTCCGTAAAACGCGGCGCGCTCGAAGAGCTCGGCGAAATTGGCGAACCAGAATGTCGCCGGGAATCGCCACGTACCGCGGGGCCCTGGTGCTTCGTTATGGTCCGGCCCGGCAGGCGAAGTTGAATGCATGATGATCCTTTGATGGTTCGAGTGCCGATCAGCGCTTCGGGGCGATGCGGGGATGATACAGGCAATCAGGGATTTCGAGTGATTCGACATCGCGGGGCTCAAGCTTCATGAGCCCGCCGCCGTAGATGCGTCGATGATCGCCAAGCGACCTCGCGGCAACAGGCGAATTGAGATAATCGACGAGTGCCCGGACGTGTCGCGGCGAAACATCGCGCGGATAGATGCCGTGATACGCGGTGAGATTCAGCACGCCCGCCCTGTTATGGACGAAGCGGAACCGCCCGCGTGCAAAAACGGATACGAGAATCGGAGCGGGCCGGCGCACCTCCGGGCGAAACCAGACGGGCCGATGCGACGGGAGATATCTTTCGGGAATGCCGAGGCGACGACCCTCGGCAAGATACTTCTTCACGGCGACCGACAGCGAATCTCGCGGCGAGAGGAGATAAACGCGCTCATCGGCGTCGATCAGAGCGCGCAGATCACTCGCCGTAAACCGATCGCCGGAAACCTGTCTCGCCTTGACGATGCAGAGGCTCAAGTCGCGGCGATCGATCTTCCATCGGCGTCGCGTTGACTCGCTCATCGTGAAATAGTCGTTCGCCCCGGTGGCAATGCCGCGCGAACAATCCGCGATATCGGCCAAGGTGTGCGCGGATCGAGCCGGGCGAGCGCGCCCCTCGATCATCGGCGACCACTTTTGCGCTGGATCAAGCTCGCCGGGACTTCGCTCGGTCGCGCGATCGAGGTTAAGCCTCGCCAACCCATCCGCGTCATCGACCATCGACAGTCGTACGGAATCACCGGCAAGGCGACCGCTGCGAAGTAGAACAATGGCGGCTGTGGTCAGGGCGTCGCTGAATACGGCGGAGGCGTGGGAGAATTGGACGATCGCCTCGATTGCGTTTTCCCGAAGGAGGTGCCGCTTGATCGGCACACCAAAGTCGGCGTTCAGCCACTCGGCCGGGGCAATGACTGCAGCGCGCCCGCCCGGGGCAAGGAGCGACCTGATCTTGATAAGGAACAGTCCGTAGAGATTGGTCATGCGGCTCAGTCGCTCGCCGCAAAGACGGTCCAACCTGCCGAGTGTCGCCTCATCGCACGTGTGGGAATGGTGCCGAACGTACGGCGGATTGGCGATCACCGCGTCGAAACACGATGCGAATCGGGCGCGGAGAAAATCGACCTGCCGCAGTTCGAGCGGAAGACCGCGCCGCGCTAGGGGCCGGGCAATGTCCGCGTCGATTTCGCAGCCATGCACAACGGGGCATTTGAGGCCGCGCCGCCCAAAGAAATCTCGCACGGATTCGATGAACACGCCCTCGCCAACCGCCGGGTCGAGGATGCGGCAGGGTCGATCGGCGCACGCCCAGTTCGTCATCCAGTCGGCGACCGGGCGTGGTGTCGCCACCTGTCCCCATCGCCGCCGGGCCACGCCATCATCGCCGGGCGGCGACGATAGCGCGCCGAGATTCTTGAGTGACCGTGCTGGAAGTATCGCTTGGCGCATAAAAAAGGGCGATTGGATGTTAACCAATCGCCCTCGTTCATGCGAATGAATCGGTCGCGCTCAATCAGGGCAGGAGAAGATCGATGAAGCCCTGAATATCTTCGCCGTCGGGGCCGTTTAGCCCGTCAATGTCTGAACGAAGAATCCGACCCGCGTCCACATCCACGCCGATGAGGACATCGACGAAGAGCGGCAGGTCGAGCAAGTCGATCGCGCAGTCGGCACTGACGTCACCGATTTGCGGCGTGTCGATGGTGAGCGTGGCGATGTTGCTCACGACCATCGCACACTGGTCTTCGACGGTACAGGTATAGTCGCCTGCATCGGCCGGTGTGACGCCCGTCAGAACCAGCGTGGGATCATTGGTGCCGACGACGGTGACGCCGCGCTTCCAGGTGTAAGTGGCGGCGCCCAGGAGCGGGCCGGCGCCGACGCTCATGATGACGGTGCTGCCTTCGCAGGCCGATTGTGAATCGGGATCGTCGGAAATCGCCAGCATGCTGCCGGCACAGTTCACGATCACCTTGAAGACCTCGCCCGCCGAAGCCGAATCGAGGAGATACAACTCACCTTCCGCGTCCTCACCAAATGATGCGATGGAGCCGATCGACAGGCCGCCGATGGGCCCGGT
>CAZCGF010000042.1:0-20167 GCA_964498115.1 uncultured Planctomycetaceae bacterium | reverse complement strand
GAGATTTCCTCGCGAGCGTTTTGACCGACGTCGCCCATATAGAGATTGCCGGTGAGGCTGTCAAAGCTGCATCGCCAGGCGTTTCTCAGACCGTAGTGGTAGATCTCATCGAGGCCGGCGACGCCCACGAAGGGGTTATCCGGGGGATTTGTATAGCCCCAGACACTGGAACTTCCGGGGTTTTGATCGGTACTAACATCAAGTCGAAGCATCTTGCCGAGAAGCGAGTTGATGCTCTGTGCGTTGCCGGGCGAGTCACATGCGCCGCCGCCGTCGCCGTTGGAGATGTAGAGATAACCATCCGGACCGAAGCCGATCCATCCGCCGTTGTGATTGCTGTTTCCCGGGTGGCTGATGGTAATGACGAGCTGGGCGGAAGCGGGATCGGCGGTGTTGGCGTTGGGGTCTTGCCCGGTGGCGGTGTATCGCCAGACGTGATTATTGCCGCCCTGCGTGATGAAGATGAAGAAGGCTCCGCGATTGACGTTCGGCGCATCGGCGTAGTAGTCGGGATGGAAGGCCATTCCCAGAAGGCCTTCCTCATTGCCGTTGCTTTGCCCGGAGGTGTCAAGAAAACTGGTTCCGATGAAGGCATTGGTGCTCTTGTTCAGAACGCGAATACGCCCCTGGGTCGTGGCTGCGGCGGACAGTCTCTGCTGCACGAGGAAAAGGCGACTGTTATCGCCGGGCGGAGAGGTCAGAAACACCGGGCGATACAACTGCGATGCACTGGCATCGGGCGGGTAGATTCGGACGGTTGTCAGCGGCGTCGGACCAGCGGCATGGGTGAGTTCCGCAGCCACTGTGACGATCATTCCTGCGATTAAAAGTGTGCTCTTCCCTGGGTTCCTCATTCTGATCCTCGCTTTAGTCGGGACATTCGGTAAGCGGCGTGGCGGCGTACACAATGGGCCGCGCGGGCATACCCCCTCAATGGTTAGCCCGGATTATAACGCGCCGGCCGACCGGACGGCACCCTGAGAACCGCGATTTGCGCCCAAAAATTGGGGCTCCGAGGCTCTTTCAGGGCAATTGGCTCGCCCGAAAGAGGTCCGGACCGGTCGCATCAGGCTTCAATCCCGACTACTGGAGAAGCGAGAGCACCGTTTGAGGCGTCTGGTTGGCAATGGCGAGAATACTGGTTCCCGCACTGACGAGAATCTGCGATCGGGTCAGGGCGCTCGTTTCCTGAGCGAAATCCAGATCACGGATCGTCGACTCCGCCGAGGTCAGATTCTCCAGCGTGATTTGCAGCTGGTTGATGTTGGTATCAACGGTGTTCTTCTCGAAGGCGCCCAGTCGTCCTCGCAGGACCGACACCTGGCGAATGGCTTCCGCGACGATCTTCGCCGCGTCCGCGGAATTTCCGCCGACAAGGCTCGACTGCCCGCCGCTGGCAATGTCGGCGAGATAGCCGACCGTGCCGTTGCCCAGCCCGGATGCCGCGGTGGATTGCACACCGATGTTGACCTGTTGATTGGAATCGACGCCGGACCCCAGTTGGAACGTGGCGCCGCCGCCGGTAATGGCAAAGGAGGTCGAGCCGATCGTGTTGAAGGCCTCTTTCAGCCGGAGTTCGATTCCCAGACCCGTGGTATTGAGGAAAACGTCCAGGCCTCGTCCCAGGGCGCTTGCGCCGTTAATCGTGGCGGAGGCGTCTCGACCGTTGTCACGCTTCACCTGATCGCCGTTGGCATCGACGGTGGTGAAGACGTTGGGAGTGGATCCGATCTCGCTGACCTGCACGAAGGCGTCGCTTCCGTACTCGATGGAAGTCAGGAAGATGCCGCTGGCGGCATTGGCCGGGTTGATGAGCGACGCGCTGACGCCGGTCGCATCACTGATCAGGTTGACGGCGGCCGCGATGGCGCTGGCGGTGGTATTGGCGATGAAGGGGAGGGTGGTGACGCCGTTCGTTCCGGCGATTTCGAGGGTGACACCGGCGGTGATGGCGCTCGTCTGGAACTGCAGGGAGGCGTGCTGAGCGGACTGCACGATGTTGACCGTGACGGGGATGTAGCTCGCCGTGCCGAACTGGACGGCGTTGACGCGCAGGTCGGTCACGTTGGTCACATTCACGCCGCTGGTGACATAGCCCAGGGAGCCGTTCAGGAGCTTGCGCCCGCCGAAGGTGGTCGTGTTGGCAATGCGGGTGATCGATGCAATGGCCGAGTCGATCTGCAACTGGTTGGCGCGGATTTCGTCATCCGACACGGCGCCGACGTTTGCTGCTTCGACGATCTTCGCCTGAATATCGTTGAGCAGCGAGGCCACTTCGCTCAGCGCGCCTTCGGTCGTTGCCACGACGTTGGACGCGCGCTGCGAGTTGTTGATCGCCTGGCGCACTCCTTCTATCTCGGAACGCAGGTTCTGCGAGATAATAAGGCCTGCGGGGTCATCCGCGCCGCGGTTGATGCGCAGCCCGCTGGACAGACGTTCGAGAGACGTCTGAAGTCCCTGGTTCGATCGGCCTAACTGGCGCGCTGCCAGAATCGAGGCCGTGTTCGTGTTTATCCGAGCCATGTCACAATCCTCCCTGACTGCTTTCCGGCGACCAAGTGCGCCGGCTCATCCATACATACGCGACGGGGCTGGCTACATACGCCCGACGCGCGATCACGATCTTCAGTGCCGCGGTCCTCGCGGCCTCTTACGCAACGACGCATCTATCCCGGCGTCGCCGCCATCCGGGGGCAAATCCTCGGGCTTGATGTTTGCCGCTGCACGATTCTCCCGCTGGATCGCGTCGTAGACTTCCTTGCGATGCACGGGAACATGCGACGGCGCTGTTATGCCCAGACGCACCTTGTCGCCTCGAATATCCACGATCGTGATCTCGACGTCGTCTCCGATCATGATCGTTTCATCACGCTGACGTGATAAGACCAGCATCCCTGACTCCTTTGGGTCGCTACACGCGACTCCCATGTACACAGAGACATCCGTGTCTCGGTGTGCCCGGCACAGATCGAGCCATCCCTGGCTCTTAGCTCAGTGCCCGGGCGTCGGGTGGTCCTCGGACCACCACTTTACGACGCGCCGGCCGCAACCGGATCATAGGCCGGTCAGCGGCGCTTGCGGCCGATTGCCTAGGCCGTCCGTACGTCCGCCATTTGCCGTCCCGCCGGGATCTCCACCAGGACGTGCCGCGTCGTGTACTTCTTCTCCGACATGACAAGCTGCTTGCCGATGCGGGTGGCCACGTTGATCACCAGCGGACCCTGGAGGTTGCCGGTGAGCACGTTGTCGACCTTGTTCACGATGACGAACACCTGCGAGCCGTGCGTATCGGCCAGGCCGATCGCCGTGAGGTCTTCCTGCTTGATCGCGACCTTGAAGTCGGGGATGAACATGCGCGGGTCGCAGACGACGAAGGCCAGCTCGGGCCGGTGGACCGCCTGCATCCAATAGAACGCGCTCTGCTCGCCCGTCTGAATCAGCGCGTATTCACGATCATCCGGGAACCCTAGCAGGCCCTTGGGAAAATTGAGGAATCGCTGATCGTCGACTTCGATGCCGCCGAATCTTGATGTTTCGATCACCATACTTACTCGCTCCCGGCCGCCTCATGCGGCCCCAGCTTTCGTCGCGTCGGCCTCGCTCGCCACTTTCGGCTCGCTGATAAGCCCTGATAAAAAATCACTCGTCGCGACGAACAGTGTCTCCCGTCAATGCCGCGGCAGCTCCAGCTACCGCAGGAAGTCCAGCAAAGACAGGTTTTGTGTTTGCGATCCGGCCAACAGACTCGCCTGAAGCGCCGTCTGGGCCTGCTGAAATCTCGTGACTGCCTCGGTGAAGTCCACTTCTTCAAGATCAGAGAGAAGAACTTCCGTCGCTGTCACCGCGTTCTCGGTCTGCTCCAGCCGGGCGCGCATGGCCTTCGAGGCCGCGCCGACCTGACCGGCGACCGACGAAACGTGCCGCTGTACGGCGTTGATCTGGCTTCCCGCCTCCGTGATCTCCGATGAGTTGTCAGAGACCAGCGCATCGCGCAGTCGATAAAGCGCTGAGAAAATGCCCGACTGATAACTCTGCGCGACGTTGTCGCCTTCGAGCAGCGTGGCCGAGCCGGTCTTGAGAATTCCCAATTCGTCCGCGACAGGCGAGAGGTTCAGCTTCTCGACCGTCAGGTTTCCCGCTCCTGCCGGGCCCGAAAGGGCGATGCCGGCGCCGGCGTTGGAAACGGTCGCCGTCACCGTGGTGCCGGCCAGCGCGGCGGCAGAGTTAATCGCGTTGATGATGTCGCCAACGGTCTTGGCCCCGGTGACATCCACGTCGAACGCTATGCCGTTGGCGTCAGTGATTCGGAAATCCGCCCCGGTGACGGGATGCAGGCCCCTGAGCCCGTTAAGACTCGAAAGGGATGAGCCCGTGTTCAGCGTCTTGATCCCCAGGGTTGCGGCATCGACGCCGCCGTTTTCCCCGATGACGAGCGGAGTGCCGGCGATGAGATTGCGAATCTCGATGCCATCGCCGGCCGCGTTGATGGAAGCGCGAATGCCGACGTTCGACGCGTTCAGCGTGTTCAAGACATCCTGGACCGTCGTCGCCCCGGCGAACGTAACCGTCGCGGACAGCGATCCATTCGTAATCCGTATGCCGCTGGGCAGGCTGATACCGCCCACCGCCAGATCGGTCAGCCTCGTCGTCAATGTCGCCTTCGGCTGAACGTCGTCACCGACCAGATCGACTCCCGCGCCGACGGATTTGCGAATGCCCAAATCGGCTGCCGTCGTGCCGTTGCCGATGTCGCTCACATTGATGGTGACGCCGGGGGCGGAAGCGATATAGAGCCGCGACGCGTCCGTCGGATTCGTTCCGAGGGTCAGCGAACTGCCCGCATTGGCCGCGGCCTGGTTGAATCGTGCGATCAAGTCCGCGACCGTGTCCGCCCCGGTGAAGTCGACGTCAAACGTGACCGGCGGGCCGCCCTGGGTCACTCGAATCGGACCGAGTCGAACCCCTGCGTTGAGCACGCCGCTAATATCCGAGATGCGCGTATCGGCGGCGAGCTGAACATTGAAGTTCGCGATGCCCCCGGTGACGTTCTCATTGAGATTGAATACCTCGGCGACGTTGACATCGAACGGCTGCGAGAAGCCGGTATCGACGATCGTGCTGCGCCGGCCGAGGTCGCCAACGTGCGTGACGCGACCGAGCGTGGAGCTGAGCGGGGAGTTTTCGACACTGCGCCCGCCGAACAGGTAGAGTCCTTCGAACTGCTGATTACCGAGGTTCTGCAGTTGCGTAATGATTCCATCGAGCACCACGGCCTGAGACGCCCGTTCGTCGGTGCTCTGAAGGCTGCCTGCCTGCTCGCTGGCGATCCGCGATGCCTGTATGAGCAGGTCCGCGACGTCTGAGACGGCGGCGTCGGCGGCGGTCAGTTGCTTGTCGGCATGGCGAAGGTTTGTGAGGATCTGATCCTGGCCCTGGCGCGCCTGATTGAGACGGGCGATCTTGGTCGCAGCGATCGGATCATCGCTGACCGAGAGGAGTTGCTTGCCGCTGGCAAGGCGCTGCTGCTCCTGGAAGAGCCGCAGGGAATTGTCGCGCAGGCGGGTCAGCAGCGTGAAGGTCTGCAGACCATGCGAGACTCGAGATATTCCACCGCCGGGGATTGCCATTGTCTCAAACACCCTGCCGGTCAAAAGAGACCGGGCACGTCATGCCGCAAAGCGCGGCCAATCCTCTACCTCACGAGACCGAGAAGCACCTGTAACATTTCATCCACGACACGCATGTACTCAGCAGCGCCCTGGTAGGCGCGCTGATAGGAAATCAGGGCGACGGCCTCTTCATCGAGGTTCACGCCGGAGACCGCCTCGCGCTGGGCGGTCAGTGAGTCGAAAACGATGCCGCTGGCATCCAGCGCGCTTTGCGCACCGGAGGAGCGAACGGCGATGTCCGCCATCGTTGCGTTGTAATATGCGTTCAGAGACACACCGCCGAGGCCGGCGACCGCCGTATCGGCGAGTGACGCCAGTGCCGTGGCATTGCCGCCGTCTCCCGACAGGCCGGACTGGCCCGCGGCGATATACGAGGGGTCGCTCACAATCGTCGGGTTCAACTTGATGGTCAGTGCGTCACTGCCGCCGAAGAACGTGTTGATACCCAGGGCGCCCAGCGCGCCGGAAGTGTCGTCGGCAAAGCTGAAGCTGTATCCGCTCGCAGCGGAAAGCTGGAGCCGGCCGTCGGCAAGTACCGTCGCGGTTAGATTCGGAACGTTTGCCGAGATGTCCGCCGCCACCGAGTTCAGCGACGAGTCGGCGCCGATGCCGTCGAGGTCGATGTGAATCTGCGTTCGCACGACCTGGCCCGTGGCCGTGTCCTTGACGTCGATGAAGAATGAGCCGGTCTGCGGCGGAAAGGCCACGCCGTTGTCCGCGGCGGAAAGCGCCAACGACGGGTCTATGACGCCGGTCAGTCCCGTGACGTTTGTGAAGTCTTTCAGCCCCTTGCCGCCCGCGTGAATCCGATTCACCTCGCTGATGACGGCCGCGGCCAATGTGTCGAGCCGCGCGAGTTGGGTTCCGGCGTGCGTGTCGCGGGATTCGATCAGACCCTTGACGATGCCGCTGCCGGCATTGACCGGCCCGTTGTCGATCTTGAATCGCACGACGGCGACGTTCAGCCCGTCGGCGTTCACTTCGTTGGATGTATAGATCCCGAAGGACTCGCCGAATTGCACGAGCGACGCATTGCCCACAAAGACGTTGACCGCGCCGGAGGGCTGCTCCTTGACCGTGATGGAGAAGTACTCTGAGAGCGAAGTCAGAAGCCGATCGCGCTCGTCGCGAAGCGCCGACGCCGGGCCGCCGGTCGCGGCCTCCGTCGAGCTGATCTGCACGTTGATTTCAGCGATCTTTGTCGCGATGGCATCGGCCTGAATGACGGCGTCCTCGACGTCGACATTCAAATCCTTGCGAAGGCCGATTAACTGTTCGCGCACGTCGCCGATGCGCTGGACCAGGGCCGTTGCCGTGTTGACCACGATGCCGCGGCTGGCCGGGTTTTCCGGCGTGTTCTGCAAATCGGAAAGCGATCCGAAGAACTGACTTAAGAGCGATCCAAGGTTATCGCCGCCGAGCGGATCGAAAATCCCCTCGACACGCGAGAGGCTTGAGCGCTGAGCCAGGGCTGATTGCTGATCCGAACCCGACAGACGCAATCGGGCATTGAGCGACTCATTGACGTTTCTGCGCACCGCGTCGAGTCGTACGCCGCCGCCCAATTGCCCGGTATTCAGACCGGTGCCGGACAGCGCCGCGAGGCGAGCCGAAGCGCGGCTGTAGCCCGGCGTGCCGGCGTTGGCGATGTTCTGGCCGACCACCGAGAGCGCGGCCTGATACGCCGTCAATGCGGAGCGACCGATGCCTAATGCTGAGTTCAACGCCATACGATTAACCTACTGCGTCCAGGACGCGTGGACCCTTGGCACGACTGACGCCGCCGCCCGCCGAGTACGTCGGCTGCGACTCGTCCTGGACCATTGCCTCGAAAAGTGTTTTGAAATGAACGAGGAGCTCACGACTGGCGAGCTCCACGACGCGATTCGATTCGGCCACTTTGAGCATCCGCTCCTTGAGCGTCTCGGCGAGCTTCGCGATCCGGCCGGCCAGCGGCGCGTCAAATCGCTTTCGCAGCGTGCTCAGCCGAACGGGCCTGCCGTCCTCAATCGCCGGTGTGCCGTACTGACTGCACAGCCTGTCAACAACCGATCGGCGTGTCGCGTCGAGATCGCTGAACTTCGCCGTCAGTTCACTCTCGGATCGAGTCGCCGCGATCATGCCTTCCACGTCTGCCCGGCGCATCGCCTGAAGCTTGACTTCGATGACGGCGTGGAGGGACTCCTGCAGCGAGATGAGCGACTTGAGTAGCTCAACCAGCTCGTGAGCAGCAGTGTTCGTGCGTGCTGGGGTCATTCGGCGCCTTCCTGCCCGGCGGCGGTTGCCTCTACCTGAACATTCGAAATGCCGAGGCGCTTCTCAATGGCCGAGGCGAGTTTGTCGGCGACCGGGTTGTTCGCGGAGCGACCCAGGCGTTGTGCGAGCTCGATGCCCAATTGCCCCTGGAAGACTTCCTCGCCTCGTCCTCCGCTGAAATACTTGGTCTTCAGGCTGGACGCCTGCATCTGCTGAATCAGCGTGCCGTAGAAGATGTTTCCGACGAACTCGCCGACCTGCTTGCGAAAGTCGCCGCCGTCCTTCCGGCCGCCAAATGACAACGGCTTATCCGCCAGCAGCGCGGATGACGCAGGCGTTGCCGGCGATCCGGCGAAGGGCGTTGAGCTGTTGAGAGCAGCGAGATTCACGTTTCACTCCACGATAATGAGCTTGCCGGTGATCTTTCCGGTGCGATGAAGGTTTTCGACGATTTCAATGATGTCCGGCGCGGGAACGTTGAGCTGATTCAGAGCGTCCACCAGTTCCTTCAGCCGCGCGCCTTTACCGTCTCGATTCGGCGCCTGGATCGACGCGACACGCTGCTCGGTAATGAGCGGCGCTTCGTCGGTCGGCTTCGGCGGCGGCTGCGTCGTGACGATCGACATGCCGTTGTGCGAGATGACCGCCGGGCCGATCTCCACTGCTTCGTCGATGACGATCGTTCCTGTTGTGCGATTGATGACAACGCGCGCCTCGCCCGGCGGCATGAGCAATTCCAGAGACTCCACGTGGGCGATCATCTCGGCCGGGTTGTCGCGCTGACCCTCGGGAATCCGAACGACGACCATCTTGGGATTCAGCGCGATGGCGATGCGGCGCATCTCGCCGACTTCGGAGACGTCTTCGTTGATGATCTGCGCGATGGTGGCGGCCATCGCATGACTGGCGTACACATCCTCGACCACCAGGGTGATTTCCCAGCCCTCGGCGATGTAGTTGTGGATGACGTCCGCTTCCATGATCGCGCCGCCCGACACGATGGCGCTGGTCTTGACCTTTGAGTCCGGCAGACGGAGCTGTCCGCTGGCAAAGGCGAAGATGCGATCGAGCCCCGGCCCCTGGAGCGGCGTCGGCACGAGATGCCCGCCGGCCAGACTCTTGGAAACGCCACTGGAGTTGACGCGCACATCGATGCGGTCGCCTTCGCGCACGCCGTTGTCGGGAATCGCCGCTTCAACCATGACGATGGCGACGTTTTTCGTGTCGGCCAGTGCGGCCGTCGGAAGCGGAATCTCAAACTTGGCCAGCATCGCCTGAAGCTGCACGATGGAGGCCAGATACTTGCCGCCGTCTCCCGTACCGGGCAGACCGATGACCAGGCCATAACCCACGAGCACGTTGCCGCGGCGACCCTGAAGATGGGTCACGTCGGCGATGCGCGTGGCCAGCGCCTCGGGCGTTATCAACAGCGCGCCGAATAGCGCGAGGCTGATGCCGAGTGCCTGCTGCCGGGTTGTAAGTCTGTTACGCACGTCGAATCTGTTCCTTCACACCTAGAAGGGCTTTACGTCGTCCATGAGCCGCTTGAGCCAGCCACGGTTGGCAAGGTCCTGCATCGCGCCGTCGTTTTCCGTGACCACGTCGAGCGCGAAAATCTTGTCGCTGAGAATGCTGTTGTCCGGGGCGATGTCGTTCTTGTTGCACACGCCGGTCAGCACGATGAGCTGGTCCTCTTCGCCGATCTTGACCCGCGAGTGCGCGCCGATGACGAGATTCCCGTTGGGCTTGATATCGAGGACCTCCGCCATGACGCGGGTCTCGAAGATGTCCTTGCGATCCGCCCGGCCCTGGTTCTGGAGGCGGTTCTTGTTCTCGAACTCGATGCTGGGCGAGCCGCCCTGGAAGTTCTGGTCCACCCACTTGCTGTCGTGGATGCGGAACCACGAATCGAGCGTAGATTCCAAGTCCCAGGTGCTCTGCTGATTCGTTCGGGCCTCACTCTGGTAGCGAAGCCGGTGTCGCACGATGACCGTCAGAAGGTCGTGAACCTGAATAACTTTGGGCTCCGGCGGCGTTGCAGCCGTGAGCGAGAGCTGCGAAACCGCGACATTGCGAATCGGCAGTGCCGCCTGCGTCGTCCCGGCCGTGGCGGGCAGCGATCCGTTCGCGGCGGGCTGGGTGGTGGCGGCGGCCTGCTCCGCCTTCGTCTGAAGGCTCTGCAAGAAGAGCGAATTGCTCTGCGCGCCGGCCCAGGAGGACGTGACGAGGATGATGGCAATGAGTATCGCTATATGACGCATCCGATTAACTGCCTTGCAAACTCGAATTCCTAATTCGTCCACGCAACACGCGTTTCCTCGATCGTGGCCTGTGCCGACGGCTCGACACTGATGGTTCCGGGACCGGTCACTACGCCCTCGAGCACGTCCTGCTTTCGGCGCGTTCCGTCGCGCAAGACGCTGACCCGGTCGCCGAGCGAGCCGGACTGCTGCGCCTTGCCTGACGCGCGAATGACCAGAGCGCCCTGTCGCATCCAGATCGTGACGGGCTGGCCGCGTAGCACGACCGGCTTTGTCTGTAAGGCGGAAGCTGTCAGCATTTCGCCGGCGCGGATGAGTCCGCGACTCTCCATTCCAACGGCGGCCGACAACTCAGTCAGACCGATGGCGGCCTGATCGGTGAAGCGGCGCTCCTCGATGCGCAGGGCTCGGGGCTCGACTGTCTCACCGCGGTTGATGGACCGGCGGGCGACGATGACATCCGTCATGAGAGCGACTTCCGCCACGATCGGCACCGTCCGAGCCACGCTCCCGCGCTCGAGAATGTCGACGTCGAAGCTCACCAGGCCAAGGCGCTGCTCGCTGCGGGGATGAACGCGAAACTTATCCGCGGGGCCCGCAAAACGAAGCGACCCTGCACTGGCAGGGCTGAAGCGAATCTCAATTCGTCCGCCATCCCGCAATCCGCGAGCCTCAATGAAGTCACGAAGAGCGGTCTCCAATGTGCCGTTTGGTGAATCGGACTCTTCCGCGATGTCATGGGCCGGCGCCGACTGAACTGAGCCCGTCGCCGGCGCTGCCTGAATCGGCTTCGGCGTGGGCTTCCTGATTCGCACTTTCTCAGCGGCCGGCATGGCAGGCTTTGAAACCCTGCACCGCGAGGCCCCGAAAATGCTGATGTCGGCCAGGTTGAAGTCGGCCTCAACCAGTGCCGCGCGAATGTCGTCGGCTGAAATGGAGATCTGACCGCCGGCTCGCGGTGCAGTGAAGATTGATAGGCTCAGAAGTCGGGCGTCCGTCTCCGCGTTGAATCCGCGGAGCGCGGAGATGTCAGAAAGGAGGACGGAGCTGCCCTTCACGACGGCGGTCGGCCAGACTCTGATTTCCCCGGCCGAAAGGGGAGCCTCTGTCGCCCCCAGCGTCGCCGCGAGGAGCCCAAGGGCCATCCAACATCCATGTTGATTCATTTTCATGCTGACGTCTCCGCCGTCCCTGCTCCGCTAACTAGGCGATTAGAATCTCCTCAGATTGTTAACTGTTTGAAGCGTCTGATCGGCGCTCTGGATCGATTGCGAATTCAATTCAAACGACCGCTGCGTGCGGATAAGCTCGACGAGCTCGCGCACCGGATCGACGTTGGATAATTCGAGCGTCGCGGAAAGAATCGAACCGGTGCCGTCCTGCGTCGGGTTCGCCTGTACCGGCGGGCCGGACGCATCGGTCTGGTCGTAAAGGTTCTTTCCTAGCTGCTTGAGACCCGTCGGGTTCACGAAGCGGGCAAGCTGAATCTGCCCCACATCTTGAAACTCCAATGAGCCCTGCGTGCGTACGGCGATCAACCCTTGCGGGGAGATCGAAAGCTCGATGGCGTCCTGCGGTATCGTGATCTGCGGTTCGAGCCGCGCACCGAGGCTGTTGCCCAGGACGATTTCGCCGTTCGAGTTCTTCGTGAAGTTGCCGGCCCGCGTGTAGACGGTCTTTTCCTGACCGTCGATAAAGGCCTGCACCTGGAAGAATCCCTCGCCCTCAATGGCCATGTCGAGCTGAGCGCCGGTCTGATCGAACGAACCCTGAGTAAAGTCGAGCTGCGTGCCGGCCTCCCGAACGCCGGTGCCGATCTGCTTGCCCATGGGCAGCGGGGTTTCCAGACCGTTCCGGAGACCGGGCTGCTCGAGGGTGCGGTAAATCAGATCCTCGAAGTTGACGCGCGATCGCTTGAACGCGGTCGTCTCGATGTTGGCGAGATTATTGGCGGTGACGTTGAGCTTGAAGTCCATCGCCTTCATGCCCGTCGCCGCTGTATAGAGTGCCTGAAGTGCCATTTACGCCTTTACTCTCGACTTCCTGTCGTCCCGTTACGTCCTGTGTCGCACCTGTCACTGGCGGTCACGCAAGTGCGCCCGCCGTCGTCACTATCCGATTCGGCCGACGTCGTTCACAACGCGGCCGAGTGATTCATCCTGAAGCGTCAAAATGTTGGCATTGAGCTGATATGCCCGCGTCGACTCGATCATCTCTACCAGCGAGGTGATGGGATCGACGCCGGACGACTCCACCGCGTTCTGAAGGACAGCCGCTTTCGAGCCGATCGGCTTCTGTCCGTTGGCATCGATGAGGTTTCCGCCGGTCTTTTGCAGCGCCTTCTTGTCCGTGAAATCAACGACGGCGAGCTTCGCGATGATTGTTTCGCCCTGCTGAATGCGGCCCGAGTCGTCGATGCGCACCTTGCTCAGCGATGCGCGGTCAAGCTGAATCGTGCGGCCCTGCTCGTCGAGGATCGGAGCGCCGCTCGAAGCATGCAGCAGCGTGCCCTCCCGATCGACGATCAGTCGCCCGTCACGCGTGAATCGACGGCCTTCGTCTGTCTTGAGCGTCAGAAAGCCGTCACCTTCAAGCGCGACATCGAGTGGGCCGCCCGTCGTATCAAAGCTGGATTGCGAATAGTCGGTGTACACCGGCGTCTCAAACAGCCCGCCGGGCAGTGAATCGAGCACCGGGTGCCGCGTTCGAGGGTTGCCCTCAACCAGTGATGCCGCGAGTCGCTCCTGAAACGTGATGCGATCGGGTTTGAAGCCCGGCGTGTCGACGTTGGCGAGGTTGTTCGCCAGGATCGCCTGGCGATACTCCTGCGTCTGGAGGCCTGCAGCGGATTGATAGAGCCCGTAAACCATTCGCGTGTCGTCTTCTCTAAGAAATCGTGTCGCCGCACTCAGGCGGCGCTTGATCCATTACCTGACTGAATCTCACCAAGTCGATCGTGCATCCATGAACGGCGGCAGACGTGCAGCGCGGCGGCGGCCAAAGCGGCCTGTCGAATCTTCGCGCCGAGTCGCTGCCAGTTCTCGCCCTTGGTGGCCGTGCAGGAAGGGCGGTACTCGTTGCTTTCTTGTGTCATGCGATCACGAGACATACATCACTCCTGCGACGCGCCTACTATCGGCGCACGGGTCGCCGCCGACTGAAGGCACTTGGCGTGCCAGAGGCGCAACAGCCGTGACGGGAATCGATCCGAAAATCGCTAAGTGTTGATTTGACGAGGCTCTAGACGCGAAGAGTTTTTCGCAAACGCCACGCGGAGACGATGAAGTGGTGACATGAGACCGGCACGATCCGTGCAGGACATGCATCCCGCGCGGCAGAAACGGCGCAGTGGCCGGCTCTTATCGAGTTGCGCCGCTTAGGGCGCGCTCGGTTGCGACGAAGGCTCCGCCGGCGCGCTTGTCGCGCCGACATTGCCGACATCCGGCAAAACCGGCGTGTAGCCGTCGACCGGAACCGCGAAGACCATCTTGAAGACCGCCTTGGGACCACCGGCCGCTACGAAGTAGTTTCTACTCGGCTTGAGGCGAATCGGTCTGCGGGCCTGCTCCGGAAAAAGCTGCACGAAGCCGGGCGGTACCTCTCCGTATAGAAATGCCAACTGCTTTGCGGGCACGCCGATGGCATCGGCGGATTCCAACTGCCAGATCGGCCCGTCGGCCTCGCTGGCGATGGCGAACTCGGTGATGCGTGGAGACCAGAACGGACGGGGCCAGCCGCGATGGTCAACGATAAAGCGCACCGGCTCGGTGGTGGAATCGACGTGAATAGGGCCTTCGACGGCACATCCAACCGTCATTGGCAGAACAAGCAAGATACCGGCCACGCGAATCGCGCAGGATGTCTGCATCGCAAGTGTTACAGAGTTTCGGCCTGAGGCCCGTCTCATTCGTCGCGCTGTTCGGTAGAGACGCTCATCGTATGAATGATTCGCCATGCACCAGGCAGAGCAACAGCGGCCAGGGCGATCTTGAGAATATCGCCGACGATAAAGGGCGCGACGCCGGTCGCAAACGCCGCCTTCGCGCCGACACCCACCGCCATCCATGCAAATCCGCAGGCGAGAATGATCGACTGTCCGATTGCCATCGCGGCAAGTGTGGAAACGAATCGCCGATCCCACCGCCGCTCAGCAAGCAGACCGACGACATAGGCCGCTGGAACAAATCCAAGCAAATATCCGGCCGTCGGTCCCATGAGATAAGCCGCGCCGCCGTACGGTGCAGAGGCAAAAACCGGAAGACCCGATGCGCCTTCCAAAAGATAAGCAAGGATCGCAAGGCCGCCGCGACGGCTGCCAAGGGCAGCGCCGACCAGCAGAACGGCGAAGGGTTGTAGCGTCATTGGCACCGGCCAAGTGGGCGCCTGCACCTTTGCACAGGCTGCGACGAAAAGGCTTCCGGCAAGAACCAGAACGATGTCTCGCAATACGGTTGCTTCTTTAGCGCCCTTTGCCGGGCGAATCAGGTCACTCAAGGTGCAGGCTGGGCTCATCGAATCTGCCTTTCAGCAATAAGTCTCACACGAAGGCGAACTCCGGTCGGTCCGCAGGCGACGATTTACGCAGATTCTCAGGGACTTCGCAACCTGAGACCCGCCGCGTTCGATGGGGCACGCAAAGGGAATGACCACCCAAGGAGCCCCGCAGGATGGCGATTCACGCAGGGATAAAACGGCCATTACTATTATGTAATTCAACAACTTACAACAATTCTCCCGATGCTGATTTGCAAAATGATATTTATGCGATATCATTATGGTACAGGCCCTCTGGGGGAGGACCTCATAGAAGGAGATTGTCATGAGTGGCGAATTCGAACGGATACCCAAAAGTGGCTGGGGAATGCTGGCTTTTCAGTGTCTCGCCTCAATCGGCACCATCTGTGGACTGATCTGGGCGATCTCACTTGCGGTCGTACCAAAGGGGGCGATTGTGGAAGGATCGCGGCTCTGGCCGGCCCTGCACATTGTCGGCTGGTGCATCCTCGGACTGACCGTCTTCACCCTGTGGTGCGGCTTCTTTACCCTGCAACCGAACACAGCCGCTGTGCTGATCCTCTTCGGCGAATACAAGGGCACGGCCCGCAAGCAGGGCTTTCACTGGGCTAACCCCTTCCTCAAAGTCATCAAAGTGTCGCTGCGCGTCCGCAACTTCAACGGTGAGAAGCTCAAAGTCAACGACGCGCGGGGCAACCCCATCGACATCGCCGCGATCGTCGTGTGGCGTGTTCAGGATACAGGGCGAGCCGTCTTCGAGGTGGACGACTACGTCAACTACGTTCACATTCAAAGCGAGTCGGCCGTCAGGCACCTCGCAAGCCGCTATCCCTACGACACCCATGAGGACAATGAACTCTCCCTGCGCGGCAGTCTCGACGAAGTATCCGCGGCGCTGACAGAAGAGTTGCAGGAGCGACTCGGCAAGGCCGGTGTCGTCGTCGAAGAGGCGCGGCTCAGTCACCTCGCTTACGCTCCGGAGATCGCCGGCGCAATGCTGCGCCGCCAACAGGCCGAGGCCATCGTCGCGGCCCGCCGCCGGATCGTCGACGGCGCAGTCGGTATGGTGCAGATGGCGCTCGAGCATATCGAGAAGGAAAAAATCGTCGAACTGGACATGGAGCGCAAGGCCTCCATGATCAGCAACCTCCTCGTCGTGCTATGCGGTGAGCAGGCGGCACAGCCTGTCGTCAACACGGGAACACTGTACAGCTGACGAAGCGCGGCCGACGAATCAGTACCCCATTCGAGTATCCCGATGGCCTCGAAGAAACCCATTTTGCTGCGGATATCACACGAGCTGTGGGAGCAGCTCCAGCAATGGGCCGAGAGCGACCTCCGCAGCCTGAACGGACAGATTGAGTTCATTCTGCGCGAGGCTGTGCGAAAGCGTACTGGAAAGAACGTGCCGGAAACGCCCGACTCGAGCAACGAATCATCTGACGACTAACCGTCGAATCGGCCGGTAAGCGCGCATCATTCGTGGGTGTGCGCCGTTGACCGCAGCGTTGCCAGCAGTTCGGTGTATGTGTTCACCTTGAGAAACTCGCGCCGTGCCGCAGGAGACGAAAACGTCCGCGCGATGTCCGCCAGTATCTGCAACTGCACGCCATCGTCGTTGATCGGACTGAGTATCAAAATGATGACGTGGGACGGCTCGCCATCCGGAGCGTCGAAATCAATGCCGGCCGCTGAAAGACCCAGAACCAGGATCGGGCTTTGCAATCCTTCGATGCGCGCGTGAGGGATCGCCACACCGTTTCCAATCCCCGTCGGCATGGTGCCCTCTCGCGTGAGCACCGCCTGAAGAATCACGTCGGCCGAAATGCCATTGTTCGCGGCGACCCTGCACAAGGCCTCGATGGCCTCGCGCCGGTCCGTCGGCTTGAGCCACCCGGCGAATGATTTTGAAGTGATGTAGTCCGCGAGCTGGCGACGTTTGCGAAGTCGCAGAACCACTCGCATGGCGGGGCCGGCGATCATCGACGTGACCACGCTCATGATGACAATTGCGACGAACATCGCCTCCGAGATCACGCCGTTCTGCAGCGAGAGCAACCCGAGGATGATGCCCATCACCCCGCGTGCGTTCATTCCGAATCCGACGGCGCACGCCTCCCGCCGGCCCATGCCGCCAAGCCGAGCCCCAACGCCACAGCCGACCACCTTTCCGAAACATGAAAGGGCAAAGACCAGCACGATCAGAAGCGGCTCGAAGTTGGCGACGACGTTGACCTTCAGTCCGATGCTGGCAAAAAACAGCGGAGCAAAGACAAACGAAACGAACTGACTGATCGTCATGCGCGTCTGCTCGCGCAGATGACGGGAATCGCCGATCACAACGCCGATCACAAATGACCCGAAGACCGCGTGGACCCCGATCCACTGCGTAAAGGCAGCGCCGAATACCGCGAGCGAAAGCGAAAACGCGAGCACGCCGCCCGGCCACGAGGTGTTGGCCTGGATCCATCCCAATGCCTGATGGACGAGATACCTCCCGACGCTCAACATCACGCCGACGTAGAGCAGCGTGAGCATGATGGTGAGGTTCGTGCTCAGCCCGTGGCCCACGGACCCCATCATGCCGAGGACAACCGCGAAGATGATCCAGCCGGCCAGGTCATCGAAGATCGCCGCGGCGATGATGATCATGCCCAGATCGCTGCGGTAAAGATTGAGGTCCATCAGCGTTCGGGCGATTACCGGCAATGCCGAGATGGAGAGCGTCGTTGCCAGAACAAGGGCGAATACCAGTCGATCGGCCTCCGCGTCGGCCCCGAGCAGACTCGGACTTAACCAACCCGCGACAAACCCGATGGCGAATGGAATGACGATGCCTGAGATGCTGACCGATAGGGCGCTCTTACCCTGACGCCAGATCGCGGAGAGATTGACCTCCATCCCCGCAACGAGAAGAAACAGAACGACCCCTACATTTGAAAGCCCGTCCAGCGCCAGTGCGAAGGGGCCCGACGCCGGGAAGAGGTAGTCGTGCGCTTTTGGAGCCACCGACCCGAGGATGCTGGGACCGAGCAAAATACCCGTGAGTAACTCGCCGAGAATGCCCGGTTGCCCGATGCGCTGCGCAAGCTCACCCAGAATCCGTGCCAGCGCCAGAAGTACGCCGACGGCGAGTAAGAGCCGACCGAGATCATCGGAACTGAGCTGGACCATTCACGGCAGCGCCTGCCCATCCGATTGGATGGCAAAAGGAAAAACCCCAGTTCGACTTCAACGAACAATGATCCTATCGAGCGGGCTCCACGCGGCCAACACCCCCAAGACGCCGCCATCACGCGGCCTCAGACGCTCAATCGTTGACGAAGCAATGGCCGACAAATATGATCAGATGGTAATCCGTTCGTTTGGAGCGATGTGGCCATGATCGAAATTATCCACAATCTGACGACGGAATCCGCGGGCGTGGGTTACGGCACACGCGACGCGGGACACCCCAGGTGCCACCGAACTTCGATCGGCGTCGACGTCTTCATGTCGTCCGTCTTTAACGAATAGCCTCCCGATAATAACCCTCATCCTCCATCGACTCCGGGCTACCTCGGGAGGGCACATTCGCGCGCCCTTAAGGTTGCCTCATCCGGGGTCGATGAAGCTCACGGCGCGAAGTCCGATCGGAAAATCGAATTCAAACAGGCAAGAAAGTCCGGGAATGAGGTCTGACATGAACACGCAAATCGAACCGCTTGTCGGTGCGGATGAAGTCGTTTCGGAATTGAAAAAGCACATCCTCGTGGACGGCTTTGAGATCGTTCTCGATCTCGAGCGAAGCAGCGGCTGCCGCATCTACGATGCCCACACCGATCGCAGCCTGATCGACCTGTACAGCTTTTACGCGTCCATGCCGATCGGTTTCAATCACCCCTACTTCGACCGCCCGGACGTTCGCGAAGACATGCTCGAAGGCGCCCTGCTGAAGGTCTCCAATTCAGACGTCTACACCCGGCGGTATGCCCGATTCGTGCGCACTCTGCATCGCGTCGTCGGCGTCCCGCAGTTGGATCGCTACTTCTTCATCGAAGGCGGGGCCCTGGCCGTCGAAAACGCCATCAAGACCGCCATGGACTGGAAAGTGCGAAAGAACATGGCCGCCGGCCGCGGAGAGATCGGCACCGAAGTCCTTCACTTCCGCCACGCCTTCCACGGTCGAACGGGCTACACCATGTCCATGACCAACACTGACCCCAACAAGGTCAAGTATTACGCCCGATTCGACTGGCCGCGCGTCAGCAGCCCCGGACTCGACTATTCATTGCCGGAGGCGGAACGACTCAAGAAGGTAGTCGCCGCCGAGAAGGTCGCCGAGCAGGAGATCATGGCCGCCATCGCAGCGCGACCGCACCGCATCTGCTCGATCATTATCGAGCCGATCCAGTGCGAGGGCGGCGACAACCACTTCCGTCCCGAATGGCTGCGGACCCTGCGCCGCATCTGCGATGAAAACGACATGCTGCTCATCTTCGACGAAGTGCAGACCGGCATGGGCATGAGCGGAAAGACCTGGTGCTTCCAGCACTTTGACGTCATCCCCGACATTCTCACCTTCGGCAAGAAGGCCCAGGTCTGCGGCATCATGGTCGGCCGGCGCATCGACGAAGTGCCGGAAAACGTCTTCAAGGTCTCCAGCCGCATCAACTCCACCTGGGGCGGGAACTTCACCGACATGGTCCGCTCGACGCATTACATGAACGTCATCGAAAGCGAGCGCCTCGTCGATAACGCCCGCGCCATGGGCGAGCGGTTCCTCCAGCAGCTCCAGAACCTCCAGGCCGAAGAGTCGATCATCTCCGCCGTCCGCGGCAGGGGACTCCTCCTCGCCTTCGACCTGCCGGACGCCGAGACGCGCAACAAGTTCTGGAAGGGCTGCTTTGAACTCGGCCTGCTCGTGCTGCGAAGCGGCGAGCGGTCGATCCGCCTGCGACCCGTACTCGACGTTAAGGCCGACATCATTGATCAGTCGGTGGCGATCATGCGCGACCAGGTCCGTCGCATTGGTCGATGATGCGCCGCGTCTTTGTCATTTACATCGCGGTTTCCGCTGCGCTGATCGGCACGTCACTCTACACCGGCCGCCGTGCGACCGCGCGCACCGGCGAGCCGCATTATCTTCTCACGCGCACGACCGTCCTTGTTGAAAGAACGGTTGAAGCCGACAACGAAACCGACGCGGAACTCGATGAACTGTTTGAAGAAGCAGGCGAATCGCCCACCATGACCGTCGAGGAACCGATGTTCGTGCTCGGCCTCCTCGACGTAACCGGCCCCACCGTCCTCAGCAGCGGAGTTATTCTTGCAGGCTGGACGATTCTAAGACGTCGGGCCCGCCAAAAGCCCGGGCTTGGCATGGAGCCGCCTCAATAACTACAATAGGACTTCTCCGACACAGATCGACCGGTGAGCCATTGGACGATTCTTGTCCCGAGGGTGGAGCTTGAGATTCATGACAAA
>CAZCGF010000041.1:0-24256 GCA_964498115.1 uncultured Planctomycetaceae bacterium | reverse complement strand
GTTTTTGTGTGAAAACGGCCTGAGACCTGTGGCATTGGGATTGAGGCGCGGCGGGGCCGAGGTGTCCTGGGGTCAACTGGTAGCGGGGGTTTTGGTTTTGCACGATGCACGGCCTCGCGGATGCATAGTCAAATTGATCTCCATTTGAGCATTCTTGCTCCGCGCTCGCGCGGGGAACGATGATGGCGCGTGCCGGGATGCAACCCCGATGGGGTTGGTTTATTCGAGGGGGCTCATTAACAGGGGCGGTGCCCCTGCCTACTTAATGTCGGCCCTTCAGGCCGAAAGGCGGGTGCAGAGAACCCTGCCGAACGGGACACGACGGTGTCGCCTGAGTAGTGCGATAATGAACAGCAGCGTGAGCGTGGTGGGCTCGGGGACCGGCGTGCCCCAGAACTGCCAATTGATGTTGGCGTCGAACCGCGTTCCGGGGCCGCAGTCGCATGGAGGCGTGAAAGGCTCTCTCGTGATGTTGTTGACCACGAGGCGAATGAATTCCAAGTTGCTTCCGATCAGGTCAGGCGCTCCGCGCAGTCGAGATGACTCTGCGTCACCTCCGATATTGCCTCCACCACAATCCTCCACATAAAGGTACTCCAGGAGTAGGCCATCGTGACCGTCAGTCAGCAGGCTCGCGAAGTCCTTGAAATTCTGTGTGTTGGTCGGCGTGAAATCGTAGATTCCAGTGTCTCCCGCCGCCCAGTACTGCTGGCCTACTCCAAGCTGAATCACCTGAGTGAAGTCATGCGAGTCGTGTTCGAGGAAGAGATTCACCATCGTCGGATTCGGACAAAGTGAATCGATGGTTCCGATGAAACCGACCAAGTTGTAATCGACAAGTAGTTGGGTAGCGAAAGCACGCGTCGGAATTAGTGCGAGGCAGAGACCGCACAAGAAAACGGCTGAGGTGGGTTTAGTCGACATTCCGTGGAATATCTCCAGCTAACAAGGCTCGACGATGAGATGATTGACCCTTCGTCCATTGAGTATCGGAGTCTGAACGACTGTCGCATTAGTTTGTCAGTCCACATAGGGTAACAAGGAAACGAGACGTTTTAATTGTCTCCGATTGTTTCCCGGTGGTTTTCAATTGCTCGCCGAATTCGACCCCGATGGGGTCGGTTTCTTAAGGGGGCTCATTAACAGGGGCGGTGCCCCTGCTTACTCAATG
Source organism: uncultured Planctomycetaceae bacterium (assembly GCA_964498115.1). Taxonomy (GTDB): domain Bacteria; phylum Planctomycetota; class Phycisphaerae; order UBA1845; family UTPLA1; genus UTPLA1. The sequence continues at coordinate 23,085 of CAZCGF010000041.1, read as the reverse complement.
TCGGCCCTTCAGGCCGAAAGGCGGATGCCAGGAATTGGGAACTAACGTGTGCTAGTAACTAAGAGCCGGCGGGTACGAGGAACTATAACGGTTCCCAAATTAAAGGATGATTCACGGTGGGATCGACGGCGGGCAAGCCCGCCGGCTAAATGGGTTTGCTACATCGCATTGTCACTTTGGAACCGCTCTAATCGTCGGCGAGGTAGGCGAGGGCTCGGTCTTCGTCGCCGTCCATGACGACGCGGACGCTGCGGCCGCCGGTGACGGCGGCGATGTCGATGACGCGGACGATGTCTTCCATGTCTTTCGCCTCGGGGAGCAGATCGAGCAGGATGCTGGGCGAGTCGTGCAGGAACGTCTCATTGAAGCGGTTGCGGCGGTCGTTGGGGTAGAGCGGCAGGTAGGCGATGTTGGCCTCGACGAGGTCCTGGAAGAAGTGGGTGCCGTATGACACCTCCGGCACATAGCCGTCGCGCTCGTAGGCGACTTCGATGAGCATCTTTGACTTGTTGATGTCGGCGTAGGTGACCGGGACGCCGAGGCGGATGTCGTTGCTCCCCCACCTGCCCGGCCCCATGAGGATGAAGTTCCGCGAGGCCAGGGCGTCGTTGACCCGACCGACGACGCGGGCGACGGCCGACCTCTGATTTCGCGAGGGCAAGGCGTCGTAGGCGCGGCCCTCGACGAAGACGATGAACTCCACATTATCGACGACACGCGAGCGCACGAACTTGTTGGCGGTGAAGATGGTGCGCTCGTCGGGGACGTCCTGCGGGATGGTGATGTTTTCGAAGACCTTTCCCTGGCTGAGCGTGCGGCACTGGAGGAGATAGAGCTTTTCGCCGTCGTGGGCGAACTCGACATCGACCGGGACGCCGTAGGCGCTCTCCAGCCGGCGCAGGATGTTCTTCATCTGGGCCGGGAGGCTGCCTTCGGCCATCAGCTTGTCGAAGGTGATGCAAAGCTGCGAGGCCTCGGCATCGATGAAGGTGCCGGTCGGCGGGGCCAGCATGCCCTCGTTGCTCACGGAGACGATTCGGTCGAGGAGCGGGTAGTCCGCGGCGTGCTGGAAGGCCTGGGCGAGGCTGATCGACTCCAGACGGTTCTTGTCCATGTTGATGACATCGAGGGTCTTCTGGGCGTGAGCCTTGATTTCGGGCACGCTGGACTCATGACGGAGGGTCGGCATGCCCAGGGCGACCATGCGCGGGAAGTCGGCCCCTACGCGGTCGACGGCCTTGGTGCCGAGGCCGGCGACGATGCGCATCAGGCCGTCTTCCTTCTTGATGCGCGGGCTCCAGCGATATTCATTTCGACTGAAGGCGACGCCTGCGAAGGCCGGGGCGAAGTACGGGCCGAAGCGCGAGCCGACGACGCGCTGGATCAGGACGGCCATGTCTTCGTCGTAGTCGAGCAGGTCGTGTGCGCGACGATATAAGAGCGGGTCGGGGCCGAGGGCGCTGGCGAAGACTTCGGCGATGGCGCCGAGGAGGGCCTTGAGGCGCTTTTCAATCGTCCCACGATTAGGAACGAAGATGCTCGCGTACTTGCCGCTGAAGGCGGTGCCGAAGCGATCTTCCAGGAGGCTGCTCGAACGAACGATGACCGGGGCGTCGCCGAGCTTCTGAAGCATGGTCCGCAGGCGCTCGACGATGCCGGAGGGGAACTCGGCGTTGCGGAAGACCGACTTGATCAGCGGGTATTCCTTGCGAATCTCCTCGGGCGACTTGTATTTCTGGTTTTGATATTCGCCGAGGCGGTTGAAGGCGATGAAGTCTTCGATGACGTCGGATCGCAGGTAATGCGACTCTGGGATGGCGATCGGCGCTGCGGCGCTTTCGACCGGCGTTGAGAGACGCGGCATCTCGCGGGCGGGCGTCGCGGGTTCCAGGAGCGGTCTGCCCCCCTGCCCACCGACGATGCGGTAGGCGAGGAACATGCCTGAGGCCTTTCCGCCGATGCGGCCCATTCCGGATTCGGCGCCGATGATGCGCGAGACGATGTCCTCGAAGTCTCTGATTCGCAGGTATTGCTTGGCGATGGCGATGAACTCGAGCTGATCGCTGATGAGGTGGCGGATGAGCCCGACGCGAACGCCCATTGCTTCGTCGGGCGAGAGCTGTGTTTCGCCTTCGGGCAGTGAGCAGAATCGGCGGATTGTTTCGGAGAGCAATCGAAAGGAGACGGAGCCGAGGGAGACGATGGCGCGGAGCTTGTCGGCCTCTTCCCTTTTAAGAGCGAGGTTGACGATCTCGTCGATTTCATGGGGTGTGAAATGTCTGCCGGCGCTTTCGCGCGTGCATTGATTCACATAGTCGCGTTCGCGCTGATCGCCGCGCGGGGCCTCGGCGACGTTGGGATTGCCGGAATTCTGCTCGACGTTTCCGGCGGACTCGCGGGCTTCGTCGTAAATCTTTTCGATGGAGATGGCGCCGCGTTCGTGGAGCTCGATGAGCAATTGGCGCAGGATGCGGTCGACGAGATGCGGGTAGAGCGTCAGATACTCGTCGAGGCGGTCCGCCGATCCGCCGCCTTTGTTTTGGGCACCATCTGACGTCATTCGGGGTCCACTCCTCCTGAATGCGGGCTGACGGCCATTCTACGTTCTGACAGCGTCGACGCACCGTCTGGGCCGGCCTCGGTCTTCGGGTGATAGCCTTTTGGGAAGGCCGGATTCTAACATCTTACAAGGTCGAGCTTTAGAAGCCATCCCCAAGAACCTGGCCTATTGGGGAATCTGTGCGTTGCAAGCAAGCCGATACATGTTTACACTGACGGGTCTTGCTGAGTTGGTTGAGTCGCTGGCGTACCACCCTCATCGAGACGAGCACCAGAATCAGGAAGGAGAGCTTCCGGCACACATGATTAAAGTTCGACCACGCCCCAATGAGCCCGTTCAGCAACTGATGCGCCGACTCAAGAAGTTGTGCGAGCGCGAAGGTGTATTGCGCGAGATGAAGCGAACGGCCTATTACGAGAAGCCCTCCGATCGCAAGCGCCGGAGCATGCGAAAGTCGAAGCGGCGCGTCGGTAAGTTCGACGAGTAGCACGGCAGCTCCCGGCCGGCTCACTCTGATTTTTCAAACCTTTTAATCTCAACTCATCGAATGCAGCGGTAAGCAGCGTGAGACGACTCACGCATTTTTTTCTGCGCGCCTGCGCAGGAGCGCTCATCATGAGCGCAGCGCTGTGCGTAACGCTGCGCACAAAAAACGCCTGAAATCAATGGCTGAAACGGAGCAGGCGGGAGCGGCCGGCGGACTGATTACCGGGCCCTGGCCGTGCGGCGGCGCGGCTTGGAGCAGTAGTACACGCCGCCGGGCGGGATGTTGAGCCAGACCATGCGGAAGTCCACGGAGTCGAACAATCGGCGATAGAAGCGCTGATAGACGAAGGGGACGACGGTGATTTGAATGAAGACACCGGTGGGCGAGAGCGACTTCTCCAGCCAGCGAAAGAGCTTGATCAGTGACTTGCGAGGCAGGGCCGGGGTCGGCAGGCCGCTGAGGACGTACTCGACGCGGTTGACGCCGAGATTCTCAAGCGGCTCGGCGATCTTGGTGGCGTCGGACTGAAGCAGGGTGAGATTCGGAAAGCGGCGGCGAAGGATGTTGCAGAAGTCCGGGTCGTTCTCCACGGCGATGAAGCGATGGTGCGGGCGGAGGACTTCCATGATCTGCTCGGTCACCGGGCCGGTGCCGGCGCCCAATTCGACGATGGTGCCGGGCCGACTGAAGTCGACGCGATCGAGAATCCGGGCGACCATGGCCGGGCTGGAGGGAACGGCCGAGGAGATCTGGCGACCCTTGGCCATGAACTTACTGAAGAAGAGACCGAAGTCCGAGAGTCTGGCGGACCGATCATCCTGCACCAGGCCGGCTTCGACCACGTTTGCGTTCGACGGATCGCTGTTCACGCGCACTCCAGATCAAGATGTTCGGTGGAATAGACGGGCGACAGCCGAAGCTTGCCGGCCGTTGACAGGCTGACATTCGCGGAAAAGAAGGACAATTTAGGGGTGTAAGCGGTCAAGAAACCTCACTGATCGGCGCGCCTTGATCCCGTTCGTGTGGGGGGCAAACGCAACTAAGCTCGGGGACTTTCGCCGCGCCGCGAGAGAACCCCGAGAGAATGGGCGTTACAGGACTCGAACCTGTGACCTCCTGCATGTCGAGCAGGCGCTCTAGCCAACTGAGCTAAACGCCCTCATTCATCGCCGAGGCCTCTTGTCCCCGGTACATCATGAAGCCAATGGTCCTTCCAGCTTGATGGATTGTCAAGCATGCCCCGCGCCCCGCTTTCAACAGAGCCGATGCCGCCTTGACTCCGCAATGAGCCTAACTATGATAGCCCTTTGACCCTCTAGAGGGGCGTTAAAGCGCGACTAGCTCAATTGGCAGAGCAGCTGACTCTTAATCAGCGGGTTCGGGGTTCAAGTCCCTGGTCGCGCATTTTTCTTGATCATCGCATCGCTTCGCGGTCGTCACGTCTCGCGTCCGCGTTTCATTTCGTCATTCAGTAATGTCATGTTCATGGCGTCGCATTCATTGATCGCCGGCATTGATGCGCCGAATTGCGTCCGGCCCGGTCGGGCTGGAGCGTCCGGTGCGTTCCCGGCTGGGGCCCAAGCGTTTGTCGGAAACTCCTGAGTCGTGACAGCTTCGTCAGGAGAACCATCCCGGCCTCCCGATAATTCCGGGGCCAGGGTGGTCGATCGAGAAGTCGTGGGCGGCAACTGATTCTCTCAAGGGCGGGGGCCGATACTCTTAACAAGGCCGGGGCCGCGCTTTACTTACGTACGTGGGCCGATTGACGATTTCAATTCACCGAGCAAACGAAGTGTGACAACTGTGGTCGGCGCGACTTGAGCCCCCGGAGGCCGTCGATGAAAACGATTTTGGTTGTTGATGATGACGCGATCTGCCGGGAGCCGATTGCCGCAACTCTTCGACTGCACGGCTTCCAGACATGTGTAGCCTCTAACGGGCAGGAGGCCCAACAAGTCGCGATCAGTCAAACGCCGGACTTAATACTGCTGGACCAGTCGATGCCGGTCATGGACGGGTTCACTTTCTTAGGGCAATTGCGCCGCCTTGAGGCAACAAAAAAAACTCCGGTCATCATGCTGACCGTGAGCGCCGATCGAAGCGCCATTTTGCAAGCGGCCCAGATGGGCGTGTCCAGCTTTCTGCTCAAGGCGAACTATTCGACGTCGGAGTTGATCAACCGGGTGGAGTCGCTCATCGGCGCAGCCGAGCCGGGCGACATCGAGCGAGCATGTGTGCCGCAGGAATCGTGCGCGCCAAAGGCGTCATCTGCTGAGAATGCCCCGCCTCGCGGGAAGGCTGAGGGCGCGACGCGCGTCAGCACGGTTGGCCGCCTGTCAAAGTCCGTGGTGCTCAAGAGACTGAATCAGGAAATCGACCTGCGGAGCATTAAGCCGATCCTTGAATACGTCATCGCGCTGACGCGAAGCGGCACGAGCACCTTTGAAGAAATCGCTTCAGCCATTCGCCAGGATCAGGCGTTGTCGCTGCAGGTGCTACGCGTGGCGAACTCGAGCTTTTACCAACGGGGCAAGGGCGCGAAGAACCTTCAGGAAGCCATCCAGCGCATCGGACTAACGGCTGTGCGCAATGCAGTCATCGCCATTCTTTCGATCGAGCACTTCAGTCAGGCGACAGCGGCAGGGCTCGTACCTCAGAGGTTCTGGGAGCACTCACTGGCGGCCGGGGTGCTGGCCGAGATGATCGGCGAGGAGACTTCCCGAGCCAACGCGGATCAGCTGTTCCTGGCAGGCCTGCTTCATGATGTGGGGCGAATGGTGCTGGGTACGGTCTTTCAGGATGAGTATTCGGCTGTCATCGCAAGGGCTCGGGAGACGGGATTGGGGCTGGAGGCCATTGAGATGGAGACCTTTGAGCTGAGCCACGCCGATGCCACGCGTGCCCTGCTCAAGCACTGGAACATATCGCCGGCGATCATCGAGGCCTCTTCGCTTCACGAAGCCCCGGTCGGGCAGCTAACGGGCGTGAAGGAGGATTCTCAGAGCCTTCTGACGGTGGCGCTGGCGAACCGGATGGCACATGCCCTGATTGCGGGGAACAGCGGCAACGCGCAATTGCTCCCCTATCACGAATTCGCCTCGGCGCTGGGACTCGACGATCACGCGATCGAGAGAATCGGCACGGCGGCGCTCGCGAAATTGACGGATATCCAGCTCTTTTATGCCGCGCAGTCCAGCCAGACATTCTGTGAGTCGATGGGCAGCGAACTAACGAGCAGCGTTACCATGCCACCCCGGGTCGCTGTCCCGGCCTCCAAGTCGCAGGGCGATCCGATTTCGGTGTTCTTCAATCAGCTCGGTTGGCTTAAGTCCGAAGAGCCCACCGTGGCGATCATCGTTGCTGCGACTCAGGACGATCTGAAGCGTCAACTGCCCGCGCTGGAGAAGCTGGACTCGAATGCAGGTGAAGCCATTCCGCTTGTCGTTGCGACTTACGGACAGGATTTGGAAATATCAACTGAGATATTGAGTAGTCGTCCCGTCGAGACCATCACATTACCATGTGATTACGTGCGCCTCGTGGACACGGTCACCCGATGCGGCGCCGAGGCATCGGAAGAGCTTGCATCATCCGTTGGTCACTGAATTCGGAATCCCATTCGCACGATTTGTCGAATCGGCTACTGGGCCGACAGATTGCCCGCTGACCGTGGTTCGGCGCTACCTCAAAAGCGAAGTCGCGGCCCGGCCCAACGATACGACGGGGCGGCCCGAATCTTGCTTCCGGGCCGTTGAAATGGGCCGCCAGGGCCGTTGGCTGCCATAATGGTTGCTTTCCCATGTCCGAATTAGGTATCATTGCAGTTATCTGACGAGGGGAATCGTCCCGACCCCAAACAGCGTCCCTCCACGGGCTCCCTGCGTACCTGCGAGGGATGATGTGCCTGTGAAGCGAATGCGCGCCTTCGACTCGCCCTTTTGGGCGTGAGATTTGCGCGTCGCGGGGTCGAGCCTGGCCGGACGAGCCGCGTGCAAGCGTGGTGAAATGGAAGCAACATTGAAGGAGGCAGTACGAGTACCGAGTCGCATCCGTACTGTAGTGAATCTATGCCTTCTGGAATATCACGTCGATTCGCAGTCGACCATTAAGGGAGGATCGGGCCATTTCTAAATCAACATATCAAACGTCGTATCGTCCCCAGCAGGCTCTATGTCGCATTCATGGCGGATGGCTTGCCCTGTTGTGCGTCGCCGGCATTGTTGCGCCCTGCGCGGTTGCGCGGGGGCAGAGTGCGCTTTCGTTCAACGGAACAACTCAGTACGCGACCATGGGAGCGACGTCTCAACTCAACGGGACGACTTTCACGGTCGAGTGCTGGTTCCGCAGGGACGGCGCCGGCACGACGGCATCCACAGGGTCGGGCGGTCTGGCGAATGCCATCCCGTTGGTGACGAAGGGGGCGGGAGAAGCTGAAACGCCCGCCAACCTCAATGCGAATTATATGTTGCTCCTGAACTTCAGCAGCCCGAACTATTTTCTGGCGGCGGACTTTGAGGACACCGCGGGGGGCGTGAATCATCCGCTCGTGGGCACGACTCCCTTGGCCGCAGCCACCTGGTATCATGCTGCGCTGGTCTCCAACTTTTCGGGCGGCAACACGACGCTGACGCTCTATCTGAATGGCAATTTAGAGGCGACGGCGACGTTCAACGGCGTTTCGCCGGAATCGACGAGCATTCAGCATTTTGCCCTGGCGACGACGCTGCGGTCCAACGGGACGACGACGGCCGGATTCTTCGCGGGCGTGCTCGATGAAGTTCGGTTCTGGAGTGTCGCGCGGTCGCAGGGTGACATCCAGGGCACTATGAATCTGCCCATCACGTCGGGGACCGGCCTCGTCGCACGATGGGGTCTCAACGAGGGCGCAGGGCTGGATTTGCACGATTCGGTCGGCGCTGCCCAAAACGGATTACTGGTCAACAGCCCGACGCGAACAACCAGCGCGAATGCCGCCCCTGCGCTTGTTGCCGCGGGCGAGACGACGGTCGTCTTTCGACAGGAAACGGGCGTTTACACGGGGGCACTGGATACGACGCTGACCGCGGCCGCGGGCCAGACGAGCACGCCGCAGAATACGGTCGCCTCCCTGACGATCGACGGCGGCGGAGACGGGGCCGCGAACGAGCGTCACGCCCTGCTTCGATTCAACAACATTTACGGTTCGAATCCCGGCGAGATTCCGCCGGCGGCACAGATTCAGTCGGCGGCGCTTACTGGGTTTGTTTCAAACGTCACGGCCAATACCACCACGATGCATCGCATGCTTCAGGACTGGACCGCGTCGGCGACGTGGGACAGCTTCGTGGGCGGCGTGCAGGCCAACGGGGTTGAGGCGGTCGCTACGCCGGATATCTCGCTTGTCACCTTCGGGACCGCGGCGAGCCAGTCCCGAAGCGCTGACGTGTCGCTCAGCCTGCAGACATGGCAGTCCAATCCCGCGACGAACTTCGGCTGGGTGTGGCTTCCGGGCGGCACGGACGGCCTTGTCATCGATTCGGCGGAGGGCGCCACGGTCGCAAACCGGCCGCGGCTCTCTGTTACTTTCCTTGCGACGCCGAATCTTCCGCCGTCTCAGCCGACGCTCATCAGTCCCGCGGACATGGCGACCGGCATCACCACTTCGCCGGACTTAATCGTCAACGTATCCGACCCGGAAATGACGGCGATGAATGTCTCCTACTACGGCCGCGAGGCTGCTGCTCCGGTCGGCGCGGATTTCACGATCGTGGCGATGCCCGATACGCAGTTTTATTCGTGTAATAACGGCGCGGGTTGTCCGTCGGTCACGCCCTCCGGACCGGCGTTGTATAACGGTCAGACGCAGTGGATCGTCAACAATCGCGTCAGCCAGAACATCGCATTCGTGGCGCATCTGGGTGACTGTGTCGAGCACGGCGACAACGGCAATGGCAGTCCCGATCCGAATGCCGAGTGGCTGGTCGCGGATGCGGCGCTTGCGATTCTCGAAAACCCCGTCACCACGATGCTGACGCATGGCATCCCTTACGGCATCGCGGTCGGCAATCACGACCAGACACCTTTTGGGGCCCCGCGAAGCGGTGGTGACGAGGGGGCGACGACGCTGAGGTACACCAACTTCTTCGGTCTGTCCCGGTTCGCCGGGCGCGACTATTACGGCGGGCGGTATGACTTCGGCAACCCCGGGCTATATCCCAACAACAATGACAATCATTATGAATTGTTCAGTGTCAGCGGACTCGACTTCATCGCGATCGCGCTGGAGTGGGACGACACCAACAACGCGACGCGGCAGGCGGTCCTCGCGTGGGCGAACGGGCTATTGCAGACACATAGCAATCGTCGAGGAATCGTTTACGCGCATACGCTGATCAACACCGGCAACCCGGGCTCATTCGTGAACCAGGGGCAGGCGACTTACGACGCCCTGAAGGCGAATCCCAATCTTTTCCTGATGCTGTGCGGTCACGTTCCGGGTGAAGGCCGGCGACAGGATGTGTTCAGCGGAAACACGGTCAATACGCTTCTGTCTGACTATCAGAGTCGGTCGAACGGCGGCGACGGCTGGCTGCGGTTGCTGCAATTCTCGCCGGCCAACAACCAGATCCAGGTGAGGACCTTCTCACCTACACGCAACGGCGGAGCGGGCGAGTTCGAGACCGATGCGGACAGCCAGTTCACACTTACCTATGACATGGGCGGCGGCGCGCCGCCGTTCACGCTGATTGGAACGGCCAATAGCGTACCCAGCGGGACCAATGCCACCGTTCCGTGGACCAGCCTCGACGCCAACAAGACCTATGAGTGGTATGTGACTGTGTCCGACGGCGTCAACTTAATCACCAGCCCTACGTGGACATTCACAACGACCTGCACGACCAACGGCGAGTGCGACGACGGCAATCCATGCACTGATGACGTCTGTGACATGGGCGCCTGCATGCATACCAACAATATGGCGACGTGTGACGACGGCAGTCTCTGCACTACGGGCGATACGTGCAGCGACGGCGATTGCGCAGGTACTCCCGTCAGTTGTCCAATGGGTCAGGTATGTAACCCGTCCACCGGCATGTGCGAGGCGCAGCCGGTGACACTCATGTTCCAGGAGGGATTGGGTGGATATTCTGCCACGGTAGACACGTTCATCGAGTCGGCGGCACCGACGACCAGCCATGCCACCGATACTTCGCTCACCGTCGACCTCAGTCCGCTACGGCAGATTCTGCTTCGGTTTGACGATGTCTTCGGGGCCGGGCCGAATCAGATCCCGCTGGGTTCGACGATTCAATCGGCGACGCTGACTGTCAACGTGACTAACGAGAGCGCCAATGCCGGTGCGCTGCTGCATCGCATGATCCAGACGTGGAGCGATACGGCGACGTGGAACACGTTTGCCAACGACGGCGTCCAGGCCAACGGCATTGAAGCCGAAACGACCGCGGACGTCAGCAGCGCCAGCGGCGTCACGCTGCACACGATCGACGTTACGAACAGTCTGGTTGCATGGTCTGCCGGCGCGACGAATCTGGGCTGGGCGTTTCTGCCCCCCGCGACGGACAACAGCTGGACCTTCGATTCTTCAGAAGGGACGATTCCGCCGAAGCTGTCGGTCACGTTCTTCCCCGTCTCCCAGTGCGACATGGACGAAGACTGCGACGATTTGAATCCATGCACGGATGATACGTGCGACAGCGGGACCTGCGTCAATACGAACAACTCCGCTTCGTGCGATGACGGTAACGCCTGCACCGAGAACGACACATGCGCGGGTGGCTCGTGCGCGGGCACGCCGATCCCCGGCTGCTGCAACACGGCCGCGGAATGTGACGACGCCAATCCCTGCACCGATGACGACTGCGTCGGTAACGCATGCCAGTACACCAACAACAGCGATGCGTGCAACGACGGCGATCCCTGTACGGAGAACGACGTATGCGCTGGCGGATTGTGCGCGGGAACGCCGATCGCCGAGTGCTGCGACGATGACGGCGACTGCGACGACGCGGACCCCTGCACCGTGGACGACTGCGCCACGGGTAATGTGGCGGCGCTGTCCTTCGATGGAACGGACGACTATGTCACCATGGGCACCGCGTCCGGACTGAACACGACGACGTTCACGCTTGAGTGCTGGTTCAAGCGCACGGGGACGGGAATCGGCAACACCACGGGGACGGGTGGCATTGCGTCGCTCGTTCCGCTCGTGACCAAGGGCGCGCCGGAGGGAGACACGCCCGCAAATCTCAACGCCAACTATATCCTGGGCATCGACACTTCCACCAACACGCTGGCCGTCGATTTCGAAGAGAGTGCCGGTCCGAATCACCCAGCCACTTCGCCGACGAGTCCGGCGAGCAACGTCATCGCCCTGAACACGTGGTATCACGCGGCTGCGACGTACGACGGAACGACGTGGCGGCTGTATCTCAACGGCAGCCTCATTCATACGGAGGTCGAGAACGCCACACCGGAGGCCAACAGCGTCGGCCGCTTCGCCCTGGCGACCATGTTCGGCTCGAACGGGACCACCTATGGCCGGTTCGCGGGCGTGCTCGATGAGGTTCGCGTCTGGAACTACGCGCGGATGCAATCCGAGATTCAGGCTGACATGAATGCCGAAGTGACCTCGGGGACGGGGCTGCTGGGTCGCTGGGGCCTGAACGAAGGAACGGGAACCACGGCCGGCGATTCGACAACGCCGATGGAAAACGGAACGCTGACCAGCGGGCCTACGTGGGTGACGATGGATCTGCCCGATGTCGGCGGCGGAGGCTGCACGCACACGGCGATCCCGGGCTGCTGCAATGACGCAGGTGATTGCGACGACATGGATCCATGCACGATGGATTCATGCGTGGGCAATGTCTGTCAGCACGATCCGATTCCCGGGTGCTGTCACAACGCCGGCGAGTGCGACGACGGCAACCCCTGCACCGACGACGCCTGCGTGAATAACGTGTGCGAGTACACGAATAATATGAATGCGTGCGACGACGGCGATCCTTGTACGTCCGACGACACGTGCTCCGGCGGAGACTGCGCCGGCACGCCGATTCCCGAGTGCTGCGAGGACGACGGCGACTGCGATGACGCCAACCCCTGTACCACCGACTATTGTGCGACACCGAATGTCGCGGCCGTGGTCTTCGACGGTACGAATGACTACATCACCATGGGGCCGGCGACCGGACTCAACGCGTCGATTTTCACCATTGAGTGCTGGTTCCGACGAGACGGCGCGGGTGTGCAGACTTCGACGGGAACCGGCGGCCTGACTACGGTTGTGCCACTGGTGACCAAGGGTCGTGGCGAGGCTGAGACGCCCGCCAACCTGAACATGAACTATTTCCTGGGTCTTTCCGTCTCAGGCGGCAACTACTTCCTGGCCGCCGATTTTGAGGACACCGCCACCGGCTTGAACCACCCGATCACCGGTAGCACGCTCATCGGGACCGGCGCATGGCATCACGCCGCCGCGACCTACGACGGCAGCACATGGCGACTCTATCTCGACGGTAATCCGGAAGGCACCGTGGTGGTCGGCGCATTTACACCTGAGGCCACAAGTATTCAGCACTTCGGCATTGGATCGGCCATGACGTCGACCGGCGTTGCCGCGGGCTTTTTCAATGGCGCGATCGACGAGGTCCGGGTCTGGAACCTCGTACGCACGCCTTCAGAAATACTGAACGCGATGGCGACGGAGATTTCGTCGGCAGCCGGCCTGCTTGGTCGCTGGGGGCTCAATGAGGCGACCGGCACGGCCGCGGCGGACTCGGCGAACACGCCGACGGCTGAAAACGGCACGCTGACGAACGGACCGGTGTGGGTGACGACGAATCTGCCCAATCTCGGAAGCGGCGGCTGCGTGCATTTGCCGATTGAGGGCTGCTGCCTCGACGCGGGAGACTGTGACGACAGCGACATCTGCACGACTGATGCATGCGTGAACAACGCGTGCGAGCATACGCCGATTGCGAATTGCTGCCATGACAGCTCTGAATGCGACGACGGCGATCCGTGCACGCTCGATGAGTGCGTCGGCGACTTCTGCATGCACACGCCGATTCCCGACTGCTGTTCGGATGTCGGGGACTGCGACGATATGGACGGGTGCACGATTGACTCGTGCGACGTACAGAACATCGCGGCCGCGGTGTTTGACGGGATTGATGATCGCATTGCCTACGGCGCTGCGGCCACGCACACGGAATTGGGCCTGGCGAGATTCACCGTCGAATGTTGGTTCAACTGGACCGGCGGCGGCACCACCACTTTGACCGGCGGCGGGACCGGCGGATCACAGCCCGGTTTGCGCGTCATCGGACTTCCGCTTGTGTCAAAGGGACGCGGGGAGGCCGATGGCGATAATCGCGACCTCAATTACTTCCTGGGTATCGCCACGGATGTCGGCGGTGGCGTTCTTGCGGGAGACTTTGAGACCGATCCGGGCGGCAGCAACAATGCCGTCATCGGAGCAACGACGATCACGCAGAACACCTGGCACCATGCGGCACTGTCCTATGACGGCACGGCGATGCGCATCTATCTCGACGGCGTTCTTGACGGGACGTTCAATACGACGAACGAACCGCGCGACGACAGCATCCAGCCGTTTGGCGTGGCGTCGGCGTTCAATTCGTCGCAGGCTGCCGAAGGATTCTTCGCCGGTCGCATCGACGAAGTGCGCGTCTGGGATCATGCAAGAATGGGCCCGGACATCGCGGATGATCGGCTTGTGCGCATCGTGTCCGCCGCGGGCATGGTCGGCCGATGGGGACTGGATGAGGGGATGGGCGCTTCGGCCGCGGATTCGTCGGGCAATGCGAACGACGGTTCATTGGTCGGGGCCACGTGGAGCCTGATGGATCTGCCTGACTTCGGCCCCGGCGAGTGTACGCATACGCCTGCGCCGATCCCCGTTGCCGACGCGGGCGAGGATCTCGTTCTTTGTCCGTCCGATGCCGATCCCACGATCGGCGGGATGAATACTGGGTCCGGCGGAAATCCGCCCTATACATACGCGTGGACCGGCACGGGCGCGGCGTTTCTGGATGATCCCAGCGCGGCGAATCCCACGTTTGACGTGGCATCGGCGGTGCCCGGTGTGTACGACCTGTGCGTGACCGTGACAGACTCGATCACGTGCAGCGGCGCGGCCGATTGCATGACGATCACGGTCGGGGCGTGCATCACTGCGAATATCGCCATCCAGGGCCTTACGGCGGGCACTGTCACGCGAGACGTAGAGTTCGAGATTACGAGTTGCCCGAGCGGCAGTGAGGTTCGCACGGTCGGCACCTCATTCACGCCGAACCTGATCGACGGTGTGGGCAGTGCGACCGTGGTCCTCAAAGACGTCGATCCGTCCGCGCAGTGGCTGGCCGTCCGCGAAGGGCATACGCTTCGCCGCGTCGTGGCGGTGGACTTGTCGGGTAGCTACGAGGACGTGGTCAATCTGTCGGGCGGGACGACTTTGCTCTCGGGTGACTTCCAGACCACTTCGACACCTCAGGACGACATCGTAGACATTCTCGACTTTGCAATTCTGGCGGCGCGGTTCAACACAGCCGTGAGCGACTGCATGGCAGGCGCACCCGCGGACTGCTCTCTGGGCGCGGACGTCAACGGCGACGGGCAGCAGGGAACGGTGGACTTTACGGCCCTGCAGATCAACTTTTTCATGGTGAGCGATCCGCTTCAGGGTTGTGTCGCTTCGTCGCCGACACCGGGACGCAAGCCGGGCGGCTTCGCTCAGGCTGATGAATCCACTCACACTGAAAAGCCGCTGGACGGCCTGCGTTCGCGCGGGTCTATTTCGACGACGGAATTAAGGGCATTTGTGCCGGCCGCGGATGCGGCGGACCTGACGGGTGACGGCGTCGTGGACGCTCGCGACATGGTAAGCTTCGCTCAGCGCCATGGCCTGCGCGTCACGCCGGCGATCCGGAGAATGAGCATGGAGCTCCAGCAGCAGTCGTCCTCCCCGCTGCGGCCCTGATCAGTTGGACAGGCCTGGGAACCCAGCGCCACGCATGCAATTAAAAGGCCGCCGAGTCTGACCCTCGGCGGCCTCTGCGTTTTGAGTACTCGTTAAGCGCAGTCCTAACTCGTGCGCCTTGCGATGCTTGCGGGGTAGGGTATTTGGCGCCGGCGTAACTCCCCGCCCCCTGCGATCAACAGTTGCAGGTCCCTGCCGAATTCGTCACAATCGCAGGTCGGCGCAATCACCCGGATTGGCCGCGATTTTTCTGACCTCGACCCGACCTGATAAAAGAGACAGCGACACCGCATGAAAATCCACAATAGCGTTCTCGAAGTAGTCGGCCATACGCCCCTCGTGCGATTGAATCGGGTGACCGCGGGCCTCGCCTGCACGGTCGCGGCCAAGGTTGAGTATTTCAACCCAGGCGGCTCGGTCAAGGACCGCCCGGCCATCAAGATGCTGGAGGAGGCCGAGAAGGCCGGGAAGCTCAAGCCGGGCGGAACGATTGTTGAGCCCACCAGCGGGAATACCGGGGCCGCGCTGGCCATGGCCGCGGCGATCAAGGGGTATCGCTGCATTCTGGTCATGCCTGACAAAATGGCGCCTGAGAAGTTCGCGCTTTTGCGGGCTTACGGCGCGGAGACGGTCACCGTGCCGACGGTCGGCGCGAATAATCCCGAAAGCTACTACAACGTCGCCAACCGGCTCACCGCGGAAATTTCCGGGGCCTTTCAGCCCAACCAATTTGAGAATCCCAACAATCCGCAGGCCCATTACGAAACGACGGGGCCCGAGATCTGGGAGCAGACCGACGGCAAGATCGATTACTTCGTCGCGGGGATCGGCACCGGCGGCACCATCAGCGGCACGGCGCGTTACCTGAAAGAGAAAAATCCGGCGATCAAGATCATCGGGGCCGACCCCGAGGGATCAATCTACACGCCCGGCAGCATGCCCAAGCCCTACAAGGTCGAGGGCATCGGCGAAGACTTCATGCCGAACACGGTCAATCTCAAGATCGTCGATGAGGTCGTCAACGTCAGCGATAAGGACTCGTTCACGATGGCCCGCCGGCTGGCTCGGGAGGAGGGGCTGCTCTGCGGCGGCTCGTGTGGAACGGCAACGTGGGCGGCGCTCAAGGTCGCGGCAGACCTGCCGGCGGACAAGCTCGTCGTAGTGCTTTTGCCCGACAGCGGTCGCGGATATTTGAGCAAGATTTTCAACGATGACTGGATGCAGCAGTTCGGCTATCTCGCGGTGGCCGGTCAGGGGTCAACCCTGGGCGACGTCCTTGCCGGCAAGGGCGACGTGCCGCCGCTGATTACCGTCGGCACCAAGGACTCGGTGCGCAAGGCCATTGACCTGATGCGTCGAAACGGCATCTCTCAGGTTCCCGTCGCCGATGCGAACGGCGTGATCGTGGGTTCCATTCAGGAAGTCACGGCCATGCAGCTCGTCTTCGACCACGTTGATATCGCCCACAAGCTCGTCGGCGAGGTGATGGGCTCGCCCTATCCGAAGATGGACAAGAACACGGAAATCGAAAAGGGCTTCAAGGCCCTTTCGCTGGGCGCGCCGGCCATTCTCGTTCGAGAGAACGACCGCTCGGTCGGACTTCTGACCAAGAGCGACTTCATCGCCTACCTCAGCGGCGACATGGCTGAAGCGGAGTCAGCGGTCTAGGTCGGGTTTTCCCTTTCGCAATCGCTAGCCGCCCCACTGCCTGATTAATCCTAATCCATCGCTGCGCACTTCACTTCGTCGAGCCATTGGTCTTTGCGAACCATGCGAGGTTGATTCCGGTGTGCGCACTTGGGAATGCGCTCAACACCCAGTGGGGACGGTTTTTGGGGAGTAGTTCCCAATCGGGCCATTTGGCACGCCGTGCAACAGGGCACAGACTTTTCGGAACGCGCCATAACTCACGGTGTGATAATGCTTAAGCGGTTGCAAGAATTCGCACTGTAGGAGGACATCCCCTGCTGGTACGGCACGTGCTTATAGGTTCCAGCGATGCGGTGACGAAGGCCGCGTCGGGCAGCTTGCTGGGGGAGGCCCGTCGAAGATTCGTGCTCCTGGGAGAGGGAGTCGCGGGTCTTTCGGAGGGCTTCGCCCAGCGGGTTGCTGCTTTCAGTAGCAGTGGGGCCGTGCCGAGGGGAGTCGGCGCGGCCCCGAATTTTTTTTACATCGCAAGTCGCGCCGCGTTCTGGTGTTTAGGCTCGATGCGCATCGCGCATCATGCACTATTAACTTGACACATCATGAGGCAAAGGATTAAAAGGCCTGCATCGAGTCGGCGGTTTCATCGCCTATTGCGCGTCGGCTGCCGCTCGTTTGACAAGTGAATATCGCTCGGCCCTGGCCTCCTGTGTTGGGAGTAAAAAGGGAAGGTGGTGCAAATCCACCGCGGTCCCGCCGCTGTAATCGGGGACGAACGCCGCAAATGCCATTTTCGCCATGTGCGAAGAGAAGGCGCGGTTAGTAGGACGATCCGAGAGCCAGAAGACCTGCCTGTGCCGTGTTGTCGTTTCCGCCCCGGATCTGGGCGTAAGTCGGCGACATCGTGACCGTGCATCTTCTATCGCACCCAACGAGTCTCCAACCTCCGTCCCGGAACCCATTCGGCTGGCGGAGGTTTTTCTTTTCCGGCGGCGAAAGACGGCCGGAGAGAGGAGATGGATTGTGGTGTCATTTCGTTCGCACCGTGCAAGGTCTCGGTTTTCAGGCGGCCTCTTCGCCCTGACGGCGCTGGCCGTCATCCCGATTCCCAATAGCTTTGGCCAAAGCGTTCAATGGTCCGAGACATTCCAGGATGATCCGATTGTCGGGAGTCGCTTTTCCGTTCCACCGGGCCACGACGATCTGCGATTCACCTATGACGGCGGATCGCAGCGGCTCACGGCCCATTTCGATACCTTTGAGCCGACAGCGTGGTATGTACGTCCGCTCGATTTGAATACGCCGGTTGCCTTCGGCGACTGCGATGAGTTTGAGTTTACGGTCACGTTTCGTGTTCTTTCCGCGGGCTTCTTCGCCGATCCCGATCAGTTCGCGCAGATCGGCTGGGGACTCATCAACTCCGCCACGACGGGGACCGACCGGGCCGGCGGCGCGGGACCGGACTTCGCCTTCGACAACGTCGCGTTCGACTACTTCCCGAATGTCAGCCCGCTGTTCGGCGGACCGACGCTCGGCTCGACGCTGATTCACAGCGATACGGGCGCGGGATATTTTTCGGAGTTTGAATTTCCGTTCGGCGCGGAGTCGCGGATCGACACGCCCTTCGGTGACGAAGACATCGCACTGGATGTCCTGACGACGGCGACCGTTCACTTCAACCCGCAGACGCAGGTGCTGACACTGACCGTCTCTCAGGGCGGCAATGATCTGGCGATCAATGCCGACGGCACGGGCGGGCCCGGCGGGACGGACGCGGATGCAACGACGATTCAGACGGCGCTCTTCGTGGACCATCCGTTTAGCGTCGATTCGTTCGCCATCACGCTCTGGCAGGATACGTTCAATCCGTTTGGATCGAGTGTGATTGCAGACGTGGAATTCTCGGAGATTCAGTTCGCCGGGCAGCTTCGTCCGGCGGGCGATATGAACGGCGACGGCGCTGCAAACGGATTGGACGTCGCGCCCTTCGTCGAGGTGCTGCTCGGCAGCGTGCCCAGCTCGTGCCAGACGGCGTCGGGAGACTTCGACGCAAGCGAAAGCGTGACGATTGACGACGTGGACGGATTCGTCGCGGCACTCGTGGGATCGTAAGGCATGACGCATCACGTACTCAGAAACATGGGGCGGGGTGGACGCGGGAGAGGGGCTGCGTTCACCCTGCTCGAACTATTGGTCGTGACGTCGGTCGTCGGCCTGCTGGCGGCGGTGCTGATTCCGGCGCTGGGGGAAGCGCGGTCGGCCGGTCGAAGCTCGGTGTGCATCGCGGCGCTGCATCAGGCCGGGCTGGGCATGACCATGTACCTCGACGACAACGACGGCTGGTTCTGGCCTTACTACAAGGACGTCAGCGGGCCGGACGGCGGGCGGCGGTGGTGGTTCGGATTTGAACCGGGCGGGCCGTCGAGCAACCCGCTTCAGACCGGGCGCAGGCTGGATCGTGCGGCGGGATTCCTCGGCAAGTACCTCAGCGCGGGGGCGGAGGACTTTCGGTGTCCGAGCTTTCCGTCTCAATCGGGACTCTACTTTCGCAAGTTCGAACCTTCGGCGGGCGGGTTCGGCTATAACACCGGCGCGCTGGGGGGATACAACTGGATCAGCAGCGCGACCTCCGGGACCGGGCGGGCCGCGGAATTCGCCGGGCGGAGTGCCGATGTCTTTGCACTTGCGGACGGCATTCACTTCGACCGGCTCGATTACTCATCGGGCGGGACGCTCGATCAGCCGTTCAACGAGCCGGCGTACATCCAGTGGCAGGAGCCTTCGCTTTTCGATCGCAATGTCGGCGTGAACGGAGGCTTTGCACACTTCCGCCACGGGAAGCAGGCGCAGGTGCTGTACCTCGACGGGCACGCGGCGCGGCAGCCGCTGCGGCGAGCGAACCATCCATACGGCAAAAAGGGCTTTGGGCCGATCGGCAATCTCGCGGATGAGAACCTCGGCGTGACGGAGATTCGCAAGGGGAATCTGACGCTGCGCGTCGATCGCATATACGGGCTGCGATAGCAGGTTTGGTGCAGTTTGCTTCGCGGCCATACAATCACCGCGTGGACGCGCACACGCTCGAAAAACTTGAGTTCGATCAGATCCGACGCATCCTGGCGACTTGCGCCAGTTGCGCCGTCGGCAAGGAGCTGGCCGCGCGGATCACGCCTTCTCGAAAGGCCTCGCAGGTCGCGCTGTGGCGCACGCAGAATATCGAGTTCGCGGCGTGGACCGGGGCGCACGGACTTCCGCCGTTGGGCGGGGTCCGAGATGTTCGCGGGCATATTCGCCGGGCGATTCCACCGGCCAAGCTGGAGCCCGAGGAATTCGCCGAGGTTGCCTCGACGCTTGAAGCGATCATCGCCCTTCGTCGCTATCTCGGTGAGGCCGGCGAACCGAACGAGACGATCCAGAAGCTGGCCGGCCGGGTGGGCGACTTTCAGCCGATCGTGGATCGCATTCGCAAGGTGATTGACGATCGCGGCTGCGTGGTGGACCGGGCGAGCGACCGGCTGTGGCGGATTCGTCAGGATATTGATGACGCGCGGGTGCAGATTCGCGCGGTCTTCGATCGAATCCTGCGGCAACCGCACGTCAGCCGTTACCTGCAATATCCCAACGCGACATTTCACGCCGATCGAATGGTGCTGCCGCTGCGGGCGGATCAGCGCGGGCGGGTGACGGGGATCATTCATCGCAGCAGCGACAGCGGTCAGACGCTTTTCGTCGAGCCGGCCGAGGCGGTGGAGCTGAACAACACGCGCGTGAATCTGATGCAGGCGGAGTCGGAGGAGATCGGGCGCATCCTCTGGGAACTGACGCATCTGATTCACCTGAATCAAAAGGAACTCCTGCGGACGCTGGAGACCGTGGCGCTGATCGACCTGCTGACGGCGAAGATCCGGTTCGCGAAGAAATACGATCTGGTCATTCCCTGTTTGTCGGAAGAGCCGCGGCTGCTGCTGCGCCGGGCGCGCAATCCGATTTTGCTGACCCAGGGCCAAGATGGGGACGGCCAGGCCGATCGCGTCAATGTCGTGCCGATCGACGTGCGGCTGGGCGATGACTTCGACATCATGATCATCACGGGGCCCAACACCGGCGGAAAGACGGCGGCGCTGAAGACCGTCGGGCTGATTGCGGTGATGGCCCAGGCGGGCTTGCCGATTCCGGCCGATCCGGGCTCGACGCTGCCGGCGTTTGACGGCGTTTGGATCGACGTTGGTGACGAGCAGAGCCTGCACCAATCGTTGAGCACCTTCAGTGCGCACATGCGGCGCATCCTTGAAATCGTGAAGCGGGCCCGACCGGGGACGCTGGTGCTGCTGGATGAACTCGGGGCGGGAACGGACCCGGACGAAGGGGCTGCGATCGGGCGGGCGATTGTTGAGCATCTGGGGCAGTCCAAATGCCAGGCGATGGTGACGACGCACCTTGGCAGTTTGAAGAGCATGGCGCTGGAGTTGCCGAGGATCGACAATGCCTCGGTGCAGTTTGATCTGGAGACGCTGCGGCCGACCTATGAGCTTTGCATCGGGGAGCCGGGCATGAGCAACGCCATCGCGATCGCCTCGCGGCTGGGGATGCCGCGGACCCTGGTTGAGCGGGCCAAGCGGCATCTGAGCAGCCAGCATCGGGCCTTGAACCGGGCAATCGGGCAAACGCTCCGGTCGCGGCGGGATGCGGAGCGGTCGCGGAAGGATGCGGAGGCTGCCCGGGCAGAGGCGGCGAGGGCGACGCTGGCTGCGATGGATCGGGCCAAAGCGCTGGAGAAGGAACAGCTTCGCTATGCGGCGTGGCTGGAGCGGGTCTTGAAGCTGCGGCCGGGCGACGCGGTGCGGGTGGCGAAATTCGACAATCCGGGTCGGATTGTACGTGTGCGGCTGGAGAAGCAGGAGGCGTCCGTCGATCTGGGGACGATGGAGGTTCAGGTGCCGCTGTCGGAGTTGATTTTCCCGTCTTAGGTTGATTCATCCCCCCCACCATGATGCCTGGTGTGTTTTGCACACATCGGGGCGACGGCGCGATATAATCAGTGCGCAGCGGGCGACGGACTTCGATGGCTCGGCGAATGAATCGCGGGCGGACTCGACTTCGGCGGACTCGCTCGAAGGGGCGGCGGTCGGATCCATGCAGATCACCGTTTTGATCCTGGTGGGAATCGGCTTCGCGGTGGCGATCGCGCGCTATGGCACGCCGCTGTGGGTCGCACGGGTATTGAGCGCCTCCCCCACTTCTCGTCTGGGGCTTCATGCGCGCGGCGAAGACGCCGTGTGGGTGAATCATTCCTGTCGGCTGATTGCGCGGGGGATTTTCACGAGACTGCTGCATCCATCGCGGCGATGGATCGACGACTGCGAGGCGACGGCGCCGGCGCAGCGGGCGCTGGTTGTCGAAGGGGCGACGATGACCGAGGCGGCGCTGCGGATCGGCGGGCGCTCGCAACTGCATCAGACTCCTGAGACGGCCGGGCGATGGGTGTGGCCGGCGCACTTCGGGCTGGGGGTTTGGAGCGCGCTTCGATTCGGGAGGAACTTCGAAGAGGTGCTTCGACTGGCGCAGTCGGTCGATGCGTGGCACCGGTACCTGGTGCTGGACGGGTATGGGTTCAAGTTCGGCCTGCTGGACTTCATGCATCGGACGACCTCGGTGGCGCACTTCCGGGCGATTCCGGGGTACTATCGGCGCGCGGCCTTTCATGGGCTGGGGCGGGCCATGTACGTGGGATTCCTGAGCGATCGGCCGGCGCTGTTTGAGGCGATCGGGGAATTCGCGCCGGAACACGACGGCGACCTGGTCGAGGGCGTGGCCTTTCAGGCGGCGTATCTGCACATGGACGATCCGAGGCGGGCGATCCGGCTCGTGCGGGCGACGCCTTATGAGTGGCGGAGTCATGCCCATCTGGGGCTGGTGCTTGGCTTTCACGCGCAGCGGACGCTGGATGCGGCGCATTTTGAGAGCAGCATGTCGCGGCTGCCGAAGTCCTGCGCGGAGGCGATTCGGCTGGGGCTGGCGCGATGCGACGAGACGCAGAAGCGGGCGCGGGACCATCATCCGGTGAGCGGGTATGGGCTTTGGCGGGAGCTGCTTTCGGCGCAGCTGGAGCGCGAGCAGGTTCTTGAGCCGATGTACACGGCGTTTTCCGAAGAGGGGCGGGCGGAGAACAAGGGGCTGGTTTCTTAGAATCATTTTCATTTTCGCAAGCGATGAAGAACAAGGGGCCTAGGGGCTGAGGGGCCAAGGGGTCCAGTGAAGGCGCGGCTGCGCGCGGCGGGTGCGCCGGCGCGGCTTGCCGGTTGGCGGAGTTGCGCATGCGCGGTGAGCCGATTTGGGTGGTTGGGCGATGAATGGATGCGCGCAAGTCGTGCAAAAGCGAAGGTGACATAA